>NZ_QNFZ01000823.1 GCF_003313395.1 Nonomuraea lactucae | reverse complement strand
GCCGCGAGCGCGTCAGGCGCCAGCGGGCGGGGGCGTCGGTGCCGGCGCGGGTGCGCCTGCGCACCTCGTCGAGGTCGATGCCGAGCGTGGCGAGCAGCGCGCGGGCGTCGCCGGTGTCGACGTGCGCGCGCACGGCCTCGGGGGTGGCGGTGAAGGCGTCGAGCGTGAAGGGGCGGGTCTCCGCGAGAGCGAGGAGCAGCAGGTCGGTGGTCAGGGCGGGGTGGCCGGCGTCGAGTGCGAGCGCGCCCGCCTTGATCATGGCCCGGGTGGCGGGCTCGGTGAACCTGGACAACACGCGCGTTACCTCCCGGTCCGGCGGGCGTGCTTGCGATGGGCGGACTGCCGCTTGACTCCGAGGGCGTCGGCTATCCGCTCCCAGGACCAGCCCTGCGCCCGGGCGTTGGAGACGTGGGTGGCCTCGAGCTCCTCCAGCAGAGTCCTGAGCGCCGCGACCGCGGCCAGCCCGGCGCCGGGGTCCTGATCGGCGGCCGCCTTGGCCAGTTCGGTGGCGTTCACGGTGTCAGCATGGACTGACAAGCGCCCGCTTGTCAACACCTGCTGACAGGAGGCGTAACGAGACGGCCACTGTGGGCGATGATCCTCATGGAGACAGGGGGATCATGAACGCCAGATTGTTGATGACCGCTGCCCTGATCGTCGTTCTCAGCGGGTGTTCGGGGGAGAATCCGGCCGCGGCTCCCTACGCGGCGCCGTCGCTGTCCGAGCCGACGCTCTCCCAGCCCACTCCGTCCGAGCCGGCCCCCTCCGAACCGGAGCCCTCCGAGCGGCCGCCCTCCAGGTCGGAATCCGGCAGGCCGACGCCCACGGGGACGCGCGGGGAGGACCGGTCCGGCGCGACCGAGAGTCCCGGGCGCGACTCGACCAGGACCCGCGATCCGGCCGCCACGGTGACACCTGAAGAACGCGACTCCGGCGAGAACCGCACCTCCCCCACGCCCATCACCGCTTCGCCCGCGCCGTGGCGCACACCGACGGTGAACAACAACCAGGCCTCGGTACGCCTCGACCATCGCTACCCGACGAACGTCTGCCGGATCTACTCCGCCCCCGAGCCCGGCACGACCGTCCGCATCGACGCGCTGACCGCCGCCTCCGGGCCCTACACCCCGGCCGAGGACCCGACCGACGGCGGAGCGATCCCGGCGGGCACGGAGCGGGCCAGGATGGGCGTCACCGGCAGGCCCTGCCTGCCGGGCTCGCAGTCCGGCGACGAGGTGCCCGGGGACGTGGCGTGCGCGCCGGGCTCCGAGATCACCGACCGCAGCGGCTGCGGGCTCTTCCCCGAGTACGAGGCCCCGACGCCGCTGGGCACGTACCAAGTGAACCTCACCTGGAAGCTCTCCACCCTCTGCCGGGACACCCGGTTCGCCCCCTGCCAGGGGCTGGGCGTGACCCCCACGGCCGACCGGCCGGTCCGGGCGAGCTGGTCCGTGACCGGCAACTACTGCGTGCGCGTCGACTCCGCGCGGCCCGCCATGTACAACACGGTCGGTTGCGCCGTTGAGTGAAGACGAGCCGTCGCGGCAGAGGCCCCCAAGGACCGCCTCGCCGCCCCGACCGGAGGCTGAGCCGTCGCCGCCCAGGCCGGAGGCTGAGCCGGCCGGTGGCGGCGGGGAGGGGGCTCGGCCGTCCGCGCTGCAGCACCACCTGGACCTGATCGGCAAGGTGGGTCCGCCCGCGACTCTGCTGACCGCCGTCTTCGTCTGGGCCGGCTACGTGGCGACGCTGCAACGCTTCAAGTACTTCGGCGTCTACCTCGAACTCGCCGACCTCCCCAACCAGGACCTCATCCTCTACGGGGTGGAGACGGCCTACCCGATCGTGCTGATGCTGCTGCTCGCCGTCATGGCCGCCCTGCTCCTGCACACCGCCCTGGTCAGGGTGGCGGCGCTCCCCCGGCCGTGGGTACGGCGGGTGGCGGTGGCCGTGGTGGCGGCGGCCGGTACGGCGATGCTGCTGCGCGGCCTGGCCGGCGTCTTCCGGCCCGTGGTCGCCCAGCGGGAGACGCCCGGCGCGACGGCGCTCTGCCTGGCGCTGGGGGTGCCTGCGCTCACGTACGCGTACTGGCTGCTGGGCAGGGCCGTCGCGGACAGGTTCAGGCAGGCGAGGTTCGTGGCCGCGGCGATCGGGGTGGTGGGGCTGTTCTGGGCGGTCAGCAGCTTCGCCGCGGAGAGCGGCATCGCCCGCGGCCACGAGGACGCCCGGATGCTGCACAGGCTGCCCGAGGTGGTGATCTACTCCAAGGATCCCGTCCCGGACCTGCCCGCGATCACGGCTCACGCCGACTTCGGCGAGCAGGCCGGCTTCCGGCACCGCTATCGGGGCTTCCGCCTGCTGCTCGAGTCGAACAGCAGGCTCTTCCTGGTGCCCCTGACCTGGCAGCCGGGCGCCGACCGGGCCGCCATCTCGACGTTCGTGATCCCGTACGACTCGGGCATCCGCCTGCAGCTCCTGCCCGTCGTCCAAGGGCGGCGCTAGGCGCTCTCGCGGGTGACCGTGGTGCGCGTGGTGAGCTCCGAGCCGTCGGGCGACAGTGACAGCGCGACCGTGACGCCGCCCAGCTCGGAGGTGCGCGCGACGTGCGTGCCGCCGCACGGGATCGATGCCGCCCCATCGGGGAGCGCGCAGTGCCACGTACGGCGTGCGGTCAGCCCGGGGCCGGGCACGTCGATCCGGACCGGGGCGTCGGCGGCCACCCACGCCTTGAGCCGCTGGTTCGCGTCGCCGGCGACCTGGTCGAGGTCCAGGCCGTCGGCGGTGAAGCCCTTCTTGCGCAGCGACTTGCCGAGGCGGTAGACGTCCACGCTGGCGTCGGGTGAGATGCGGGACGACGTGATCGCCATCTGGTCGAAGTCGGGGTGGCCGAGTCCGTCGAGAGCGACCTCCTTGCGCCACCGCCCGGCCAGCGCGGCGTTGAGCGCGAGCGCGGCCAGATGGCAGGCGGTGTGCCCGGCCGACAGGGCCGTGCGGTGGGCGGCGTCCACGACGAGGTCGACCGTCTCGCCGACCGGCAGCGGGGAGTCGGTCACGTGGACGACCAGCCATTCCCAGCCTTCGGCGCCCCGCCGGACCGGGATGTCCCCGCCGAGGTGGACACCCTCCGCCGACCAGGCGCCGGTCACGCAGTCGGCGACGGGGAGCCCGCCGATAGTGCCACGGTCGGCCGGCTGGTCGGGCCAGGTGTGGTCGAGCGGGTGGAACGGCGTCTCAGCCACGACGAGGCCGTGCCGGGCCCCCACCGGCACGACCCCGATGATCTCTGAACGGCCGACGACATGACCGTCCGGGAAGGTGACGACTGTCGAATTCACGCGGCCATTCTGTCAGCTTCCGGCCGCCGCCCGCTCGTCCTCGATGAAGCGGTCTCGTCCGGCGTACAGACCGGTGAAGAGCTGCGCGGCGAGCACGGCGAACAGCAGCAGGTACGGCAGCGCCCATCCGCCGGTCATCTCGCGCAGCACGCCGACGGTGAGCGGCCCGGCGCCGGCCATGAGGTAGCCGGCGCTCTGCCCGAAGGCGGACAGGGAGGCCGTCGCCTCGGCGGTACGCGTGCGAAGGGCCAGCATCATGAGCGCCAGCGGGAAGGATCCCATGCCCACCCCGATGAGCACGATCCACACCATCGCGGTGGAGGCGGGCGCGAACCAGAGCCCGAGGAACCCGGCCGCATAGCAGGCGATCAGGCCGACCACGACGGGCCGCTGGTCGCGGAAGCGGGAGGTGATCGCGGGGACGAGGAGGGAGACGGGGATGCTGAGGGCGGTGAAGACACCCAGGATGAGCCCGGCCTGGCCGATGCTGTAGCCGGCGTCGGTGAGGATCATGGGCAGCCAGCCGAACATGACGTACGCGATCATCGACTGGGTGCCGAAGTAGACGGCCACCATCCAGGCGAGCCTGCTCCGGGCGAGCTGCCGGATGCCCGCGCGGGGCGTGTCGCCGTCGCGTTCGGGCTCACTGCGCAGGAGCGCCAGCCACGGGAGCGCGGCCACGGCGGCCAGCGCGGCCCACACGCCGATCGCCACGTGCCAGTCGCCGGACGCGCGTTCGATGGGGACCGTGGCGGCGGCCGCCAGCATGGTCCCGGCGGCGAGGGCGGTAGTGTAGACGGTGGTCATGACCCCGGTCCTGGCCGGGAAGTGGCGCTTGATCAGCGTCGGGATGAGCACGTTGCCGACGGCCCCGCCCGACAGCGCGAGCGCGCTGCTCAGCAGGAAGACGGTCGCCGAGCCGGCGAGCGATCTGACGAGCAGCCCGGCGCCGAGGGCGACGAGGGCGAGCAGCAGCAGCCGGTGCTCGCCGGCCTTCCTCGACAGGGCGGGCGTGACCGCGCCGACGGTGGCGAACGCCAGCACCGGCAGCGTCGTGAGCACGCCGGTGCCCACGCTGGTCATGCCGAGCGCTCCGGCGAGCTCGTCGAGCAACGGTCCCACGCTGGTGACGGCGGTGCGCAGGTTCAGTGCGGCGAGGACGATTCCCAGCACGAGCAGCCAGGCGAGGGGTCCGGCTCCGTCTCGGGACTCGGGGGCTCTGGGCTCGGACGCGAGGACGGTCATGCGGGGGAAAATCCATCCACTAATGGGTTCATAGGACGACTCGCATGCTAACAGTCCCAAAACCCCCATTTATTCCTGGCACCTACCAAAAGTCCCGAACAGGGCCGGGCGGCTCGTCGCGCGTAGGGGTCGGCCGGGGCGGCGCCTAACGCCGGCGCAGCAGCAGCCAGTAGAGGCCCACCAGGGGGAGCACGAGAGGGATGAACAGGTAGCCCTTCCCGTACACCGACCACACGGTCGCCTCGGGGAAGGCGGCGGGGTCCAGCACGCTGAGCGTGCCGATGACGAGGACGCCCGCCAGCTCGACGAACAGGGCGGCCAGCGCCAGCCTCCGCGCGCCGCGCACCAGCGCGACGGTGAGGAGGACGTAGACCAGCGCGGCGAACGCCGACAGCGAGTAGGCCAGCGGCGCCTCCTCGAACCTGGTGAGGATCTGCACGCTGGCCCGGGCGCCCGCGGCCAGCGCGAACAGCCCGTAGACCGCGACCAGCGCGCGGCCGGGCCCGGTGCCCAGCGACGGCACGCTCACGCGACGCCCTGCCAGATCTGCAGCAGCCGCGCCGTCATCACCGCGACCGCGAACCCCGCCACGACGAGGATCGCCGCCCCCCACCGGCTGCGCTCGGCCAGCGCGAGGAACACCCCCGCGGGCGGGATGACGATCTCGCCGCCGAGGTAGCCGAACAGCGTGCCCTTGTCCACGTCCGCGCCCTGGCCGCCGGCGACGGCCGCCACCACGATGCCCGCCTGGACCAGGATGGCCACCTCCAGCAGCGCGAAGCCGACGAGCAGGACCATGCCCATGGGCCGGTCGCGGATCGCCGTGATCAGGCTGGCCAGCGCGAGCAGCAGGGAGCCGGCGATGACGATCGCGGCGACGGTGGTGTTCATCAGGGCAAAGGCTATCGCCCGGCCGGGCCGCCCCCGATCCCGCCGTGAACCGCGCCGGGACGGCCGGGCGCGCGGGCGCTCGTAGGCCGGGCGCTCGTAGGCCGGGCGCGCGGGCGCT
>NZ_QNFZ01000824.1 GCF_003313395.1 Nonomuraea lactucae | reverse complement strand
GTTGCCGGCTACGTAGGGACGAGGAGACGGACGGAGCCCCCGCCACTTGACCTTCGACGCCTTACGGTGGTCAGTCCGAGTCGAGAGCGATGGCGATGTCGGTGATGGACAGGGGGAACGCCTCTCCGATCCTGGTGGCGGCGCCGGTGAGCAGGTCGACCGTGTGGAGCACCGCGTCGCCGTTCGGGAGGACGAGGGTGGCGAAGCCCGAGTTCGAGATGGTCTTGCCATCGCTCAGGTCGCTGTAGATGTCCAGGCCGGCGTTGGTGGCGGCGTCCTGGCCGAGAGCGCCGGTCGGGGCCAGCAGGCCGTTGTTGGCCGGCGATTGGACGACGACCTGGTCGGTCGCCGGGTTGAGGTCGAACAGTGTGGTCACGGTGTCGCCGTTGAGATCGTTGTTGGTGTACGCGGCGGCGGTGACCCCGGTGATCGGCGGGCCACTCGGAGCGGAGCTCAAGACGGAGTCCGAGATCGTCATACCGGTGGCGAGGTTGTGCCGCAGGTTCTGGCCGGTGTCGCTGATCACCCGCAGCCGGTCGGCCGCCGGGTTGAAGTCGACGCCGAATGTGGCGCCTTTCAGCCCGACGCTGAGTTGGGAGACCTTCGTGACGATGACGTCCTGGTTGCCCGTGGGCAGCGAGATGGTGTAGATGCCGCCGTGGTTACCGACGGCGTAAAACTTGCCGTCCTGTACCCGGAAGTCGATCCCGATCACGAAGGTGTCGTTGACCAGCCCGGAGATCCGCCTGACCCAGTCGAGCTGTTCGGGCTTGTTGGTCAGGAACGTGGCCATCAGCCGGCCATCACCGGTGATCCCGAAGGCCCGCAGCGGGGTGGTCGTGGTGGAACCCGAACCCGCCGCCGTACCGGGGCCCGCCGATCCGACGGTGATGACCGCCGCGGTCGCCAGCGCGATCACCGCGGTGATCCCCTTCTTGATTCGTCCCTGCATCGATTTTCCCTCATCGTGTCGGGCCGGCCGGTTCGGCCGGCAGCCGTGTGGTCCGGATGTGCCGACGCTGTCGTCGGCATGAGCCTTACCTAGAGTGGGAGGCTTTGTCGTCGTAACATATGTTGAAACAAGCAGCCAGGAGAAGGGTCAGATTGCGATTTACCGCAACGCCTACGGTTGTCGCATTTCACCTTTACAATCGGCTTGACAGGGCAGTGGTAGTGCGGCAATAGCGGAGTGTCACCCTCGGGTATTCAAGCGGTCCGACGGCATTAGCCTGAAACAACAGAAAGGTGCCCCCTGAGCTGCAAGGATTCGAGTGTCGAAGTCGTGTCCAGTGCAGAAACAGGCGCACCCTTCCGGTGAACGCGCGTACCGGGTGCCGAGCGGGCTGACCATGGCCCTTGGCGGACTGCGCCGGCAGGGCGGCAGGCGACCTGGCGCGACAATTGTGCGAAGCGGCGCCGTCGGACTCCACCACCCGCCGTGCGCTGGCCGGCCTGGACGGGCCGATGCTGACCCGCATCATCGACATCGCCGCCACCGCATCACCTCGGCCTCGGACAAGAGCGGCCGGCGGTCACGTTCAAGAAGACCCACGGCTTTCACTCGCTGGCCCGCAGGTGGTGCCAAGCCAAGATCCTTGTCGGGGTGGATGGCGCGCAGTGCTGGATGCTCCGGCCCGTGCGGGCCGCCAACCTCGGCCACTACCTGGGCTGCTGGGTACGCCTGGTGACGCTGCACGATCAAGACGATTCGAGCGCCGGACCGGCCACCATGCGCTACCGGCTCTACCATCTGCCCGCCCGGCTGAGCACCCACGCCAGGCATCGCTACCTGCGACTCGAGCGCGCCTGGCCCTGGGCCCAGGCGTTCGTCATGGCCTGGTCGCGCCTGATCGACGTGCCCGGCCTCGCCTGAGGGCCGGACCCCGCCGCAACGATCAGGAAGGAGCCCAGCGCGGGCCCGTGGAACCCGGCTCCCCCGCAGCGTCATGCGACGGCCCACGTAACCGCATCGGGGACATTACTGGCAAACTGCGGAGCCACTCACAGAACAGCTGCTGACGAATCGAGGTTGCCGCCGATGACCGGGCGCGATGCTTATCCGGACTGTTCGCGATGCTGGACGTCGCGCCATGGCGAGCTAGCATGAGGATGTGCTCGGCCAGAAAATTTGATGGGTATTCGGACCGACGTGGTGCGCGAAATGGCACGCGCACAAAAAGGGGAGATCGACCAGCGTGAGCGACCTGCTACGATTATTGATGAAACGATCGGACGCAAACGCGCGAGCCGAAGTCAGCGCGTATATGCGCGAGTTACCGGAATACAGCAAGGAGGCCGCCGACCCGAAGGCGTACGCGGATACGCTGGACTACGCCGTCTGGTTTCGCCGGCGTACGGTCGAGCGCGTCAGCGAAGATCAGCCGCTCGTGGCCGGGGACCTGTCCTTCATCGGGGACATCGGTCAGCGGCGGGCGCGGCGCGGGTTCTCCCTCGATACGGCACGGCGGGTGCTGACGCTGCACGCCAACCTGATGCTCCGCGAGATCTACGACGCGGCTGAGGGGCAAGACGTGCGGGAAGTGCTGCACTTGATGTCGTGGTTCGGCTCCCAGGGCACGCGAGGCACCGACTCCTATCTCACGGCGTACATGGACGAGCAGCACCTGCGCCTTTCCGTGGCGACCCGGGTGCGTACGCTCACCCAGCTGCTGCTCGCCGGCGACGCTACCGCCCCCAGCCTCGCGCGCAGCCTGGGCGTTGACCTGCACGAGCACTACCTGGTGGTCATCGTCAGGGTGCCCGGCCAACTGTTCGGCCGCGCCGACACCACAACCGACACCACACACGACGAGCTCGTCGCGAGCGTGTTCAAAAGCCACCTCGTACCACTGTGCTGGCAGCAACCGAACGAGCTGCTCGCTCTGGTGCCGCACGACGGCTCCCTGTCGTTGTCTCCCCTGTCGTTGTCGCCCATGGCATCGGAGGGCGACCGGCTCCTGAGCTTGGTCCGCGAGATCGTGGGACGGGTGGGCCGGCCCTGCGCGGTGGGGACGGCCGCCGGCCCGGTGAACGCCCTGACCAAGACGGCGGAGCTGGCACGGCGCGTGGCCCACGTCGCACCGGTGGAAACCACGCCGCGAACCGTCTGCGGAGTCGCCGACGTCTTCGTCGAACTCGGCGCCGCCCAACTCCCCGAGGTCGACCACTGGTTGCGGGAGATCGCCCGCCGCCTGGCGAACGGGCCCGATCTGGTGCTGACGTTGAACGCCTACTACCGCGCTGACATGAACCGGCTCGCCACCGCAGCCGCCCTGCACATCCATCCCAGGACCTTGGACTACCGCCTGCAACGCGTACGCGACCTGGCCATGGTCGATCCCGGCTCGGTGCGCGGTGTGCGAATCTTGAGCACCACCGTCGCCCGGGTTCTGGCCGGTGCCTGGACCTGAGCCCAGACACCAGTTCCCGACGGCACCCTGAACGCGGCCGGTTGCGCTCGCGTACCAGGTGGTCGCGTACCAGGTGGTCGCGTGGCGGTGGCCAGTCCGTCCCCGCCCAGCCGAGGAGCCATCCCATCACGAGGCCGGCGATCAGGGCCAGGGCGGCGCGCACCGCCCGATCGCCCGTCAGAGCCAAAGATCATCTCGTAGCCCCGCGTATCCGGGTCACACCCTCTGGGCGAGGCCGGCCTGCTGACCTCGGCCGCCACGGTGCTCACCGTGCTGGCGACGATGCCGCTGTGGCGGGTGAAGGCAGAGGTCAGCCCTCGCACGTGAGGCGGCCCTCGGCGGGGACGCGCAGGCGCAGCAGGTAGTCGTCGACCGCCCGCCGGGTGCAGGCCGTGCGCTGGTAGACGCCGTGGCCCGCTCCCTCGTAGGTCACCAGCGACGCGCCCCGGCCGAGTTGCCGGCGGACGCCGACCGCCATCGCGTGCCCGGTCGCCGGGTCGTGACGCGCGTTGACCAGCAGGATCGGAGGAGTGCCCGCCGGCACCTTCAGCCGGTGCTGGGGGTTGCGCGGCTCGACCGGCCAGACCGCGCAGGTCAGCGCGAACGCCTGGGTGTCGGGCTGGGTACGCATGTGGGGCGCGACCCGGCGCATCTTCGCGGCGTGGGCGGCGAGCCGCCGGTGGTCCGGGATCGTCAGCCGCCAGTCCTGGCAGGCGGCGGGGGCCGGATGCTCGATCTCCCGCACCTCCGGGCCCGGCCGGCCGCGTACGACGCCGCGCGGCCCCGGCCTGCCCGACTCCAGCGAGGCGATCCGCTCGGCCAGCCAGGAGTAATCCGGTCCCATGAGGCCGCCCAGATGCGCCTCCGTGGCCAGGTCGTACGCGCTGAGCACGCGGCCGGCCAGGGCGGGATCGCGCAGCGTCCCCCGGTCGGCCCGGGCCATCAGCCCGTCCCAGACCCGCGACACGTGCCTGCCGTGCAGCGCGCACGCCCGGTCCCGGGCGCACCAGCGGCCGAACGCCAGCAACGCGTCCTCGGCGTTGGCCGCCTGGCTCACCAGGAAAGGGCCGGTGGGCAGGCTGTGGTCGAGGACGCTGTCGAGCGACATCGCCCGCAGGTTGCTCCCGAACAGCTCCGCGTAGTGCTGCCCGGGCAGCGTTCCCGCGGACACGCCGTGGTAGCTGATCGTGCGCTCGCCGAGCGCGGCCCGTACGGCGTCGAGGTCCCGGGCGAGGCTGACCGCGTCGAGGTGATCGGCCACCGGGCCGGTGCGGCGCCGGCAGTCGGCGGCCAGCTCGACGGCGTACGCCCGGAGCCGGTCGAAATCGGCCTGGTCACGCGGCGTGGGCAGGGGCTCGCGCCGGACGATGTCGGCCGAGCACCGCACCGGGGAGCTGCGTCCCACGCCCCGCGGGTCGAAGCCCACGACGTCGAATCTGGCCAGGATCTCCTTGCTGAAGTACGTGTTCGCCTCACCCTGGACGAACTCGGTGCCCGGCCCGCCGCCGACGTTCACCGCCAGGACGCCGATGCGCCGCCCCGGCTCCGCTGCCTTGAGCCGGGCCACCGCCAGGCCGAACGTCGCCCCGCCCGGCCGGCCCCAGTCGACCGGGACGTGCAGCACACCGCACTCGACGGCCCGGTTGGCCGCACACGGCGCCCACGCGATCTCCGGCCCCAATGCCGCGGTGCTGCCCGGCAATGCGGTGCTGCCCGTGACGAGCACAGTGCCCGTGAGCACCGCCGCCAGCATGCGCGCGAATCCCACCATGAAGCTCCTCCTTCGCGACGTGTCGAATGCCCATCCAAGGTGGTGCGGCGGGCGGGCACAGGAGTCCCAGCACCCAGTCCCGGGGGTGGGCAGGCCCTACCTCGTACAGTGGCGGCCATGGAAGTGGCACAGGCGCTGCGCGGTGCTCCCCTGCGCTTCGTCGCGTCCACCTGGCCGCTGCGCACCGCGGCCTACGTACTCACCGGCGTGGTCAGCGGCCTGCTGGCCCTGGTGTGGGTTCCGGTGGCGCTGGTGGCGGGCGCGTACGTGCTCATGCCGCTGCTGACGTCCCCGCTCGCGGCGGCCGAGCGGCGGCGCGTCGCGCTCCTCGGCGTCCCCGCGCTGCCCGACCCGCACCGCACCCCGGACCGCG
>NZ_QNFZ01000822.1 GCF_003313395.1 Nonomuraea lactucae | reverse complement strand
GGCCAGGGAGCGCGACCGGCGCCGCCCGGCCGGGCCGGTCCCGCTGCGGGTGCCGGCCTCGGGCGACCCCTCGCCGACCGGGGTGCGCGCGATCTGGTACGGCCACGCCTCCACGCTGGTGGAGATCGAGGGGCGGCGGGTGCTGTTCGACCCGGTGTGGAGCGGGCGCCCCTCCCCCTCACGGTTCCTCGGCCCGAAGCGGCACCACCCGGTGCCGGTGGCCCTCACGGACCTCCCGCTGGTGGACGCCATCGCGATCTCGCACGACCACTACGACCACCTCGACCTGGCCACCGTCCGCTCGCTGACGGCGACGCAGCGGGCGCCGTTCCTGGTGCCGCTGGGCATCGGCGCGCACCTCGAACGCTGGGGCGTGCCCGCGTACCGGATCATCGAGCTCGACTGGGAGGAGGAGGCCCGGGTGGCGGGGCTGCGCTTCGTCGCGACGGCCGCCCGGCACTTCTCCGGCCGCACGCTCACCCGCAACGACACCCTGTGGGGGTCGTGGGTGGTGGCCGGGCAGGCCAGGCGGGTGTTCTACGCGGGCGACTCCGGCTACTTCGAGGGCTATCGCGGCATCGGCTCGGCGCACGGCCCGTTCGACCTGACCCTCATGCCCGTCGGCGCCTACAGCCCCGCCTGGCCCGACATCCACATGAACCCCGAGGAGGCCGTCAACGCCCACCTCGAACTGGGCGGCGAACTGCTGCTGCCGGTGCACTGGGCGACGTTCACGCTGGCCCTGCACCCGTGGGCCGAGCCCGTGGAGCGCCTGTGGCGCGAGGCCAAGGCCCGCGACGTCAGCATCGTGGTGCCGCGCCCCGGCGAGGCCGTGGACGCCGACGCCGCCCCGGCCGTGGACGGCTGGTGGGAAACGCTGGGCTGACGCTAACGCCGGGTGAAGGTGTAGATCACGTCCATGTTGCTCGCGTTGACCGGCATGTCCAGCAGCACGCGCGCCGCCTTGCCGGTGAAGTCCAGCACCTGGAGCTGGGTCCGGGCACCGGGCCCGACCCACACCCAGCACACCACGTGGTCGTCGTCGTACCAGGTGGCCAGGCTGGCGCAGGGCGAGCGGAAGCGTTTCAGCTCGGCGCCGGTCAGGGAGTCGTAGACGCAGTTCGTGCCGTTGCCGAGCCCCGGGCAGTTGGTGACGAACCGCTCCCCCGTGGACGAGAACAGCGACTCGGCGACCGCCGCGCCCACGTTGGGGACGTGCCTGACCCGCCGCCCGTCCGGGCTGAAGAAGCGCAACGCCTGCTGGGTGGTGTCGTTCGACATGGCGACGACGCCGGTGTCGAGGTGGTCGAAGCCGTACCGGACGCCCTTGAGGGAGCCCTCGCGGAGGGAGGCGATCCTGGTCTGCCTGGTGGCGACGTCCACGATCGCGAACCCGGTCGACTGCCAGACGTTCTTGACCGGGTTGCCGACGTTCACCAGGAGGCGTCCGCTGTCCCGCGACCAGCTCTGGATGTACGCGCTGAGCGGCTGCGGGGAGGTCTTCACGGTGAACGTCTCGCCCGTCACCTTGTCGGTGATGCGCACGCTGTCGTGGCCGTCGACGAAGCTCTTGCCCCGGCTGGCCAGGTAGCGGCCGTCGGGTGACAGGACGCTCTCCCACAGCCCCGGATATTTCGCGAAATTTCCGGTGAGGGAGTCGCGGGCGTAGTACACCCACTGCTGGGTCGTGGGGTCGCGCAGCTTGTACGTGGTGAGCCGCACCGGGTCGGCCGGGCTCTCGTACAGGGTGCCCTGGGTGTCGAGCGGCCTCGACGTGGCCAGGGCGGTGGTCGGGACCGGTGTCCGGCTGGGGCTCTGCGACGCGGTCGCGGCCGGGGACGAGGTCGTGCCGGGCGTCGGCCTGTCGCGCAGGTTGGCGACGGCCACGGCGACCACGGCGAGCGTCGCGACGATGGCGGTGCCCGCCGCCACGGCCGCGATCCACAGTCCCCTGCGGCCGCCCCTGGAGGGGGGCGGGAGTTGCGGTCCCGACCCTGGGTGACCGCCTCCCCAGCCGGGCTGCGGACCCGGACCCGGCTGCGCCGCCCATCCCGGCTGGGGTCCCGAGCCCGGCTGAGGAGTTGGGCCCGGCTGCGCCGCCCAGCCTGGCTGGGGTCCCGAGCCCGGCTGGGGTCCCGAGCCCGGCTGAGGTCCCGAGGCCGGTTGGGCCGCCCAGCCCGGCTGCGGTCCCGGGGCTGGTTGCGGTCTCTGGCCCGGTTGGGGGTACGGCGACCGCGTGCCGGGCGCCATCCAGGGTGACGGCCCGGGCCGAGAGCCGGGTGCGGGCTCCGGCCGGGAGGCGGGGTGGAAACGGGGCCCTGGTCGGGCGTCCGGGTGGGCCTCCAGGTGGAGATCCAGGGAGGGGTCCAAGGAGGGGTCCAGGTGGAGGGTGTTGATCAGGGTGGCGGCCTGCTGGAGCTCGGTGGGGTTGGAGGTGGGATTCGAGGTGGGGCCGGCGGTGGGGTGCTGCAGCAGCCGGCGGATCGCCTGCTCCGCCGTCGGCCGCCGTGCCGGGTCCTTGGCCAGGCAGGCCCCCGCGAGCTCGCGCAGCGATCCGGTGAGGGGGCTCAGGTCGGGCTCGGTGTGGAGCACCCGCTGGATGGTCGAGGGCACCGACTCGGCCACGAACGGCCCGGTGCCACTGGCGGCGAACAGCATCATGGCCGCCCAGGCGAACATGTCCGCGGGTGGCCCCGCCGGCCGGTCCAGGATCTGCTCGGGCGCCATGTACGCGGGCGTGCCCACCGGCGTGGACGTGATGGTGGAGGTGGCGTCGAGCGCCCTGGCGATGCCGAAGTCGATGACCCGCGGGCCTTCCGCGCCGACCAGGACGTTGCCGGGGCTGAGGTCGCGGTGGACGATTCCCGCCCGGTGGATGGCCGTCAGGGCGGTGGCGACGCCGATCGCCAGCCGGTAGAGGGCCGAGTCGGCGTACGGGCCCTTCTCGGTCACGACCTGCTGGAGCGACGGGCCGTCCACGTACTCGCTGACGATGTACGGGCGCTCGTCGTGCACCCCGGTCGCCAGCACCTTCGCGGTGCAGAACGGCGCGACCCGCTGGGCGGCCGCCGCCTCCCTGGCGAACCGTTCCGCCGCCACGGCGTCTCCGGCCAGGTGGGGGCGGAGCCATTTCACGGCGACCCGCTCGCCCTGCTCGTCGGCGCCGAGATAGACGACGCCCTGCCCTCCCTCTCCGAGCCGCCCCCGGAGCTCGTAGCCTCCGAGACTGGTGGGATCGCCTGACCTGAGCTCAGCAACTGACGCCATAACAGGACTATTTTCACTTTTCCTTGCAAGCCGCTTGCATCAAGAGATGACCTTACTCCTCCCCGGCCCGCTGCCGGCCACCGCCATGGGGCGGCTAGAGTCGGGCGGGAGAGCGACCCGTGCCCCCGGGCAGTCCAGGCGAAGGCGAAGGAGCCCCATGCGAACTCAGCCGGGCGTGCAGCCGCGGGTGCTGGTGCGGCGCTCGTTGCCGACCGAGCCCGCCGTACGGGGCTCCGAGTCGCTTTTCCTCGCCGAGGCCGAGCAGCAGGGGCTCCAGGCCGGCCGCCGCATGCTGTACGTCGGGCCGGAGCCCGCCGGCGACCAGGTGGCGGCCTGTCTCCGCGTCGCCCCGGGCACCGGCGTCATCGCCCGCCGGAAGATGATGACCGCCGGCGGCGTCCCGGTGCGCATCGCGACGAGCTACTTCCGCCTCGACCTGTTCGGCGGCACGCGCCTGGCCGAGCCGGGCTTCGTACGGCCGTCCCTCCAGTCGGCGCTGACCGCCCTGGGCCACGCCTTCGGCCACGCCGAGGAGACCCTGACCGCCCGCCCCCCGACCCCGTTCGAACGGGAGACGCTGGAGCTGGAGCCCGGCGAGTGGATCGTCCAGGTGCTCCGCGCCGGCTACTCCACCGACGGCACGCCCGTCCACGTCCTGGAGACGGTCTGCGCCGCCACCCGGCACGTCTTCACGATCCGCCAGGTCTCCGGGTCCGACGAGTTCTGAACGCTAGTAGACCGAGATGTGCGGGTGGTCGTAGTGGTTGGCCGTCGCGCCGCCCCGGTCTGACATCACGCGCCAGGTGCCCGTGCGGGCGTGCCAGATGCGCTGCCGGTAGATGATGTACATGATGGCCAGCCGCTTGGCGTTCTTGATGGCCCAGGCGGCGATCTCGTCGCCACGCCGGACCTCGGCGGCCGAAGGCATGGCGCCGCCGCGGCTCAGCATGAAGTCGCACGCGCGGCCCAGCGGGTGCTCGCCGCCGTCCTGGATGGCGCGGTAGCAGCCGATGCCGTACGGCACGTCGAAGCGTTCCGCGACGAGGCTCTTCACCAGGCGCATGCGCGGGGTGATGTGGTCGGAGCCCTCGGGGAGCTGCGGCACCCACGTGCCGTCCGAACGCCGCACGCCCGGCGCCCGGTAGAGCTGGTCGATCTTGTCCCTGATCTTCTCGATCAGCTTCTCGGCCTTGGCCCTGCGGTCGGCGAGGTCCTTCACCCGCGTGCCGAGCTCCTCGGCGCGGGCCGCCGCCTCCGACTGGGCCCGCTGGTGGTCGTCGCGGACCTTGGCGAACCCGCTGAGCCTGGCCGCCTGCAGGTCGATCAGATGCTCGGTGAACGCGAGCCTGCTCAGGTAGTCGTCGGCGTCCACCCCGCGGGCGATCATGGTGGGCCCGGCGGGGCCGGCGTCCATGTAGCGGGCGACGGCCAGCCCCCGCAACTCGATGGACTCGCGGTCGTAGACCTCCTGGGCGGCGGTCAGCTTCTCGCGGGCCGACTTCTCGCCCTTCTCCGCCTTCTCGTGGGCGATGCGGCTGTTGTAGTAGTCGGTGATGAGCGTGTCCGACTCCTTCTGCAGCGCGGCCAGCTCCGTCTTGAGCCGCTTCGCCGAGGGCTTCGGGTCCGCCGCCGCGGGAACAGGCGTCGCCACGAGCGCCAGGGCCAGCACCGTGCTGAGGGCTCGCAGCGGACCGCGCCGCCGATCGGCGGGGGACGCAACCGCCACGCTTCTCCTCCGCACCGTGCCGCAGGCGCGTGCCAGCCGGCGCCTCTGTTCCGAGGGTAGATAGTAGGGGATGTGGTGACTTGGGAGTGAATCCGCGACTACTTGGGGTTCCAGCGGCCGCGACGGGTTCGGGGAGTACGGCGGGCCGCCAGCCGCCGTCCGAGGATGACGGAGCCGGGCACGAGCACGGAGCCCAGCAGGCCCGTGCCGAGGCCGACCCCGGCGCCGCCGTCGAGCAGGCCGTCGCGTCCCTTGAGCAGCGGGACGCCGAGGGAGACCGAGACGGAGACCGAGACCCGGGGCTCGTCGGACCGGACGGGCGGGGGTGTCGTCGGGTCGGGCGCCCGGGTGGCGGGGGGCTGTGAACGGGTGGGCTCGCCCGCGCCCGGCCTGACCGCCGCCTGGCTGGTGGCCTGGCCCGTGGGTCTGCCCGTGGACTGGCCTGTCTGACGGCCCGTCGGCTGGCCCGTCGGCTGGGCGGCGGCCTCACGGGTGGGCCTCCGGGAGGGGCGGACGGTGGGCTCGCGCGTGGGCTTCCAGGTCGG
>NZ_QNFZ01000818.1 GCF_003313395.1 Nonomuraea lactucae | reverse complement strand
GCCGCCGCCAGGCGCGACGTGGCCGAGCGCTGGCACTCCTGGCCCGCCGGGCGCGTCTTCCCGGCGAGCCTGCCCTACTCCGCGGAGCAGGGCGGCAGGGAGCGGGCCACCCGGATCGGCATCTCGCCACGCACCGAGTGCGCGGGCTCCGTCGACGCCGCGGCGGCCGGTGCGCTGCGCCGGGCCGGATGCAGGGCCGTGCTCCGCGCCACCTACATCGACGAGCTGCGGGGCGTGCTCGTCACGGTCGGGGTCGTGGCGCTGCCCGACGAGCTCGCCGCGGGCCACGCCAGGACGGCCTTCCCCGAGGCGGGCGCGCCGGTGCCCGGCCTGCGTCCGCTGGCCTTCCCGGGCACGGTGTCCCACCGCTTCACCTCCTCCGTACGGCAGGCGGGCTCGGTGCGCCAGGCGGGGCCGTACCTCGTCCTGACCACGGCGGGCCAGGTGGACGGGCGGCCGGCGCGGGCGGTCGGCGACCCGCGGCCGGCCATCTTCGCGTTCGCGAGCGAGATCTCCGAGCTGATCCTGGCCGCGCTGAGCACGCCGCGGATGCCCGACTGCGCCTCCAGGGAGTGGCGGTGCTGAGGCTCGCCGCCGAGCTCACGGTCGCCGGCGCCGTGCTGCCGAGCGCCGTGTTGCTGAGCGTCGTGCTGCTGAGCGGGGCCCCGGCCCTGGCCGACGACGTGCGCGGCGGCCAGCGGCCCGTCATCGACACGCTGGAGCTGCGCGAGGCGTGGCGGTCGACCAGGGGAGCGGGCGTCACCGTGGCCGTGCTCGACTCGGGCGTCGACCCGCGCCACCGCGACCTGGCCGGCTCGGTCACCGTGGGCAGAGACTTCACCAGGGGCGCCAACCCGGCCGGAGTGCCGCCGCGCCGCCTGCACGGCACCTACATGGCCTCGCTGATCGCGGGGCACGGCCACGGTCCCCGGGGAAGGTTCGGCGTCATCGGCGTGGCGCCCGAGGCCGAGGTGCTGTCGGTCCGGGTGATCCTGGAGGACGAGGAACCCGGCTTCAGGGAGTTCAACTCCGCCGCGCGATTTGAGAACGTGGTTGCCAGGGGCATCCGCTACGCCGTCGACCGGGGGGCGCACGTCATCAACATGTCGATCTCCAAGGAGCTGGCGACCAAGGAGGAGCGTGCGGCGGTCCGCTACGCGATCTCCAAGGGCGTCGTGCTGGTCGCCGCCGCGGGCAACGAGGGGGCGCTGAAGACGGATGGCGCCGCCGGGTTCGCCCCCTACTCCTACCCGGCGGCCTTCCCCGGGGTGGTCTCGGTGGGTGCGATCGACAGGCGGCTCCGCCGGGCGACGTTCTCCAACTGGAACTCGTCTGTCCTGGTGGCCGCGCCGGGCGTCGACATCATGGGTGCGGGACCCGGCGACGCGTACTGGGTGGGCCAGGGCACCTCGCAGGCGACCGCGCTGGTGTCCGGGGTGGCCGCACTGATCAAAGCGAAATATCCAGCCATGTCGCCGCCGTTGGTCGTACAGGCGCTCACCGCCAGCGCGACCGACCGGCCACCGGGCGGCTACGACACTGGCACCGGCTTCGGCGTGGTGAACGCCGCCAGAGCCCTGGCCGAAGCCCGCCGGCTGGCCCGGCACACCGAGACCGCCACGGGCGGGCAGGCGCAGGACCCCGCGGCGCCGGTCGGCGCGGGATTCCGTGGTCCGATCACGGTCGTCACCCGCGACCGGACCGCGGTCACGGTTTACGCGACGGTCGCCGCCGCTGCGGCGACCGGCGCGCTGGCAGCGCTAGCCTCGATGTTCGCGCTGGTCAGGCGCGTACGTCGCGCACAGAGCCAGCAGGACGCATGATCCGTGTAGGTAGGGGGACGAAATAGACACGAAAACGAGCCGGGGAACGAGGCGGTGGTGAAGGCACGTAGGACCACCTCAGGGCTGCCGCGCGCCGGGGGAGCCACGCCGGGAGGGGGAAACCCGCTCGGCACGGCGGCCGGCCGCCGTTCGCGCGTGCGTTCGTGGCCGTCGGCCTCGCCCCGCGGCACGGCCGGAGTCAAGGAGCGCGCGGAGGCGGCGGCGCTCCAGCAGGGCGTGCGCTACCGCCGCTGGTTCGTGGTGCTGGTCGGCGCCGTGCTCGCCATGTCGGCCCTCGTGGTGCTGCTCGGCACCGTGGGCCTGCTCGCCGAGACCAGGGCCCGCCCGCTCACCCCCGCCGAGCAGCAGCGCTACAAGCAGGAGGAGATCGCCAGGCGCTGGCAGGCGTGGCCGGCGACCGGCGTGTTCCCCGACGAGGTGAAGTACGTCGGGCTCGACCGGGCCCAGCAGTACGCCAGGCGGGTCGGCATCGCCCCCGAGACCGACTGCCGCAACGCCGTCGACACCTCCGTGGCCGGCATCCTCGACGAGCACGGCTGCGTGACCATGCTCCGGGCCACCTACATCGACCAGACGTCCACGTTCGTCATCACGGTCGGCGTCGCCGTGCTGAAGGACGAGGAGTCGAGGCTGGCGGCCACCGACCAGCTCACCCAGGACGACCGGGTCGGCGTGCTGCCCGTTCCCTTCCGGGGCACCGTGACCGAGCGGTTCGGCAACGACCAGCGTCAGCGCACCGGATGGGTGGGCGCCGGACCGTACATCGTCTTCTCCACCGCGGGCTACGCCGACGGGCGCACCCGGGCGGCCGTGCCTCCGGAGGAGCTCCTGCACAGCGAGCTCTGGCCGGCGGCCAGGTCGATCGGCGGCCAGATCGCCTACTTCCTCGCGGACCCGCCCAAGGTCCCGCCCTGCACCCAGGGGAACGTGTGCTGACCCTCGTACGCGCGCTGACGGCCGCCGCCCTCATGCTGCAGGCGCCACCCGCCGCGCCCGTCCGCGAGCAGCAGCAGTGGGTGCTCGACGCGCTCAACGTCGAGCAGGCGTGGGCCGTCACCAAGGGCGCGGGCGTCACCGTGGCCGTGGTCGACAGCCTCGTGGACTCCCGCGTCAAGGAGCTGCGCGGACGGGTGACCGCCGCCCCCGACATGAGCACCCCCGCCATCCAGCGCGAGGCCAAGCCGGGCAGGCACGGCACCGCCATGGCCGCCCTCATCGCCGGATCGGGCGCGGGCAAGGGGCTGGTGGGCGTCGCCCCCGAGTCGCGCATCCTGTCGATCCCGCTCGCCGTCGCCGAGGACCCCGAGACCGGCGGCATCGCCCCCCAGGCCGAGCAGCGGCCGGGGCGCGAGACCCCGCTGGCCCGCGCCCTGCGCTACGCCGCCAACCACGGCGCCAAGGTCATCAGCATGTCGATCGGCAGCTACGGGCCGGTCAGGTCCGAGCGGGAGGCCGTCTCCTACGCGCTGAGCAAGGGCGTCGTGCTCGTCGCCGCGGTGGGCAACGACGGGCAGAGCGGCTACACCAAGATGAACGGCACCTCCCACTGGAGCTTCCCCGCCGGCTACCCCGGGGTGATCGGCGTGGCCGCGGTCGACAAGCAGGGCAGGCGCGCCCAGTTCAGCACCGAGAACCTGTCCGTCCTCGTCGCGGCGCCCGGCGTGGGCGTGCCCGTCGTCAAGCGGACGGGCGGCTACGAGCTGTCCGAGGGCACCAGCTCGGCCGCCGCGCTCGTCGCCGGGGTGGCGGCGCTGATCAAGTCACGCCATCCCGGCCTCCCGCCCGAGCAGGTCGTCCAGGCGCTGGCCGGCAGCTCCCGGGGCCGACCGGCGCCCGGATACGACGACAAGATCGGGTTCGGCGTGGTCGACGCGGGCGCGGCGCTCAACGCGGCCGAGCGGCTCGCCGGCGCGCGCGACGGCATCCCCGTACCCGACGACATGCACTTCGGTGCCGGCGAGGACTCGCCGGTGCCCTCGCGGCCGGGTCCCGAGGCGTGGCGGCTCCTGCTGTACGGCGGGGGTGTCCTGCTGGCGCTCGTCACGTTCAGTGGCGCCGTCATCGTGCTCAATCAGCGCAAAGGGTGAAAGATCCGCTATCGTCCGGCGTCATGGGATACGAGCTGCGCGTGGTGCGGGAGGCGCCCCTCGCCTTCGCCGACCTCGCGAGAGCGGTCGTGCCGGCCGGGTTCGAGCTGGACGAGTCGCAGGAGATCGCCGCCAGGCACGGTGGCGTCCCGCACGCCGTGGGGCGCTGGCGAGATCAGGTGGTGGGCGAGCCCGGCTCCGACTGGCAGGTGGCGCAGCTCGTCCGGCTGGCCGGGGTGCTCGGCGGCAGGCTGGTGGGCGAGGACGGCGAGACCTACATGGTGCGTGACGGCGTGGTCGAGGTGCTGACCGGCGGGTCCGCGATGGAGATCGGCAAGTTCGACGAGATCATCGAGGCCGGCCCCGCCGCGTGGACGCCCTGAACCCCTACGCCGAGCGCGTGCTCGAACTGGTGGAGTCCATCCCGCCGGGCATGGTGATGTCGTACGGAGACGTCGCCGAGTACCTCGGCGAGGGCGGCCCGCGACAGGTCGGGCGTGTGATGTCGACGTGGGGCGGCGGCGTGCCGTGGTGGCGCGTGGTGCACGCCGACGGCAGCGGCGCGGCACCTGATCATCGCGCTGAGTGCGTGGCCCGCTGGCGCGAGGAGGGAACCCCGCTGCGCGGCGACCGGGTGGACATGCGCAGCGCGAGGTGGGACGGACGTTCAGCGGACTCTCAGAAATCTTTTTGAGGTGCTAGTTCCCCCTTTGAGCGGATCTGTGGCACCCGACTCCCCTTAGCATGGGCACAACAGGATGACGGTCGGAAAGGCGGTGCCCCCCGATGGCCACCGGCGTCACAGCCCAGAGCCCGGGCGGCGAGCTGGCCGCTGAGCGTCTCAAGACGGTCCAGGACCTGTGCGACCGCGGAGAGCCGCTCGATGCGGTCATGCGGGCGACCGGGCCCGGCGGCCTTGATCCCGCGTTCGACGCCGAGGTGCTCAGCGGCCCGCTCGGCTCGCGGATGGACCTGGCGGTCAAGCGCGGCGCCGCTCGCAGGCGCGAGCTCATCACGCTGATGCGCCCCTACCTCGCGGCCGTCGACGCGGGCGTCAAGCGTGACCTGCCCGTCGCCCGGCGCCTCATCTGCCACCTCATCGAGACCCGCCCCGACGACGAGCTGATCGACGGCGACACGCTGTCCAAGGTGGTCGCCGCCGCGGCCGAGCCCTCCAAGCGCATCCGCAAGGGCCTGCGCTGGTACGCCGACCTGCCGTTCCGCGACGAGCTGCCGCCCGCGCTCTTCCGCCTGCGGCGCGCCGACCTGGTGCCCGTCACCCACATCGACGACATCCAGTGGGTCGACGGCCGGCTGCGGATCACCGGCTTCGCCTACCTCGCCGGGCTTTCCGTGCGCAGCCGCCGCTTCAACTGGGCCACCGTGGTGCTGCGCGGGCCGCGCTGGCTGCCTCCCGTACGCCTGCGCACCCGCCGCGTGCTCGAACCCGAGGCCACCCACGGCGCCCGCGAGCCCGGCTGCAACTACGACTGGTCCGGCTTCACCGCCGACCTGAGCCCGCGGGCGCTGCGCTGGCGCGGCGCGCTGCGCGGCGTCGTCTCCGCCGTCCGGCGGCGGATG
>NZ_QNFZ01000819.1 GCF_003313395.1 Nonomuraea lactucae | reverse complement strand
CGGGGCGCCAGACGGGCCGGCCTCGCGACGGCAGGCGGCGCGCGCACGGTCGGCCGGGCGACCCGTCGCCTCACCCACGCCAACGGTGCGGACCGCACCGGGCTCGGCCGGTTGATCGAGCTCACCGCCGGCAACAGCGCGGGCGACGCGCTGGTCACGGTGGCGCTCGCCAGCACGGTGTTCTTCGGCGTGCCGGTCGGCGAGGCCCGGGGGCCCGTGGCGCTCTACCTGGTCATCACGATGGTGCCGTTCGCGCTGCTGGCGCCGTTCGTCGGGCCGATCCTCGACCGCTTCAGGTCGGGGCGCCGCTACGTCATGGCGGGCACGCTCTTCGGACGCGGCCTGCTCTGCTTCGCCATGGCCGCCGCCGTCGGGCCTGGCGACCTGGTCACGCTGTTCGCGGGGGCGCTGGGCGTGCTGGTGCTGTCGAAGGCGTACAACGTGTCACGTGCGGCGATCATGCCGAGCGTGCTGCCCGCCGACATCACGCTGGTGTCCGCCAACGCCCGGGTCGCGCTGTTCACGCTGGTCTCGGCGGGCCTGGTGGTGCCGGTGGCGGCGGGCCTGGCGGCCTGGCTCGGCAGCGCCGCGGTGCTGCGCATCGCGATGATCGTGTTCCTGCTGGTCGGCGTCTTCTCCGTACGGCTGCCGCGGCACGTCGACTCCCCGGATCTGGAGGAGGAGGACGGCGAGCAGGGCAGGGCGGCGCGGTGGCGCACGCTCCTTCAGGTGGGCCCCACGGTGGCCGAGGCGGTCTGGGCCAACGTGGCGATCCGCCTGTTCTCCGGTTTCCTGCTGTTCTTCCTGCTCTTCCTGGTGCAGGACGGCGAGGTGCCGTGGCTGGCCGGGCCCGCCCCGCTGTTCGACGTGCCGAAGACGATCGCGCTGCTCGCGGCGGCGGCCGGGATGGGCGGCCTGGTCGGCGCGGCCGTCGCCAACTGGGCGCGCAACCACTCGCCACAGGTGATCGTGCTCCTCATGCTCGCCCTCACCAGCGCGACGACGATCGCGACCGCGGTCTTCTTCGGCCTGTGGACCGCGGTCGCCATCTCCCTCGTCACGGCGTTCGCGCAGGAGCTGGGCAAGCTCGCCCTCGACGCGATCGTGCAGCGGGAGATCGGCGAGGAGGTCCGCTCGTCCACTTTCGGCGTGGTGGAGGCGCTGCTGCAGCTCGCCTGGGTGTTCGGCGGGCTGATCGGGCTGATGCTGTCGCTGACCGAGAGCGGCGCGGCCGGGCTGGTCACGCTCGCGGTGGCGCTGACCGCCGCCCTCGGCTGGCTGGTGATCCGCAGGCGCGCCCGCGTCCGCGCGGTCAACGCGAAGCTGAAGGCGACCGTACGCGACCAGCGCCCGGGGCCCCGCGACCCCCTCGACTCGACCAAGCCGCTGACCAACCCGAACGCCTAGCACCCCGAACGCCCCAGACCCGGGCGCCCGGGCCGTTACGAGGTCGGTGGAGCGGTCAGGCGTCGAGGTCGTCGGCGACGGCCCGCAGCACCTGCGCGATCTTCTTCGCGTGGGCCGCGTCGGGATGCTTGCCCCGCTGGTAGGAGGTGGAGACCCCGTCGAGGAGCTTGATCAGGTCCTCGACGATGACGACCATCTCGTCGGGCTTCTTCCGCTTGCCCTTGGGCTTCGTCTTGGCCAGCGTCGGCGGCTGGTCGAGGATCCTGACCGAGAGGGCCTGCTGACCCCGCCGGCCCTCCGCCACGCCGAACTCCACCTTCTGGCCGGGCTTGAGTGGCCCGGCTCCTGTGGGCAGCGCGGAGGAATGCACGAACACCTCACCGCCGTCGTCACGGGTGAGGAAGCCGAAACCCTTGTCGGCGTCGTACCACTTGACCTTGCCACTCGGCACAGGAGGGACCTCGTTCGAACAGTCGTAAGGATGAATGCGATGTAAGGTTATGCCCCGGAGAGCCCGGCGGCGACCAGGTAATTACGCTGCGATTCACCCGGGTCCGCCGGGGGGACGCCAGCCGGAGTACCAGCCGGCGAATTCGGTCAGGTCGCCCAGTGCCACATCCGCTCCGTGATCACGCAGCTCCTCCACCGTGTAGGGGCCGGTCGCGACCGTCACGCTGACGGCGCCGCCCGCCCGCGCCGCCTGGATGTCGGCGACATGGTCACCAACATAGGCCGCGGCGCCGAAGCGCGCGAGTGCCGTTCCCTTGGCGGCTCCGAAGACGGATCCGACGATCTCGTCCACCTCGAAGCCGAGCATCCTGATCGTGCTCGTCGCGTCGCGCACGTTCTTGCCGGTCACGACGATCACCCTGCCACCCGCGGCGCGTACGGCCCCGAGGGCCTCCAGCGCGCCGGCCATGGCGGTGTGCACGGGCACGGCCACGGCCGGGTAGAGCTCCCTGAACAGGGTGGCCGCGGCGGGCACGGCCTCCGCGGGCAGCCAGTTCGCCAGCTCGATCTCCAGCGGCGGCCCGAGCCGGGAGATGACCGCGGCGCTGTCGATGAGCACGCCGAGCCGCGCCGAGACCTCGTCGAACACCGCGGCGATGCCCGACCGCGTGTCGGCCAACGTCATGTCCAGATCGAAACCCACCGACTTCCCCACACGGTGCAGGATGCCAAACGAGTACGGGACAGGCGTAACGCGCCCTGGTGTGGGACCGTTGGAAGGGAGGTGTCACCAGCACATGACCAGATCGCCGGACGCGGCCCGCGCGGAGCCCGCGAGGCGGGGCGCGCGCGTGGCCGTGAGCACCCGCGAGCGGATCATCGACGAGGCGCTGCGGCTGTTCGCCGAGCGGGGCTACTCCGCCACGTCGGTGGCCGAGATCGAGGCCGCCTCGGGCCTCTCGCCGGGCGCGGGCGGGCTCTACCGGCACTTCAAGTCGAAGTACGAGGTGCTGGCCGCGGCGATCAACGAGCACGCGGCGCGCACGCGCACCCAGGTGGCCGAGAGCCTGGCGGAGCTGGGCGACATGGAGGACTCCGTCGACCTGGAGGCGCGGCTGTCGCGCCTGTGCCGCGCCGGGCTGGCCAAGGTGCGCGAGGAGTCGGAGCTCACCCGGGTGTTCTTCCGCGACCTCAGCCAGTTCCCCGAGCTGGTGGCGGTGGTCCGCGAGGGGCTGCTGCAGCCCATGTTCGACGCCATCACGACCTGGTTCCGCACCCAGCCCGAATACAGCGGCGCCGACGCCGACTGGCACGGCATCGCGGCCGTGCTCGGCGGGGCGGTGGTGCACTACCGGCTCTTCCAGGACACCGTGGGCGACTCGCCGGGCCACGTGGAGAAGGACCGGTTCGTCGCCGCCTGGGTGCGGCTGGCCGTCGGGCTGCAGTCGAGCCCGGCGCGCGTCGGCTGACCCACCACGCTTCCGCCCCTCGGTCGCGCGCGCCATGCCGCCCCGTGGGGCGGGACATACCATGGCATCGATGGAGTTCACGGAGTGGATCAGGGGGCGTACCGACGACCAGCTGCGGGCGCTCGTCTCCGCGCGCCCCGAGCTGATCACTCCGGTGCCCGCCCACCTGGAGGGCCTCGCGTCGCGGGCGGGCAGCCCGTCGGCGATCGGCAGGGTGCTCGACCGGCTCGACCGTTTCACGCTCGCCGTCGTCGAGACGCTGGCCGTGCAGACCGGGGCCGTCCCGAAGGCGACGCTGCGAGAGCTGGTGGGCAGGGCGCTCGCCCCTGGCCGGACGGGGCCCGGGAAGCCGGAGCCGGCGCTGTCCGCCGCGCTCGACCGGCTGCGCGACCTGGCTCTCGTGTACGGCCCCGACGACCGGATCGCCCTGGCCCCGGGCGTCCGCAAGGTGCTCGACGACCCGGCGGGGCTCGGGCCGCCCGCGGTCGAGGTGTTCCGGCACCACCCGCCCGAGCAGCTCGACGAGATGGCCGACGACATAGCGGCGGGCACCGCCGGCACGGGCAAGGAGCGCCTCGCCGCCGCGCTGGCCGAGCCGTGCGGTCTCATCGAGGAGGTCTCCGACGAGGCCAGGGCAGCGCTCGACCAGCTCGCCTGGGGCCCGCCCACGGGACGGGTGCCCAACGCCAGGCGCGAGGTGCGCGTCGGCTCCGCCCGTTCCCCCATCGAGCAGCTGCTGGCGCGCGGCCTGCTGGCGGCCACGGGCGAGGAGAGCGTGACGCTGCCGCGCGAGGTCGGCCTGCACCTGCGCGGCGGCCGGGTGCACCGCGACCTGCTCGCCGTGCCGCCCGCTCTGGAGGGGGCGGCACGCGACCAGAAGCTGGCCGACCGGACGGCGGCCGGTCAGGCGTTCATGTTCGTCAGGGCCGTCGAGGAGCTGTGCGAGCGCTGGAGCGTCGACCCGCCCGGCGTGCTGCGCACCGGCGGGCTGGGCGTGCGCGACATGAAGCGCACCGCGACCGAGCTGGACGTGCCGGAGTGGGCGGCCGCGCTCGTCGTGGAGGTGGCGCACGCGGCCGGCCTGGTCGCCTCCGGTGGCAGCGTGGACGGCGAGTGGCTGCCGACCAGCGGCTACGACCTGTGGCGGGTCAGGCCGACGGCCGACCGGTGGGTCACGCTGGCGGTCACCTGGCTGCACACCGACCGGGTGCCCGGCCTGGTCGGCGAGCGTGACGACCGCGACCGGCCGCTGAACGCCCTCCATGTCGACCTGCGCAGGTCGTCCGCCGCGCCGGTGCGGGCGGCGACGCTGGGCGTGCTCGCCTGCGCGCCCGGACTCGCGCCGACGCCGGGGTCGGTGCTCGACCGGCTCACCTGGGAGCAGCCGCGCAGACGGGGGCCACTGCGCGAGCAACTCACCGAGTTCGCGCTGCGCGAGGCCGAGCAGCTCGGCGTGAGCGGGCTCGGCGTGCTTTCCGGGCACGGGCGCGCGCTGCTGTCCGGCGACGACGCCGCCGCGGCGCTCGCGCCCCTGCTGCCGGAGCCGGTCGACCACATCCTGCTCCAGGCCGACCTCACCGCCGTCGCGCCGGGCCCGCTGACCAGCGAGCTCAACCGGTGGATGACGCTCGCCGCCGACATCGAGTCCAAGGGCGGCGCGACCGTCTACCGGTTCAGCGACGGCTCCATCCGGCGTGCTCTCGACGCCGGGCAGGGCGCCGACGAGCTGCTCGCCGCGCTGGGGCGCCACTCGGCCACCCCGGTGCCGCAGGCGCTGTCCTACCTGGTGGCCGACGTGGCCCGGCGGCACGGGCGCATCCGGGTGGGCACGGCCAGCGCGTACATCCGCTGCGACGACCCGGCCCTGCTCGACCAGTTGACCGCCGACCGCCGCTCCACCTCGCTGCGGCTGCGCAGGCTCGCCCCGACGGTGATCGCCTCCCGCACGCCGCGCGCCGCGCTGGTCGACTCGCTGCGCGCGATGGGGTACGCCCCCGTGGCGGAGTCGCTGGACGGCGACGTGATCATCTCCCGGCTCGACAGCAGGCGCACCGAGGGCATGCCGGCGGCCCGCGCCGTGCCCTCGGGCAACGGCCTCGATCCCGAGGTGGCGGTGGCGGCCGTGCGCGCGCTGCGGGCCGGTGACGCCGCGCACCTCGCG
>NZ_QNFZ01000820.1 GCF_003313395.1 Nonomuraea lactucae | reverse complement strand
CGGTGGCGTGTTCGGCGAGGCGCTGGATCGCGGCGCGCACCCGCTTGGCCGCCGCGAGGTCGCCCGCGCCCGCCACCACCGCCCCTCGGACGGCGAGCCGCGACCGGGGGATCCAGGCCGCGAGGTCCTCCGGCGCGTGCAACTGCTCCCACGGCTCCACCGCCCCCGAGAGCAGGAACTCCAGGCACAGCGCGCCCGCGTCGAACCTGAAACGCTGCCCGTCGCGCGCCGTCAGCGTCATCCCGCTTGCACTGTCCACCCGATCAGTGTAACACTCGACACCAGTTAAACCGGTGTCAGCGGAATCGAGGGGACACGATGGACGAGCTGATCGCGTTGACCGAACGGGCCTGGGAGGCCAACCGGAACGGCGACGCCGCGTTCTACGACCGTTTCCTCACCGAGGACGTGGTGAGCGTCTCCCCGTGGGGCGTGACGACCGACCGTGACGCCATACTCAAGGGGTTCGCCGAGAACCGGAACCCGTACACACGCACCGACCAGTCCGACCACAAGGTGATCATGCTGACCGGCGACAGCGCCGTGCACACCAGCACAGTGGAGATCGACGTGCTCATGAACGGCACGGTGAAGCAGACGATGCGGGTGTACGCCACGACCGCCCTGGTCCGCAGGGAGGGCGAGTGGAGGGCGGCCGTCTTCCAGATCACCCCGGCGCCGGCCGCCTGACACTCCCGGCCCGCGCGGCTCAGCCCCAGAAGCTCCGCAGGTGGGGCACCAGCTCGGCGGCTCGCTCGTCGGGGAAGAAGAGCCGGCCCCCCTCGATCTCGACGATCCCGCGCACCCCCGGGATGGTGTCCCGCAGCCAGCGAGCCCACCGGACGTCGAAGAACGCGTCGCCGGTGCCCCACACGACCTGCGTCGGCACGGCCAGCACCGTGAGCAGCGGCTCGATGGCGATCATGTCCTTGGCGTCGATCGAGACCAGCATGCGCTCGAACGCCTCGCCGCCGCCCGGCTTGGCGAGGATCGGCCGGACGTACGCCTCGACCAGGGCGGCCGGGTCGTCGATGCGCTCGTAGGCCTCGCCGTACACGCTCTGGGAGATCAGCTCCGGCCGGTCGAGGAGGGCGGCGGTCAGGGGCGCCAGCTCGCCGCGCGCGGCGAGTTCCACCGTGGGCCTGAACGCCTCGGGCGGCGTGGCCTCGTGCACGTCGCAGTTGGTCAGCGTGAGTGTGCGCAGCCGTTCGGGATGACGGACGGCGAGATGCTGAGCGACCGCGCCGCCCGTGTCGTTGGCGACCAGGTCGACGGGGCCGAGCCCGAGCTCGGCGCAGAACTCCTCCACCGCCTCCGCCAGCCCGGGCAGCGACAGGTCGTCGCGGGCGTCGCTCCCGCCGTGGACGGGCAGGTCCGGCGCGACGCACCGGCGCTCGTCCCGCAGCTCGGCGATCACGTTGCGCCACAGGTGCGAGCTCGTGCCCACCCCGTGCAGGAACAGCGCGACAGGGCCGTCGCCTCCGGAACCTTCGTCCCTGTACGCCAGCCCACCGGCCTTCTTCATGACCACTCCCCTCAAGCAAACCGACTGTCGGTCTGGAAAATAACCGACTGCCGGTCGGTATGTCTAGAGTTGGGTCCATGAACCTCAGGGCAGAGCGCGGCGCCGCCACGCGCGAACGGGTCGTCGCCATCGCCCGCCGGCTCTTCGCCGAGCACGGCTACGAGGGCACGTCGATCGAGGCCGTGCTGCACGAGTCGGGGCTGAGCCGGGGCGCGCTCTACCACCACTACGCGGGCAAGGACGCGCTGTTCGAGGCGGTGCTGGAGGCCGTGGAGGCGGAGGCCGGCCGGGCGATCGTCGAGTCGGTGCGCGGCGTGACCGACCCCGGGCAGGCGCTGGTGACAGGCTGCCTGGCGTGGATCAGGCTGGCCGGAGACCCCGTGGTCAGGCGCATCGTGCTGATCGACGCGCCCTCGGTCATCGGCTGGGAGCGGTGGCGGGCGATGGAGGAGAGGTACGCCTTCGGCATGCTGAAGACGGCGCTGCAGGCGACGGGGGCGGTGCCCGCCGAGTTCGCCGATCTGCACGCGCACATGCTGCTGGCCGCGATCAACGAGAGCGCCCTGCTGGTGGCCCGCGAAGGGCGCCAGGAGGCGGCGGAGGCGGCCGTGGCCGACTTCCTGCGCCGCCTCCTCCGCCCGCTCGGACCCTGAAGGCTCCTCGGACCCTGAAGGCTCGTCGGACCCTGAAGGCTCGTCGGGCCCTGAAGGGTCATCGGGCCGCTCAGACCCGAAGGCTCCTCGTCAGGCCCGAAAGCTTCTCGGCCGGCCCTGAAGGTCAGGCGGCGGCGGTGGCCATCCTGCGGAGCCTGGCCAGCGCGTCGCGCTCGATGCGGCGGGCCCGGTCGCGGCCGATGCCGTAGCGCTCGCCCACCTCGGTGAGGGTGTGCTCGCGGCCGTCGACCAGCCCGTAGCGCCAGCGCAGCATCTCGCGGATGTCGCCCTCGAGGCCGGTCAGCCACTCGTCGAGCCGCTCGCGCTCCAGGATGTCGATCGCCTGCTGCTCCGGGTCGGCCCAGGTCTCGTCGGCGATCATGTCGCCGAGCTCGGTCTCGTCCTCGTCGCCCACGCCCAGCTGCAGCGACACCGGGTCGGAGGCCCAGCGGCGCAGCTCGCGCACCCGCTCGATCGGCAGGTCGAGGACCTCGGCGAGGTCGTCGTCGGTCGGCTCGGCGTCGAACTCGGCCAGCATGTCGCGCCGCACCCGCATCAGCCGCGTCATCTGCTCACCGGCGTGGGTGGGCAGCCGCACCGGCCGCGCCTGCTCGTGGATGGCCCGGCCCACCGACTGCCTGATCCACCACGTCGCGTACGTGGAGAACTTGTATCCCCGCTTGTAGTCGAACTTCTCCACCGCCCGCACCAGTCCGAGGTTGCCCTCCTGGACCAGGTCGATCAGCGGCATCCCGCGCCCCGAGTATTTGCGCGCCACCGCCACCACCAGGCGCAGGTTGGCCTGGATGAACTCGTCCTTCGCCCGCTGGCCGGAGACCGCCAGGCGCTCCAGCTCCTCGTCGGCCGCGTCCCCGATCCGCGGCTCCGTGCCTCCGCTGTCGAGCAGTTGCTCGGCGAACAGACCCGCCTCGATCCGTTTCGCGAGCTCAACCTCCTGCTCAGCCGTGAGCAGCGGGACCCGGCCGATCTCGGCCAGATAGGTCCCCAGCAGATCGCGCTCGGCGACGTGCTGCTCCTGCGTGCGACTCCCCGTAGGCCTTGCCATCCCCTGGCCACCTCGTTCCGCAGCTGCGTTCTATATCCGGCCAACGTCCGACCCGATGCAAAGATTCCCTAAAGGGGTACGACCAGCGGACGGTTCTGGATGTCCTCCTCAAGGAGGAGACCACGGTGAAACACCTGGTGGACGAGGGGAACCCCGGCCCGGACCGCCTCCAGCGACGCGGGCGTGGTCATCGGATCCTTCCTATCGCCTCGTTCAGCATGGCCCCGGCGTCGCCCAGCTCGTGCCGTCCCTGGGTGACCAAGCGGCGGCCTCCCGAGATCACCGAGTGGACGTCGGCCGCCGTGGCCGCGAACACCGCGGCCTCCGCTCCGCTGGTGCCCGCCGTACGTGCCGAGTCGAGGCGGATGGAGACCAGGTCGGCCCACGCGCCGGGGACGAGCAGGCCCGCGTCGGGGAAGCCGAGCGAGGCGTGGCCCGCGCCCGTCGCGGCGGCCAGCAGCTCGGCGGCCCTCCAGTGGCCGCGTCTCTGGCTGGCCAGCCGCTCGTTCAGCTCCAGGGCGCGGGCCTCCTCGAACAGGTCGATCACGGCGTGGCTGTCGGAGCCGAGCGTGAGCGGGGCACCCCGGTCGTGCAGGGTCCTGGCGGGGCCGATGCCGTCGGCGAGATCGCGTTCGGTGGTCGGGCACATGCAGATGTGGGTGCCCGACTGGCTGAGCAGCTCGATGTCCACGCCGTTCAGGTGGGTGGCGTGCACCGCGGTGGAACGCGGTCCGAGCGCGCCGTGCTCGTGCAGGACCTGCACCGGGGTGGCGGCGTACATCTCCACGCAGGCGACGTTCTCGGCGCGCTGCTCGGAGACGTGCGCGTGCAGCGGGACGGCGTGCCGGTGGGAGAACTCGGCGACCGCGGGGATGTGCTCGGGCGGCACCGCCCGGACCGAGTGGACGGCCGCGCCGATCTGCACGTCGGTCTGCCCCCGGTAGGCGTCGGCCAGGCGCTCGGCCCGTACGGCCCAGCGCTCGGAGTCGCCGTCGCCGAAGCGCAGTTGCGTGCCCGAAAGCGCGGCGCCGAAGCCGCCCGTCAGGTAGCAGGTGTCGAGCAGCGCGATGCGCAGCCCGGCGTCGCGCGCCGCCCGGACGAGCGCGTGGCCCATGGTGTTGGGGTCGTCGTAGGGCTGCCCGCCGGGCCCGTGGTGCAGGTAGTGGAACTCGCCGACGCACGTGATCCCGGCCAGGGCCATCTCGGCGTAGACGGCCCTGGCCAGCTCCAGGTAGCCGTCGGGGTCGAGGCGGGCGGCCACCTCGTACATCTGCTCGCGCCAGGTCCAGAAGTCGCCCCGGCCCGTCTGGGTGGCGCCGCGCAGCGCCCGGTGGAAGGCGTGCGAGTGGGCGTTGGCCAGGCCGGGGACGGTGAGCCCGGTCAGGCGTTCGGCCGCGCCCGGATCGCCCTGGGTGATCTCGGCGATCCTCTCGCCGTCCACCTCGATGAGCACGCTGTGCGCCACGCCCTCGGGCAGCCAGGCGTGCTCGCACCAGTAGGTCACCGACACAGGTCCTCCAGCACGCTCGCGAGTGCGGCCGTGTCCCTGACATGGCCGCCGGTCGTGAGGTCTCGTCCGATCCGCGCGAGTTCGTCGAGCATGGACCCACTGTGCATGGACCCACTGTAGTGAATGGATCCATTCAGCCGGACGGCACCGGGCACGTCAGGTGACGGGGCCCGCGGCGGGGCGGAGAATCAGCTCGGTCAGGTGGGCGTCGGGTCCCGCGTTGAGCGCGGCCAGCACGGCGCGGGCGACGCTCTCCGGCAGCAGGTATCTCTCCGGCTGGTACGGCCCGCCCTCGTGCTCGCGCACGCCGCGCTGCATGTCGGTGGCCACCCGGCCCGGGTAGATCGTCGTCACGCGGAGCGCCGGCTCCTCCAGGCGCAGCACGTCGGCGAACGCCCGCAGCGCGAACTTGCCGGCCGCGTACGGGCCCCAGCCCGCGGCGGCCCGCCGGCCCTGGCCCGAGTTGACGCAGACCACGTGGCCGCCGGCCCTCCGCAGGGCGGGGAGCAGCAGGCGGGTGAGCTCGGCGATCGCGACGACGTTGACCTCCATCGCCCGGCGCCACACGCCGGCCGGTGTCTCGTCGATCCGGCCGAGCGGCGCGATCCCCGCGCTATGCACGAGCACGTCGAGCCGCTCGACGCCCTCGACGTCGGCCGGGCCGACCGCGGTCAGCTCCACCGGCCAGGCCCGCGCGCCGGGCAGCTCGGCCGCCAGCGCGGCG
>NZ_QNFZ01000821.1 GCF_003313395.1 Nonomuraea lactucae | reverse complement strand
GCGGCGATCACGTTGAGATCATGCTCGCGCAGCCGGGTGACGACGCCGTTCCAGCTGGCGGACTCGGCGAACGCCCCGTGGACGAGCACAACAGTGGGTGAAGTAGTCATCATCGCTCCTAGCGGGTCTTCAGTGCGGTGGACAGGAAGCGGGCGGCCTGCTGGATGGCCGCCTCGGCGGTGATCTGCGCCCGCTCGCGCCCGCCGGCCGGAACACGCTCACGGGTTGGCGGTCGCCTCGGCGAACGCCTGCGCGGGAGGTTCGAGAACCGGTTTCACGGTGGACATCCTGGCCTCTTTCCCGGTACATGACATGCCGCCCCCCGCGGCCTCACGCACCTCAGCCTGGCAAATGTGCCCTACCGGAAGCATCAGTATATTGACTGGTCTGTCGGTGGTCAGCGCCGATCAGCCAGCGCGGCTTTGAGGAAGCCGGCGCCCTGCCTCACCGCGGCCACCGTGGGCGGGCTGTCCCGCAGCGGGTTCAGGGACGCGAAGTCGTGCACCGTCCCCAGATAGCGCACGCAGGTCACCGGCACGCCCGCCCGCCGCAGCAGGCGCGCGTACTCCTCACCCTCGTCCCGTACGACGTCCGCCTCCGCCGACACGAGCAGGGCGGGAGGCAGCCCCGAGAGGTCCGCCGTGGTGGCCCGCAGCGGCGAGGCGGTGGGTTCGGCGAGCTCACCGTCGTCGTCGGTGTACTGCTGCCAGTACCATTCCAGGGCCGCGCGCGTCAGAAGGTAGCCGGACTCGAACTCCTCCCGCGACACGGTGTCGCAGTACGAGTCGGTCGTCGGGTAGTACAGCAGCTGCGCGCGGATGCGCGGGCCGCCGCGCTGCTTGGCCATCATGGTGAGCGCCGTGGCCATGGTCGCGCCGGCGCAGTCACCGGCCACCGCGAGCCTGCGGCCGTCCAGCTCCAGGCCGGCGGCGTGCTCGACGAGCCACGTCAGCACCGCGTACGACTCCTCCAGCGCGACCGGATAGCGGGCCTCCGGGGTGCGGGTGTACTCCGGCACCACGAACGCGGCGTCACTGGCGGCGGCCAGCTCGCCGATGACGCGCGCGTGAGTCCGCGCGTCGCCGAGCATCCACCGGCTGCCGTGCAGGTACACGACCATGGGCAGAGGACCGGCGGTCCGTGCGGGCCGGAACGTCCAGAAGCCGACGAGCCCGGAGGGGCCCACCGGCGCCACGGTGTACTCGGCGTCCACCCCGAAGTCGTCGTACGTGTGGCCCTGGATCTCCAGGAACGCCTGCCGGCCGTCGAGCGGACCGAGCTGGTGCAGGTAGGGGGGTGCTGCCGAGGCGTCGACGAGCCGCTGAACGAGGGGGTCGAGGACGACGGCCAAGCGGTCGTGCCCTCCACGGCCGGTGACAGGCTCCAAACTCACACGCCTCACTTCCCTGTCGTCGTACTGATCATCAGGCGGGCGCGGGAGATGGGGCGCACGCGGGGGAACGCGGTCACAGATCGCCCAGCAGAGCGCGGAGCTGGTTGCGGTTGCTCACACCGAGCTTCGGATACACGTTGTAGAGGTGGGAGCTTACCGTGCGTGGCGAGAGCATCAACTGCTCGGCGATTTCCCGATTGCGCAGGCCCTGCGCCGCCAGCCGGACGATCTGGCGCTGCTGGGCGGTGAGACCCGCCAGCGCGTCGGCCAGGGCGGGCGAGGTGGCGACGCCGCTCGCCCGCAGCTCACCGCGCGCCTCCTCGGCCAGGCCCTGCGCGCCGAGCCGGGTGAACGACTCCAGCGCCGTGGCCAGGAGCGGGCGGGCGTCCAGGGGGCGTCGCCGCCTGCGCAGCCACTGAGCGTAGTGGAGCCGGGCCTGCGCCCGGGCCAGCGGCCACTCCTCACCCACCGGATTCACCGTGGCAAGCCGGAAGTGGTGCTCGGCGTCCTTCGGGTCGCCGGTCAGCGCGGCGGCGTGGTGGAGCATCAGCGTCATCCGGGTCGTCGGCCGCGGGCCCAGCGCGGCGCGCACCGCCGCGACGATGCGCGCCGCCTCTTCCCGCCGATCCGTCCGCTGGGCGGCCGCGGCGAGGTCGGCGACCGACCGGTGCGACATGAAGTAGTGCAAGGGTGCGGCGTCCTCGTCGAACAGCAGCCGGAAGTGGCGGAACGCGCCGTCGAAGTCGCCTGCCGCCGCGGCGGCGGTGCCGGCGGCGCGCAACAGGCGCGCGTGCGTCGCCCGGTTCTCCTCCAGGCCGACGGCCGTCCAGGCGGGGTCGGCCGGCATGGCCGCGGGCTGACCGCGCAGGGCTTGCAGGGTCACCCGCAGCGCCTCGATGTCGATCTCGACGTGCCTCAGCTTGTGCACGGCCGCGAGCGTCGCGGCCTCCTCCAGCAGATCGTCCGCCTCCGCCCACCGCCCGGTGTCGATCAGCGCCGAGCCCATCAACGCCAGCGTAGGAGCGGCGACGCCCATGGAGCCGTACCCGCGGAGCATGGCGTACGCCTGCCGCAAGGACTCCACGCACAGCTCGGACTCCTCGGCCGCCCAGGCGGTGCAGCCGAGGGCGCTCAACCGGTTCATCTCCACGACGTCGTCGGGCGGCTCCGACGGCCTCAGCCGCAGGATCCGCCGTAGCAGCTCCGGGGCGTTCGCCGGGTCGGCCCCGGCCAGGGTGGAGGCCCGAACCGCGTCGGAGGCCGCGTTCGGCTCCAGCTCCATGTAGGGCGTGTCGCCCTCCCGGGTGTCGATCCGGTCGAGCAGGCCCGCTATCAGCCCCCTGACCTCAGGCAGCCCCGACTGGAACACGGCTCCCTGGAGCACGGCGGTGAGGGCGAGCGCCGTCGCCCCGCTCTTCGGGGGGTTGGGCTCCAGCGCTCCGAGCATCACCTGGAACGCCTCGCGCTGGTGGCCGAAGAGCGACAGGGCCATGCCGGCGCCGCACGCCGCCACCCCCAGCATGTCCGGATCATCGGTCAGCGCCGTGACCTTGCCGTACAGTTCGCGCACCCACGAGGGATCGCCGGCGTTCTGGGCGGCCCTGAGCGCCTTGGCGTACCTGCGGGCCCGGTCCGACGTGGCGGGGCTGCACTCCGCCGAACGCTCCAGCGCCCGCGCCGCCGCGAAGGACCCGCCACGCCGCTCGGCGAGGTCCGCGGTGTCCTCCAGGGCCGCCGCCACCGACTCGTCGTGGCCGAGGCACGCGGCGGCGAGATGCCAGGCCCGGCGGGCCGGATCCGCTGTCAGAGCGGCCGCGAGATCGCGGTGTGCCCGCTGCCGGAGGTAGGCCGGGGCCCCGTGATAGGAGCCCGCGCGCGCCAGAGGATGACAGAAGGCGACTCGCCCGTCCACGACGGTGACCAGGCCGGTCTCCTCAGCGGGAGCCCATACCGCGAGATCCGGCCCCGCGCCCGCGGCGGCCATGATCGTGGCGAGGTCTTCATGCTCCGACGCCGCCGTGTACAGGAGCAGCCGCTGGGTGTTCTCCGGCAGGTCGCGCAGACGTGCCGCGTACATCTGCTGGATGCGCTGCGTCTGCGGCAGCCCACTGCCGGGAAGCGCTCCCGTGCCACCCATCCTGGCCGCCCGGCACAGCTCGATGATGGCCAGCGGATTCCCGCCGGCCTGCTGGAGCAGGTCGATCCGCGCCCGGCCGGCGGGCGGACTCGGCTGGGCGTCCACGAGTTCGGCGGCGGCCTGCTCGGGCAACGGCCCCAGGAGCAGGGTGGGCAGGTCCCCGGCGACACCCTCCGGGGGAGTCTGCCCACGCGCCGTCAGCAGCACCGACACGTCCTCCGCCGAGATACGGCGGACCACGAAGCCCAGAACGTCGAGAGAGTCGCGGTCGCAGTGCTGGACGTCGTCCACCACCAGCATGACGGGCCGCCGCCGGGAGAGATCGGTCAGCAACGTCAGAACGGCCACCCGCAGCAACATCGGGTCCGGCTGCCCGCCCGCGGGGGCGAGGCCCACCGCGCTCTCCAGCGCTCCCCGCAGGTGCTCGGCGAGGGTGCCGACCTCAGCCAGGACAGGAAGCAGCAGCTGGTGCAGGGATGCGAAGGAGTGCCGCGACTCCGTTTCGCCGGCCTGACACGCCAGTACGACCCTTCCGCTGCCGCGCGCGTGGTCCGCGGTGGCGGCCGCCAATCTCGTCTTGCCCGTGCCTGCCTCGCCGAGCAGGAGCAGCACCCGTGACTCGCCGCGCTCCGCCTCGACGACGTCCAGGATACGGCGGATCTCGGTCCGCCGCCCGACCAGCGTCATGGCGGGATCAGTCCGTCCACGGCGTGTTGCCCTTCCCGTCTTCCTTCCCCGAATTCTCCCATACGCCTCATACAGGGCGGGGACAGGAGCGTCCGAAGAAGGACAGTCAACTTACTGATGCGTCCGGGAGCGGGCGGTTGCGACGCTGAGCGGCGTGTGCCGCACACCGGCGGCACACGGGCCAAGAACACTCGTGTGCCAAGGAAAAGAGGGCAGTCAGCATGCCGGACATCAAGCCCGTACTCGAACAGGCCGCACAGGCGTTCGTCGAGGCGACCGCCAATCCTCCGTTCCTCTACGACCTCGGCCCCGTCGAGGGGCGCAAGGCCGTCGACGGAGTCCAGGACGGCGACGTCCCGGTCCCGGACGCCGAGGTCGAGGACCTGCTCGTCTCCGGAGGGCCGTCGGGCGACGTCTCGATCCGCGTCTTCCGCCCGGTCGGCGCCCAGGCCCCGTTGCCCGTGGTGCTGTACATCCACGGCGCCGGCTGGGTGTTCGGGAACGCCCACACCCATGACCGGCTCGTCCGCGAGCTCACCGTACGCGCCCAGGCCGCGACGGTCTTCGTCAACTACAGCCTGTCCCCCGAGGCGAGGTACCCCACGGCGATCGAGGAGATCTACGCCGCGCTGCTGTGGATCTCGCGGGAGGGAGCCGCGCACGGGCTCGACCCGGCCCGGATCGCGGTGGCCGGCGACTCGGTGGGCGGCAACATGGCCGCGGCCACCACGCTCCTGGCCAAGCAGCGCAAGGGCCCCAGGCTGGCGGCGCAGTTGCTGTTCTACCCTGTCACCGACGCCAACTTCGACACCGGTTCCTACGATCAGTTCGCGAGCGGCTACTTCCTCAGCCGTGAGGGGATGCGGTGGTTCTGGGACCAGTACACAACTGACGAGAGCGAGCGGGCGCAGATCACCGCCTCGCCGCTGAGGGCGAGCCTGGAGGAGCTGGCCGGGCTGCCGCCGGCGCTGGTCATCGTCGCCGAGGCCGACGTGCTGCGCGACGAGGGCGAGGCGTACGCCGCCAAGCTGCGCGCCGCCGGCGTGCCGACGACGGCTGTGCGCTACCAGGGCATCATCCACGACTTCGTCATGGTCAACGCGATGCGGGACACGCACGCCGCCAAGGCCGCGACCCAGCAGGGCGGCGAGTTCCTCCACAACGCGCTGCACCAGGGCTGAACCCCGCCCGAAGACATCACCCACCGCAACAAGGAGAACCAGCATGTCCCGTTCATCT
>NZ_QNFZ01000817.1 GCF_003313395.1 Nonomuraea lactucae | reverse complement strand
CCAGACCCGCGAGAGGCGCTCAATTCCGTTTACCGTGCCCTTATCCTTTCAGCCCCCCAGGTTCATGTCAAATTGACTTGAACCACCGGAGCCTTATGGAATGGGAGCACTACTCCCTCTCCAGGGCAACCCATGTACCTTACACAAGCTTCCGACTGGAGTCAAAGCCCCCGGTGCGCAGACACGAGCCTGTGCACTGGGATGTGAGGTGGAGGTGGCCCCCGAGTGAGGCCGACGATCACCGCCGTCCTCGTGGGACTGGAGAACTCTATGCTCCGTGCCCTCAACCGTCAAATCAGCGGGATCCCCCACTGTCGCCGGTGTTCCTCGCCGGGACCGGGTAGGTACAGAGCGTGCGCGATCGACCAGTGCCCAGAGCGCTCATCGTCCTGCTGGGGATCGCCGGCGCGGTGATCGCCCTCTTCGGGATGCGCGAGGTCGCCTCGATTCTCGGTCCCGTCTTCCTGGCGCTGGTGCTGGTCATCGCGGTCTCCCCCGTGCGCGGCTGGCTGGACCGCCGTGGCGCGCCCGCCTGGCTCCAGGTGGCGGTGCCGTTCACCATCGTGGTCCTGGTCCTGCTGGGCATGGTGGCGGTGCTGACGGTCTCGGCCACCCAGCTCGCGCTCCTCCTCCCCGAGTACGCGGCGGAGTTCCAGAAACTGCTGACCGACGCCCAGAACTTCGTCACGGCCCGCGGCGTCAGCAACGAGCAGATCAACCGGGCGATCCAGGCGATAGACGTCGGGCGGGTCGTCGGCATCGCGCAGAGCATCCTGTCGAGCCTGCTCGGAGTGCTGTCGAGCCTGTTCCTCATCGTGGTGCTGCTCTTGGCGATGTGCCTCGACGCTCCCGTGACGGCCAGGGTCCTCGCCCACGGGCAGCACAGACAGCCGCAGCTCGTGACGGCGCTGACCACGTTCGCCCAGAAGACCAGGCGCTACCTGATCGTCTCCACGGTCTTCGGCCTGATCTGCGCGGCGCTCGACGTGGCCGCCCTGTCCATCCTCGGCGTGCCGCTTCCGCTCCTGTGGGGTGTTCTGGCGCTCATCACCAACTACATCCCCAACGTTGGGTTCGTCCTCGGGCTCATCCCGCCGGCGTTGCTGGCCCTCCTCGACGGCGGGGTGAAGGAGATGCTCCTCGTCATCGGGGCGTACGTGGCCATCAACGTGGTGGTTCAGTCGTTCATCCTGCCGAAGTTCCTGGGGGACGCGGTGGGCTTGTCCACGACCATGACGTTCCTGTCGCTGCTGGTCTGGACCTTCGTGCTGGGGCCGTTGGGTGCGATCCTGGCGATTCCGCTGAGCCTGTTCGCGCGGGCGGTGCTGGTGGACAGCGACCCGAGCGCGGGGTGGGCGTCCGCGCTCATCTCCGGCCCGCAGGGACAACCTTCCTCGGCCACCTCGCCGTCCGGCGCTCCCCCTTCGCGGGCGCATACCGACGCGTCGGACGGCGCGGCGCCACCGGCCCAGCCCCAGCCCCAGGTCCAGCCCCACACGCAGGTCCACCGAACGTCGCCACCCGACCCGCGCGCCTGAGCGCCATGGGGCAGGTGCCCGGACCGGGGCAGGCGGCCGCAGGCGCGCGAATCCGCCAGGCACGCGAATCCGCCAGGCAGGGGGGTCCGCCAGGCACGGGGGTCCGCCAGGTGCGACCGGTCCTCCGAGCGCGGGCGATCCACCGTGCGCCGCCGGGCCCGCCAGGCACGGGCGATCCACCGGGTGCAGGCGATCCTCCGGGCGAGGTGGCCGAGGTCCGAGCGATCGTACGAAGGAGGGGTGCCGGGGTGAGAAGGGCGTCAGGCGACGAGGTGGCTCAGGGGAACGCCGCTCAGGCGCTTGACCTCGTGGGAGAGGTGCGCCTGGTCCGTGTAGCCGGACGTCGCCGCGACCTCGGCCGGAGGGACGCCGGAGCGGGCCAGCCGCAGCGCGCGCTGGAAGCGGACGATGCGCTGCAGGGTCTTGGGCGCGTAGCCGAAGCCGGCCACGCTCCTGCGGTGGAGCTGGCGCTCGCTGTAGCCGAGGTCCCAGGCGACCTGGCTCACCGTGCGCGCCGAGCGCAGGGCGGCCGCGATGGCGAAGGCGGCCGGGTCGGCCGGTGGCGTCTCGCGGAGCCGGGCGGCGACGGCCGAACGCATGGCTCGCAGGCGGGCCTGCGAGGTGGTGGCCTCGGCGAACAGGGTGGAGGGCGCGGTGAGCTCGGGCAGGACGTCGAGGTGGCTCAGCGGGACGCGCTGGTCGCGCAGCCGGTGGAGGGGAACGCCGAAGACGTCGCCCGTCGCGCCCGGTAGGAAGCGGATGCCGGTGAAGGTGTCGCCCGCCCGCATCGAGGTGGGCATCGGGCCGGTGTCGGGACCCGCGACGAACGGGCCGTCGGGGCCCCAGATGAGGTCGACGCAGCCGTCGGGCACGACCAGCCGGGTGCCGCCGGTCTCGCTGTGCAGCCGCCACTCGCAGGCGATCCGGCCGGCGAGCCCGGGGGCGGGAGGCCGTTCCTCGTACATGCCTCCACGCTAGGCGGTCCCACCGACAGTTCCCACCGGCGGACCGGCGGGACCTGCTCAGACGTCCAGACGGCCGTAGGCGCGCAAGGTCACGAGCCGTTGCACGGTGATGTAGCCGCCCCACTCGTGCACGACCAGCGGCGTCCACATCTCCCAGTTGCCGTTCCAGCCCCCCTCCTCGGACTGGGCGGCCGCGAGCGCGTCCAGGTGGCTGTCGATGGTCGCCGTGTCGAACAGCGGCAGCCGGAGCGGCGCCGGAGCGAAGTCCAGGGGGAAGTGCGCCTCGCCCTGAGCGCCGGGGTCGAACGTGACGGTCGCCAGGATGGCGTCGCGGAGCCTGGCGAACTCTGCCTCGGCCCGCTCGCGATCCGGCGCCTCCTCCAGGAACGCGATGACCGCGCGGGCCTGGTAGGGGGAGGTCTGCTCGATGCGGGCGATCTCCGACCAGCAGAACTCGGTGGCGGGGCCGAGCCACGGATGCTCGACGCAGTGTTTGTACAGCAGCGCCGCGATCGAGGCGGTCGGCACCAGGTTGCCCGGCGGGTCGTCGTCGGTCTCCCACCAGGGCGCCCGGGCGGTGCCGCGCACGCTGGGCAGCACGAACGGCACCCCGCCGTCCTTCGCCGTCACCGAGAGCAGGTAGTCGCAGGCGGCCGGGACCATCGGGTCGGAGAACGAGTCGAGTTCGTCCAGGATGTGGAACGCCACCTCGACCGGCTCGGGCTGGCTGCCGGAGCCGCGCAGATCGGGTTCGAGGGCGCTGCCGAAGCCGCCGTCGGGGTTCTGGTAGCAGCGAAGCGCGTCCAGCACCCGCTGCCGCGACCCCCCGGCGAAGAGCGCCTCGAACATGAGCCTGTCGATCAGACGGCCGTGGAGCTGCAGGTAGGCCGCCGCCCGGGTGAGTGTGTCCATGGATGCGAGGTTAGCGAGCAGAGGGCGGCGGGTTCTTGTAAGAATCGGACGCGTGGAGCGACGCCGGTGGGACGAGGACGAGCGGTTCGGCGGGGTGGCCGACGGGACGGCGATGCTGCCCGTCGTGCGCCGGCTGGCGGAGGCGATGCGCGAGGGCGGGTGGGTGACCGAGGACCCGGACGCGCACCTGCTGCCGCACCTGCGGGCGGTGCCCGGCTGGGAGGTGCTCGCGGAGCGGCAGCTCGGCGGCGGCGTGTACGAGGTGACAGCGCGCCCGCTGGAGCCGGTCGAGGGCGTGGAGGCGCACCGGGCGGCGATCCGGCTGCTGTCGGTGATCGCCGAGCCCTCCTTCCTGGTACGGCAGAGCGCCCCGCGCGTGTTCGACTGCGTGACCGGGGTGATGCCCGGCGACCCGCCCGGGTTCGCGTCGCACGGGCACCTCGTCCGGCTCATCGTCACGGAGTAGGACCGCAGCAGGCCGAAGTAGGTCCGGGGGCCCGGTCAGGAGGTGGCCAGAGCCTCCGTGGGTGACATGCGGGCGGCCCGCACCGCCGGGTAGAAGCCCGCCACACCCCCGATGACCAGCGTGGCGACCACGCCGCCGAGCATGGCCCAGACCGGCACGATGGTGGGCCAGCCCTGGAAGGTCGCGTACGCGGACGTGACGCCGATGCCGAGCGCCACGCCGCCCACCCCGCCGATGGCCGACAGCAGCAGCGACTCGGCGAGGAACTGCAGCCTGATCTGCCCCCGGGTCGCGCCGAGTGAGCGGCGCAGGCCGATCTCGGCCCGGCGTTCGAGCACGGAGATGACCATCGTGTTGGCCACGCCGACGCCGCCGACGAGCAGGGCGACGCCGCCGAGGCCGAGCAGGAGGGCGTTGAGGGTGGCGTCGGTGGCCTGCTTGGCGGCCAGCGCGTCCGAGGGCCTGGACACCTCGACCTCGTTGGGCTTCTCCGGGTTGGCGGTGGCGCCGAGCACGTCTCGGACGGCGAGCACGGACTCCTCGCGGGCCCTGGCGTAGATCGTGGTCGGGTAGCCGTCGAAGTCGAGCCGTTCCTCCGCGACCGGCCAGCCGACCAGGGCCGCGCTGTCCAGTTCGGGGGCGAGCGGGGCCGGGCCGAGCACGCCGACGACGGTGAACCACTGCCCGCCCAGCCAGACTCTCTGGTCGGGTCCCGCCCGGACCACGCCGAGCCGGTCGGCCGCCTTGGCGCCGAGCACGGTGGCCGGGTAGCGGTGTGTGGCCTCGTTCAGCCAGGTGCCGCTCACGACCCGCGTCCCCGTGTCCTGGAGCAGGTCGAGACGGGCGGCGGTGACGGAGATGCTGCCTGACTGGCCCTCGGGGATGCGGTCGTTGCGGTAGACCTTCGCCGCCGTGGTGCCGGTGGCGGTGACCGAGGTCACCGGGGCGATCTGGGCGATCATGCCTTCGGCCTCGGCGGGCAGGTGGGAGTCCTCGCCGAACAGGGTCTGGCCGGGTGCGACGGTGAGCAGGTTGGTGCCGAGCGCTTCGAGCTGCCGGTTGAGGTCCTCCTGGCTGGAGGCGGAGATCCCGACGACGCCGAGCATGGCGGCGATGCCGATGGCGATGCCGAGCGCCGACAGGAACACGCGCAGCGGCCTGGCGCGCAGTCCCGCCCCGCCGACGCGCACGATGTCGCGCGGACGCATGCGGGCGGGTACGAGGACGGCCGCGGGGGCGGTCATGTCGTCACCCCCGCCTCGCGCCGGTCCGCGCCGACCACGCGGCCGTCCAGCATCTCGACCTGCCTGGGGAGGGAGGCGGCGATGTCGCGGTCGTGGGTGATGACGACCACGGTGGTGCCGCCCGCGTGCAGCTCGCGCAGCACGTCCATGACCCCGGCGCCGGAGCGGGAGTCGAGGTTTCCGGTGGGCTCGTCGGCCAGCAGCAGCCGCGGGTGGCCGACCACGGCGCGGGCGATCGCGACCCGCTGCCGCTCGCCGCCTGACAGCTCGTGCGGCCGGTGGCCGAGGCGGTGCCCGAGGCCGACGCGTTCGAGGGCCTCGGCGG
>NZ_QNFZ01000812.1 GCF_003313395.1 Nonomuraea lactucae | reverse complement strand
GCTCGGTGGCGTGCTCGGTCAGGGGCGGGCCGGCCGTGGGCGCGGGCCCGCTTCTCCGGGAGCGCGTCGGGGACGGGGCGGGAGGCGTGGCCGGGGACGCGACCGGTGTGCCGAGCGTGCCCGGCGTGTCGGCCGCGTACGCGCCGTCCCCCGGGTCGCGTGGGATGAGCAGTGGCGGAACGCCCACCGCGACCCCGCCGACCACGAGCGTCATGAGGACGTACCTGCCGCGTCGAGTGAGGTGCGAGCGAACTCGACCGCCGCGCTTCCCCCTCATCACGTCCCTTCCCTCCAACGATCTACCTTCCAGCCCGAGTAAACACCATCGTCTACGCCCTTTAGCCCAAACTTGTCCGGGTGTGGGTGGGCTTTGCGGGAAGGCGGGGCCTCTGCCCGGAAAGTGGGTCTCCTCGGCGCGCCGATCCAGGTCTTTGGGCCCAGGAGCGCCCGGGTCGCGGTGGTTACCATGCCGCGCCGGGATCGATCAGGCCGGGATCGATCGGCAGGAAGCCCGGAGCGGACAGAGGGGCGTCGTGCGGACCGTCGTGCGGACCACGGAGGGCCGGCCTCGCGCGAGGCGCGAGGTACGGATGGGCCCGGCTCCCGCGCTGCTGGCGATGTACGCGGGAGCCCTGGCCGTCGTGCTCTGGTGCGGGCCGCCGCCCCTGGTGGCCACGCTCGCCGGCTGGATCGGCTGGGGCGGCTACGTCACCGGCATGCTCGCGGGGTACGGCTGCGCGGTCGCGCTGATCCTCATGTCCCGTGTCCCCGTGCTGGACCGCGGCGTGGGCACCGACCGGCTGGCCCGGTGGCACGCGGCGACCGGCAGGCGTGTCACGGGTCTCGCCGCCGCCCACGCCGTCCTCGCGGCATGGCGGCGGGCGATGCTCCCGGGCGGCTTGGCGGGCCTGGCCGGCCCGGTCACCGTGCCCTGGCTGGCCGAAGCCGTGATCAGCCTGGTCATCATGCTCGCCGTGGGGGCGGTCTCCGCCCGGACGGTACGCCGCAGGCTGCCCTACGACGCCTGGCACCTGCTCCACCTGCTCGTCTACCCGGCCGTCGGGCTCGGCTTCGCCCACCAGCTCACCGGGCCGCACTTCGCCCCGTACCCGCTCGCGCGCGCCGTCTGGTGGGGGCTGTACCTCTGTGGGGGCGCGCTGCTGCTGTGGTACCGCTTCGTCACCCCGGGCATCCGCTCGGCCAGGCACGGCCTGCGGGTGGCCGGGGTCAGGCGGGAGGCGCCGGGCGTCGTGTCGGTCTACGTCACCGGCAGACGGGTGGGCGAGATCGGCGCCGAGCCGGGGCAGTTCTTCCGGTGGCGGTTCCTGGCCCCGGGACTGTGGTGGAGCGCCAAGCCGTACTCGCTGTCGGCGCCTCCGGGCTCCACCTACCTGCGGATCACGGTCAAGGGCGTGGGCCCCCACAGCCGGGCGCTCGCGCACCTCCGGCCGGGCACCCGGGTCTGGGTGGAGGGTCCGTACGGGGCGCTGACCGCGGCCCGCCGCAGCCGGAGCCGCGTACTGTTGCTCGCCGGCGGCGCGGGGATCGGCCCCCTGAGGGCGCTGTTCGAGACGCTGCCCGGCGACGTCAGGCTCATCTACCTGGCCCGGCGGAAGGAGGACGTGATCCTGCGCAGGGAGCTCGACGCCATCGCCGCGAGTCGCGGGGCCCCGGTCCTGTACGCCTTCGACGCCCTGGACGTCCCGGACCCCTCGGACGTCGCAGGCGCCTTGGACGCCCGTGACGCTCTCGACGAGAGCGTCACGGACGCGGTGATCGGGTACGCCCGCCACGGGTGGCAGGTCGCCCTCACCGGCCGTGCGCTGCGCGCGGCCGTGCCCGGCCTGGCGCGCTTCGACGTGTACGTGTGCGGTCCGCCCGGCATGACGGCGGCGGCCTGCCGGGCACTGCGGCGGGCGGGGGTGCCCCGCGGGCGGATCCATCTGGAGTCGTTCGAGTTCTGAGCCCGCCCGCGGGCCCCTGGACGCCCCGGTCAGGTCAGTCGATGGCCTGGAACGCGCGTCCCGCGGCCGTGGGAGTGCCGTCGGCCCGGAACAGGCCGCTGCCCGGCTTGCCGGTCTCCGAGGGGAGCCCGAACCAGGCGTAGCGCTGCACGTAGGGCAGCGAGGCGAGCATCTTCGACGAGGCGGTGATGAAGGCGGCCTGCTCGCTGTCGGAGGCGTGCCGGACTCCCTTGGAGAAGTCGATGAGCGCGAACTCGGTGAGCCAGATCGGCTTGCGATAGCGCTCGTGGACGGCCTGCAGATAGCTCTTGAGCTGGCTGACGGCGTTGTTCGTGCGGAAGTCGCCGCCGTACCAGTGCAGCGTGATGAAGTCGACGCGGTATCCCTGCTGACGCGCCCCGGCCATGAAGCGGTCCAGCCAGCCGCCGGCCCGGTCGGCGCCGTAGGCGACCGCCGGGCTGCCGAGGATCCGGCCGGTCTCCATCAGTCGCGGCCACAGGGACAGCGCCCTGCTCACCGGCATGTTCGACTGCTCGGCCAGGTCGGGCTCGTTGAAGCCGAGCAGGTACGGGCCGGCGCTGCGGGCCTTGGCCAGCGCGGCGTCGTTCACGTCCTTCGCCCCCCAGATCATGGGGACGAACTGCGCCGAGGTCGGCCCGGTGACCGAGTCGTGGTGGGGGGCCCAGGTGTAGTACCAGCTCGCGCGCGAGGCGTTCAGCGCCCTGGCCGCCTGGGGCATGGGCCACACGGCGACCCCCTTCTTGCCCGCGGCCTTCTCGCCCGCGGTCCTGCCCTGCGACAGCGGCGTCTCCGCGGCCGCGGCCGCGGAGACGCCGGTCGCGCCGCCGGCGGTCAGGGGGACGATCAGGGCCATGACAGCACCGGCGACGACGGCGCGAACCCGGAGACCGGATTCGCGCCGTCGTGGAAGAGTCACACTCATCGAGATCCTTGGTCGCTCGTCGAGCCCGCTTCCGCGGGCATGGGAATACTCCGGCGGGCCGTGCCTGCAGCGCCGAACCGGGCAGTGAGCCGAGGGGGCAGCGCCGAGGGCTGCGGCATCTCGTCCGGAGCAACCTATCGAGGAACCAGGCGGGGGCGCCTGGGCTCAAAGACCCAGACGGAGGCCGCCGGCCGACCCGATCCCCCGCCGTCCGCGGATCCCGGAGGCGTGTCAGAGCCTGCCGAGCCCGCGGGCGAGGATGGTCGCGACCTGCGCGATGACCTTGTTGTCCACGGCGGCGACCTCGCGGTTCGTGAAGACGACCATGATGATCGGGGCCGCCGACCTACCGGGCCAGATGACGGCGATGTCGTGGCCGGCGCCGATCTCCGTGTTGGTGCCGGTCTTGTCGCCGATCGTCCAGCCCTTGGGCAGGCCGGCGCGGATGCGCTCGTCACCGGTCTTGTTGGCGATCAGCCAGGCGTTGAGCTGCTCGCGGTCCTTGGCGTTCAGGGCGTTCCCGGCCGTGAGCGCGCGCAGGTCACGGCCGATGGCGGCGGGGGTGCTGGTGTCGCGCTTCTCCTTGACGGTCCAGTTGTTGAGCTCGGTCTCCCAGCGGTCGAGCCGGGAGATCGGGTCCTTCAGCGTGCGGAAGTACCTCGTCAGCGCGGGCGGGCCGCCGAGCTCCTTCAGCAGCACGTTGGCCGCGGTGTTGTCGCTCAACGTGATGGTCGCCTCGCAGAGCTGGGCCACCGTCAGGCCGTCCGCCACGTGCTTCTCGGTGGTCGGCGAGTTCGGCTTCAGATCGGCGGCCGTCCACTTGAGGACCTTGTTCATCAGGCCGGGTTCGGAGGTGCGGGCCTTGTGCAGCATGGCCGCGCCGAGGATGGCCTTGTGCGTGGACAGCAACGGGAAACGCTCGCCCGGCCGGTACGTGACCGCCTTGCCGGTGGCCGTGTCCAGGGCGTACGCGCCGATCCGGCCCTGGAAGGACGCCTCCAGCTCGCGAAGCTCCTTCCTGGCCTGGGCTTCACCCACTCCCGTAAGCACCACGGGCACCGGCGTGGCCGACGCGGCGCCCGCGCCCAGCACACCGCCCGACAGCAGGGAGAGTGCCAGGGCGGCCGCCGGGAGCGTCGCGGTGAGGCGGCGGGCAGCGGGGAATCTCATGTCAATTTCCTTCCTGTCAGCTGTCAAGGGACAGGAGCAAAGCAGACGCGATCAAGTGCTGTCCAATACCGATATCACGGGCCGACGCATATCCGTTCTCGTATGAGGGGTGGTCAGAGGGTTCGCGGAGGACCGACGCCGCTCGCCTGCCGAACGAGCGGCACCGGCCATGGCGTGCGTCAGGCGGACGAGGCCGGGGTCCCCGCCGCCCGCCGCGCCGCGACCCGGGCGCGGAGCCCGAGCAGCACGTCGATCAGCAGGAACGCGGCCAGACTGACCCCCAGGAGCGGGACGAACACACCGGCGGCCACCACGACCACGGCCAGCGGCGCCAGGACCGCCCAGTGGACCCGCCGCCAGGCGCCCCGCCGGTACGGCTGCGCGAACCCGCGCGCGGGCCGCCGCTGCCACCACATCCGGTAGCCGTACACGATCAGGAACATCAGGCCCGCGGCCAGCGCCGCCAGCAGGATCTGGTTGGCCAGGCCGAACAGCCTGCCCATGTGCCCGTCGATGCCCCAGCGGGCGAGCTTGGCGGCCAGCGGGTGGTCGGCGAAGCGCAACTCCCCGGTGACCCGGGCGGTGGCCGGATCGACGGCGACCTGGTCCAGCCGCTGCGGCACCTGGTTCTGGACCTCCTTGACCACGTAGCTGCCACCCGCGACGCCGGGCCAGACGATCTCCAGCGGCCCGGACAGGCCCGCGCCGGCAGCCGCGCGGACGACGGCGTCCACCCCGGCGTCGGAGGTGGCGGCGGGGGCATGTCCGGCGCCCGCGTGCGCGGAGTGGTCGCCGCCACCGCCGGACGACAGGGAAGGCGTGGTCCAGTTGAGCGCTGCTCGCAGCGCGTCGACGTTGTCACCCGCGTACGTGGACCAGGTCAGCCCGGTGGCCGACAGGAACAGCAGGCCGGTCACGGCCCACAGGCCGGCCGAACCGTGCCAGGACAGGCTCCGTCGCAGGCCGGTGGCGCCGGATTCGGGGGCGACCAGGAGGCGTACCCGCTGACCGCTCCGGCGGCGCCGGCTGAGCCACAGCAGCAGCCCGCCGAGCGCCACGACCCACAGCCAGCTCGCCGCCAGCTCGCTGTAGAGGCGTCCGGGCTCGCCGAGGTGCAGGTTGCGGTGCAGGTGGGAGATCCAGGCGCGCACCGGCAGCGCGCCCGAGCCGCCGTAGCTCTCCAGCGTGCCGCGCACCTGGGCGGTGTGGGGATCGACGAACACGGCCAGCTTCGTGCTCGGCGGCAGCCCCTCCACCTCCAGCAGCACCGCGGTGGTGCGGCCCGGCTCGGCCGCCGGCCGCACGGCGCTGACGGTGCCCCGCGGCTGGGCGGCGCG
>NZ_QNFZ01000815.1 GCF_003313395.1 Nonomuraea lactucae | reverse complement strand
GGGCGCTCCAGGCCGGGGCGGCGGGCGTGCAGGTGGGCTCGGCGTTCGCGCTGTGCCGGGAGTCGGGGCTCGACGGCGAGCTCAGGCGGCGCCTGCTCCGGCGGGCCGCCGCCGGCACGCTGGAGATCCGCAACGACCCGCGCGCCTCCCCCACGGGCTTCCCGTTCAAGATCGCCGACTTGCCCGGCACGCTCTCCGAACCGGCCGTCCACTCAGGCCGCCCCAGGCTGTGCGACCTCGGCTACCTGCGCACGCCGTTCACCAAGCCGGACGGCTCGCTCGGCTACCGCTGCCCGGCCGAACCGGTCGCCACCTACGTCCGCAAGGGCCGCCCGGCCGAGGAGGCCGAGGGCCGGCTCTGCCTGTGCAACGGGCTGCTCGCCGCCATCGGGCTCGGGCAGCGGCGCCCGGACGGCTACCGGGAGCCCGCGCTGCTCACCCTCGGTCAGGACACGGCCTTCCTCGCCGGCCTCCCCGCCGACCACTCCGCCGCCGACGTCATCCACCACCTCGTCGTGGGCTGCGGGTCCGGGGTCGAGGAACCGGCGGACAGCCGCCATCGCTGAATGATCTTGACAGAAATGGCGACGCCTGTGACGCCTGGGGCTCCTACAGCTGCGGCAAGCCGCGAGGTAGCAATAGTCGGATCAGCCCTTGGTGGTGTAGTCGCGCTCTTTTCCGGACAGGGCGGCCAGCACCGTTCGGTCGGTGACGAGGGCGTCCAAGGCGGCGGCCTTGGCGGCTTCGGTGGGCAGGGCGTAGCGGCGGTTGGTGTCCAGCGAGCCGAGGCCGGTGATGATGTCGCGCGGGATGCGGTGATCTCTTGGGCCAGGTTTCCAGAAGTCACCCGCTCCATGAGGTAGGGTAAAGGAACCGAGGCTTTTTCGAGCGTTGACACCAAGGTCGGCGTCGCCCCCGGCGAACCACCACCGGCCCCGTTCGGCGGGGCCTGGACAGGTCAGGCGACCATGACGCCGACACCTCTTTGGCGACGCACGCCGCTCAGTTCCGCCTCGTCCGCGATCCCACGGGTTGATTCCGCGCTACGGCTCAGTCTCCACCCCGTGCTGGATCGGCGGGCCGTGGTGGACGGGGCCTGGCGGCCCTACTCCCGCGACGCGGCCGCCGAGGCCGCGCTCAAGCTCACTGCCCAGAACACGGCTGGCTTGGCTCCCGAAGACATCCTCACCCTGGCGAGCCTGCCGCCCGATCCCGCGTTCCACGCGGCGAGGGCAGGCCGCGAAGCCCGCTGGAAGACCGAGGGCGGGTGGATCATCGGACAGGGGGCGACCTCCTCAAGCAACGGACCGTCAGCGCAGCCGTGACCCACGTGCCGCCTGCCGGCCGGGTCGAGCGGTTCAGGCACCGCCCGTACTGGCGGCGGGCCGATCCCCGGCCGGCAGGCATCTCGTCCATTTCAGCCTCTCCAAAGGAGACTTCCATGACCGTCATCGACACCGCCCCGCTCGGAGGGGCGACCGCCTCGGCACCGACCGTCGTGCGTCTGTCAGGAGACATCGACATCTTCACCACGGCTCAGCTGCGCCGGCGGCTGCTGGACACCCTCAGCTACAGCACCGACCGGCTCGTCCTGGACCTGTCCCAGGTCACCTTCTGCGACGCCGGCGGCCTGGCCGTGCTGCTCGGCGTGCAAGGCCGTGCCCGGGCACGGGGCATCACGCTGGCCTTGACCGGCCTTCCCCCGATCATGTCCAGGCTGCTGCGCATCAGCGGCCTGGACCGCCGCTTCCCGATCGTGGTGTGACCCGCGCCCCGACCTGCTGCGCAACGATCCGGCCCCCGCCGTCCGGGCTGGGCTGACCGCATTCATCTGGGCCGGCCTGGTCCGCATCGCCCTGCTGCAGCACGTCACCTGGAGCGTCAACTCCCTGTGCCACATGATCGGTGAGCGGCCGCACAGAACCCACCGCCACGACCCACCTGCGCACGGCACGGCCGCGGCCCTCGCCAGATCGACCCACTCATCAGTCTGTCCGAACGCCTGAACTGGGCCACCAACGTGCACTGGCGACCCCCCGACGTCCTCCAACACCATCGCACCGTGGCCGGCGAACACACGCTGCGCACCGGACCTGGCGACCTCGTATGACCAACCGTCGTGTGTCCACCACCGGCCACGGCACCGCCAGTGGATCCTCCAGGAGCGCCACGGCAACCCCCAAGCGATGCGCATCGACCCTCGACTTCGCGATCACCGCACCCCGCCTGATGGCAGGGGTCGGAGGGGGCCCGGGGTGGTCAGTTGGCGTGTGAGACGGCTGAGCCGATGGTGTGGACGCGCAGGGCGTTGGTGGAGCCCGGGGTGCCGGGAGGGGAACCGGCCACGATGACCACCTTGTCACCCTTCTCCAGCCGCCCGGACGAGAGCAGCGACGCCTCCACCTGGCGCACCATGTCGTCCGTGTGGTGCACGAACGGCACCTGGAAGGTCTCCACCCCCCATGTCAGCGAGAGCTGCCCGCGCACGTGCGGGGCCGAGGTGAAGGCGAGCAGCGGGATGGGCGAGCGGTAGCGGGCCAGGCGGCGCGCGGTCTCACCGGACATCGTGAACGCCACCAGCGCCTTGGCCCCGACGATCGCCCCCACCTCGGCGGCGGCGCGGGCGATGGCGCCGCCCGTGGTCTCCGGCATGCGCTCCAGCGTGTGGGTGGCGTGCAGTGAGGCCTTCTCGGCCGCGCAGGCGATGCGGTCCATGGTGGAGACGGATTCGATGGGGTAGCTGCCCACGGACGTCTCGCCGGACAGCATGACAGCGTCGGCGCCGTCCATGACCGCGTAGGCGACGTCGGACGCCTCGGCGCGGGTGGGGCGGGGGGCGCTCATCATCGAGTCGAGCATCTGGGTGGCGACGATGACGGGGCGGGCCTTCTCGCGGCACAGCTCGATGGCGCGCCGCTGGACGATCGGCACCTGCTCCAGCGGCAGCTCGACGCCGAGGTCGCCGCGGGCCACCATGATGCCGTCGAACGCCTCGACGATCTCGGGGAGCCGCTCCACGGCCTGCGGCTTCTCGATCTTGGCGAGGAGGGGCAGGCGGACGGCCTCCTGCTCCATGATGTTGCGGACCACGTCGGCGTCGGACGGGCGGCGGACGAACGACAGGGCGATCATGTCGAAGCCGATGCGCAGCGCCCAGCGCAGGTCGGCCTCGTCCTTGTCGGTGAGGGTGGGCGCGCTGACGTTGACGCCGGGCAGGTTGAGGCCCTTGTTGTCGGAGATCATGCCGCCGATGACGACGCGGGTGACGACGCGCGCGCCGTCGACGCGGGTGGCCTCCAGCACGAGGCGGCCGTCGTCGACCAGGATCGTGTCGCCGGGGCGGACGTCCTTGGGCAGGCCCTTGTAGGTGGTGGAGACCTGCTCGCGGTCGCCCGGCACGTCCTCGGTGGTGATGGTGAAGACGTCGCCGAAGCCGAGCCGCACCGGGCCCTCCTCGAACCGGCCCACGCGGATCTTGGGGCCCTGCAGGTCGGCCAGCACGCCTACACCCCGGCCGAGGTCGGCCGCCACCTCCCGGACGCGGTCGTAGACCTCTTTGTGCATGTCATGGTCGCCATGACTGAGGTTGAACCTGGCCACGTCCATGCCTGCGGCGATGAGATCGCGCAGGCGCTCGGGAGAGGACGTGGCGGGGCCTAGGGTGCAGACTATCTTCGCGCGACGAGTCACGAGTCCTACCTTAATTGGTACAGACCACTTGGCAGTCATTGACGACGAGAACGTAGCCGACATAGGCGAACACCACGGCAACGGCGACTGCCAGGCGCGCCACGTTCGGGTACTCCCCCGGGTGAATGACCCCCTCGATGTGGTAGTCGATGAAGCCGCTCTGCGGCGGCCCGCTGACCGTGATGACGGGCAGCGGGAAGGCGAAGTGCGCCACCATCGCGATCTCCGCGACGAGGCGATCCATCACTCCTTCACGTTAGCCGCCTTCCAGGCGTCGACCACTCCGTGGCCGTAGAAGCCGTTCTTCGACCTGCCGCCCTCGCAGACGTGCTTCTCGATGTCGCCGTAGACCTTGTAGGCGTACGCGCGGGGGTCGGGGCAGGCCTTGTGCCTGGCGCTGCGGTACAGAAGGCGTTCGACGGCGCCGGGGGCGAGATTGAGGCCGCCCTTGCCGGGCTTGCCGAAGCGGCTGATCAGGATGGCGGCGACGCCGGTGGCGTGCGGGGCGGCCATGGAGGTGCCGTCCAGGTACTGGTAGTAGGAGCAGCCTCCGTTCTTGCAGTCGCGTACGACGTCGGCGCTCTTCGGCCTGCCCGACTTGTCGAGCTTGCCGGTGCGGCGGAGGACGGCCTCCGGGGCGGGGGCCAGGATCGAGCGGGTGGCGGAGCTGCCCTTGCCGTCGAGGACGTCGCCGCCGGGCGCCGACAGGTCGGTCTGCTCGACGCCGTAGTCGCTGTAGACGGCCTTGCGCCCGGAGGGGCCGAGTGCCGCGACGGAGATGACGCCCTTCGACTCGGCGGGGACGTTCAGGCAGGAGTTGTCGATGCGGCGGACCTTCTCCTGGCCGCGCGGGTAGCCGGGGCTGGCCCTGTCGATTCTCGGCTTGCCGAGGTCGGTGGAGCCGTTGCCGAGCGCGGAGATGATCGTGACGCCCTTCTTGCGCGCGTAGTCGATGGCCCGCTGCATTCCGGTGACGATGGCGCGCTGTTCGAGCCGCTGCTTCTTGCTGTCGGCCTTGTTGTTCGCGCAGTTGAACAGCCACGGGTCGACGTAGTAGCTCATGTTGACCACGTCCACGCCGATGTCGGCGGCGTAGGTGAGCGCGTCGAGGCTGGGCTTGAGGAAGAAGAACCCGGAGTCCTGGCCGGCCCTGATGTTCACCACCTGGACGCCGGGCGCGACGCCCGCGATGCCGACGCCGTTGAGGGGCGAGGCGATGGTGCCGGCCACGTGCGTGCCGTGCCCGTCGTCGTCCTGGTCGACGGGGTCCTTGCAGTCACTGGTCTCGCAGGGGCCGTCGAGCGTGTCGCCGTCCTCGTCCTTGGGCCTGTCTGTGACGAAGTTGCGGCTGAGCTCCCGGTTGAAGTTCGGGGCGATGTCGGGGTGCTTGCCGTCGATGCCGGTGTCGATGACGCCGACCAGCACCTTCCTGGTGCCGGGGGCCTTCCGGTTGGCCCGGTCCGCGCCGATCATCCTCATGTCCCACTGGCGGCCGGCGAGCGGCTCTCCCGCCCCCTCGCCCGAGACGATCGCCGACCTGCCGGGCTGGGCGGTGCGCGTCGCCGCGGCGAAGCCGATCCGCCGGTCGGTGGACACCCCGACGACGGACGGGGCGGAGCCCAGCGCGTCGGCGAAGGCGTCGCCGCCGCCCCGGGCGAGGACGTAGCCGAGCCGGGTGTCGGCGCCGACGGCGGTGCCGCCCGCG
>NZ_QNFZ01000814.1 GCF_003313395.1 Nonomuraea lactucae | reverse complement strand
CGCCCTGCCGCGGCTGCTGCTGGCCGCCCGCGCCCCTCACGTCCGCGCCTACCCGGCCACGCCCCCCGCCGACCCGGCGGGCCTGACCGCGCCGCTCTCCCCGGTCTACGAGATCGCCGCCAGAGGCGCCGCCATCGACGCGGTACGCCGCACGCCCCCCACAGACCCGGCCGAACGCCTGGTGCGCCACCTGCTGGACCGCGCCCACGGCAAGCTCGTCAACACCTGGCGCGAGGCGCTCATCGCCGCCCACCCCCACCTCACCAAGAGACAGGCCCGCGAGATCGTCCTGCGGGTGGCCCCATGGGCGGACGGCGTCACGGCCCTCGAACTGCCCGCCCACCGACTCGCCGACCTACAGGAGGCCGCCCGTTCCTCACTGGCCCTGCCCACCTCCGAAGCCTGACGTCCGTACGGGCGCCCGCCGTGCGGGACTGCGGCGCGGGGTCACCCGACGGGGTCCTGGTGGTGCGGGTCGGAGGCGGAGTTCGGCCAGCTGCTCGCGCCCATCGGCCTCGGCGCGACAATGACCCTGCTCCCGAGGTCGGTCGCTGCGAGCTACCCCCGGCAGGCGGTCCGTGCGGCGGCCGCCGTCGCCGAGCCGAGGGGGATGGGTGCGGCCGTCGAGGCCCGCGGTGAGCGGCCCGCCGTCACAGGGGATCGCGGCGCTGTGTCGACGCCGGACGGCAGGCGACCGAGACACCGCCGGAAGCCCGCCATGGAGATCATGGATGGTGAGTGGCCGGAACCTCTCCCCCGGGGTTGCCAACTCGGTGGTGGCCTTTCAGCATGGAGCCAGGCAGCTCGACGGTGCGGTGACCCGAGCCGCCGGCGCTTCTACAGGAAGCCGGGCAAAGCCGACGGCCGGTTACGGCCCGGCCGCCATCTTTGCCTTCCCCATATACGCTGGTGATCGAGCGCTTGAACACCGGTGCCTAGATTCCAAGTCCCCGAAGGAATCACATCTGGTGGTCACCGTTGAAACACAACCGCTCCAGCCTCGCGCACCAAGCCCGTTACGCCGTGACGCACCCCCAGAGGATCGTGCCGCACCTGCGCCGGCTGGCCCGTGACACCTGGCTGCGCCTGCGCAACCGCGACCACGTCGCGTACTACCGGGCCGTCATGAAGCACGACACCGCGCGGAGCCCCGAGGGCGCGGTCGGCTCCCACACCCACGAGCGCTGGCTCGCGCTGGGGCGCATGCAGTTCGACTACCTGCGGGAGCACGGGCTCAAGCCGGAGTTCAGGATGTTGGAGATCGGCTGCGGCAACCTGCGCGCCGGGCGCCTGTTCATCGACTACCTGCACGCTGGCAACTACTACGGCCTCGACATCTCGCCCGACATCCTCATCGCGGCGCAGGAGACGGTCGTCCAGCACGGCCTGCGCGAGAAGCTGCCGCACCTGACCCCGGTGCGCGACCTGCGCCTGGCGTTCCTGCCGGACGAGCACTTCGACGTGGTGCACGCCCACAGCGTCTTCTCCCACTCGCCGCTGCACGTCATCGAGGAGTGCTTCGCCCACGTCGGCCGGGTCATGCGGCCGGAGGGGTGGTTCGACTTCACCTTCGACCGCACCGAGGGCAAGGAGCACCACGTCCTGCGGGAGGACTTCTACTACCGCACCGATACCCTCGTGGCGCTGGCCCACCGGTACGGGCTGGACGCGACCTTCATGGACGACTGGGAGCAACTCCCCCACAAGCAGTCGAAGATCCGGATCAGAAGGCGCGCCTGACCGGGCCGACGTGTCGCGGGGCCCGGAGCGCGCCCAGCCCGTGAAACCGCCCGGTCGTGCCCAGCCCCCGCCCAGGCGAGACCTCGGGCGCGCGGCCGAGCGGCGCCACGACGATCAATCGGAGTGGGTGCGAAGAAGGTCGGCGAGCGCCGCGGCCTGGCTGAGCTCGGGCCGCTCGGTGGCGGTGAGCAGCGTCAGCGTGCCCCTTTCGGCCAGCTCGTGCAGGTGGGCGAGGGCCCGGGCCCGTTCGGGGTCCTTCAGCTCCCGCCTGTAGCGACGGCCGAACTCGGCGAAGCGGTGCGCGGCATGGCCGTACCACCTGCGCAGCTCCGTCGAGGGCGCGACGTCCTTGCACCACTCGTCCAGGCGGGCCCGCGCCTTGGACAGCCCGCGCGGCCAGATCCGATCGACGAGCACCCGCGTGCCGTCGTCGCCGGAAGGCTCCTCATAGACCCGGCGGACCCGGATCGTGGGTTCGGCCCTCATCGCCCGCCCCTCTCGCGGTCGCTTGCCCCTCTGACGCAGACTTCCCGAGGGAGGCCGGTTCAGTGCCGGTCCTCGAACGTGGACGGCTGACTGTGTCCGCCAGGAGCTGACAACACGACTTCACCCGCGCGGTCACGCGGCTCGGACGGTAACGTCGGAGTCAAGCTCCCTGAGCGGCAACGCAGCTTTCGGTCCCGATACCGGTCCCGATACATCGCGCGAATTCGGAGGTGATCACGGTGCATCCGGTCCCATGACAGCCCCAACCCGGGGCGTCACGGAGCCGAAAGGTGACCGTATGAGCAAGACCGACAAGACCCGGCCCTGGTGGGTGCGGATAGCCGACGCGCCGATGGTGACCTGCCTGCCTGTACATGATCATCGGTACGGGCCGTGCACGCTGTCCGACGAGATCACCGCCGGCAGCGCGTCCCTGAGCCGCCGCACAAGCGGCTGCTACTGGCGCGCCACCGACTACTACATTTTCGATTGCGGTGGCATCGACGGGGGCCGGGAGTGGCACTACTTCCGGCGCGAAGAGCGCCGCCGCAGCCGTCACCAGGCGCGCCGCGAGCTGCGCGCTTATCAGATTCAGCACTGGACCCGGCGGCGCTGACGACAGGCTGCCGAGCCCCGGCCCCCTTCGCCGCCGGCGACGGGGCGCTTGCTCAGGCGAAGTAGTGGCCCTTGTCCAGGTCCTCGATGAGGCCTGGCTGGGCCGGCCGCCACCCGAGCAGCTCGCGGGTGAGCACGCTGGATGCCGGCTGGTCGACGGCGAGGACCCTTCCCAGAAAGCCGAAGTCCTCGGCCGCGAGGGAAGCGGCAGGCAGGTTCAGGTGACGGCCGATCACCGCGGCGATGTCGCCTACCGGCACGCCCTCGTCGGCGACCGCGTGCAGCACCGATCCCGCCGGGGCCTGCTCCACCGCCAGTCGGAACAGGTGCGCGGCGTCCCGTACGTGCACCGCGGGCCAGCGGCTGGACCCGTCGCCGACGTGGCCGGAGACGCCCTTGTCCCGGGCGATGCCGATCAGGCGGCTGATGAAGCCGCCGCGATCGCCTTCGCCGTGTACCGACCGGGGCAGCCGCACGACGGACGAGCGCACGCCGCGTGCCGCCATGCCGAGAGCCGCCTGGGCGTTCGCGCCCCGGCTCGCGACGAGCCCGCCGGCAGCGGACTCGTCGCGCTCGGTCGCCACGCGCCCAGGCAGCGCGGGCGTCCCGGAGGCGATGACCAGGGGCTTGCCTGAGCCCTCGAGCGCGGCGCCCATCGTCTCGACAACGCGCGCTTCGACCTGTACCGAGGCCTCGAACTGGGTGAAGTCGTGGATGAACGCGAGGTGGATGACCCCGTCGGACCCGGCGGCCCCGGCGCGCAGGGTGTCCAGGTCGTCCAGGTCTCCCCGGAGCACCTCGGCTCCCTTGGCGGCGATGGCGGCGGCCGAGGAATCCGACCTGGCGAGCCCGAGGACCCGGTGCCCCGCGCCGATGAGTTCGGGGACGACTGCCGAGCCGATCCAGCCGGACGCGCCGGTGACGAAAATACGCATGGATACCCCCTGGGGTGTGCTGACTGTCGCATGGCCGAGAACCTGATGGGACTCGGTCCCATCACTCTAGCCGGTGATGAGACCTGGTGTCATCACTTAGACTCTCGGCATGGGCCGATGGGAACCGAACGCGCGGGAACGCCTCGAGCGCGCCGCGCTCGCTCTGTTCGTCGAGCGTGGGTACGACGCCACGACTGTTGCCGAGATCGCCGATCGCGCCGGACTGACCAAGAGCACGTTCTTCCGGCATTTCGCCGACAAGCGTGAGGTGATGTTCGGCGGGCCGGACGCGCTGGCGGAGCTCTTCAGCGATGCGATCCGGACTGCCCCGCCCTCGACGGCGATCGCCGGCTGCCTCGCCGCCGCACTGGAGTCCGTCGCCGCCGCGTTCACCCCAGACCGCCATGATCTCGCCGGGCAGCGGCGAACGTTGATCGCGACCAGCAGCGAGCTGCGTGAACGCGAGCTGCTCAAGCTGGCGCGCCTCGGTTCCGCCATGGCCGACGCTCTCCGCGCGCGCGGAGCCGACGACACGACCGCACGCCTGGCCGCCGAGGTGGGCGTTCTCGCGTTCAGCACCGCCTTCGCGCGCTGGGCGGCGCCCGAAAACCGGCAGCCCTTCATCGAGATCGCGCACGCGGCGCTGCGCGACCTCCAGGCTGCCGCGACAGCGCTCGGCGCGGACGCCGAACCCCGGTCCTGACCTCGGTCTCGCCCGGTTCGCGCTCGGCTTTCCGTGGGACTAGGTCGATCGACCGATGCTCCCGCTATGCCCGTATGTCATCGTCGTTTGCCGCGACAACATCGTTTTCACAGTGAGACAGGCTGCGGTGACCGGCAGCCTGGCCGGATCCACGTCGCGGGCCGGCTGAGGCCTGCTGGGGTCGGTGGGCTGGATGTCGATGGTGGAGCGACCTGACCGACAAGTGCTGCAAGCCCGTTTCGGAGGAGATCATGAACAAGATTCGTAACCTTGCCGTCAGCGTTGTGCTGACCGGCTCCGCGGTCGCCGGCCTGACTGCCGCGCCCGCCGCCGCCGAGGCGGCCCCATCCTCGGTCGCGAAGACGTCGGCCACGTATTCGTTCACGTTCTGGTCCCCCAACAAGGAGGGCTACTTCAAGGGCACCGTGTACAGGAAGGGTGGCCGCCACTACTTCAAGGGCACCCTGTGGGATGGCGGGCCCGGCCCGCAGGACTTCACCCGGGTGAGGTTCCGGTACTTCGACGAGTTCGGCGAGTCGCACCTTGAGACGCACAAGGTCGTGAGCGGTACGAAGCACTTCGGGCCGTTCCGCATCACGCGCGACTTCGACATCCGCCTGTGCGACATCGGCAAGCTCGGGACGGTCTGGGGAAGCAGGCACGACGTCTTCTGATCGCCTCCTGGGCTTGACAGCCGGGGAGAGAGGCGCGGCCCAGCGGGCCGCGCCTTTGTGTGCGCGTCCGGGTCAGCAGCTGAGGTTGCCGCCCGGGGTGGTGCCGAGGATCTGGACGAATCGCTGGTAGGCGTTGACGCGGCTCTGCACCTGGGCGGGGTTGCGGCCGCCGCATTCGAGGGCGCCGTTGATGCTGCGGATGGTCTCGCCGAAGCCGTGGCCGTTGACCAT
>NZ_QNFZ01000816.1 GCF_003313395.1 Nonomuraea lactucae | reverse complement strand
TGTCCAGGTCGAAGTTCTCGGTCAGCGAGACGACCTTGACCCCGCGTTCGCGCAGCTCGGTCACCACGGTCAGCACGTGTGCGGCCGAGCGGCCCCAGCGATCGGACTTCCAGAACTTCAACGTGTCGCCGGGGCGCAGTTCGGTCAGGACGGCGGCGAATTCGGGACGGTTCCCGCGCAGCCGACTGGAGATCTTCTCCGTGAACAGGACGTCGTAGCCGTCCTCGGCGAGGGCGTTGAGCTGGAGCTGGGGGTTTTGGTCGCGAATGGAGACTCGCGCGTAGGCGATGATGCGGCCCATGGGTCCTCGTGGCGGGCGTGGTCAGGGGTCAGGGCGTCTGGAGGTAGGGTCGGGAGGTCGTCCGGCGGGGTCTGGCCGACGATAAGGGATAGTTCCGACACCCACCGGGTGAGGCCGCCCTGCCAGGAGGAGAAGTAGATCGCCCCTTCGGGGTCGTCCTGATCGGGAAGCAGGACGTATCCGTCCTTCCCGTCGACCTGAGCTCGCAAGACCTTCGGCCGCTGGCCGTCGTAGATGAAGGTCATGGGTTCCCCGTCCCGTCCGGAAACGTCTACCTTTCTGGACGCCATAGCGAGCTGGGGAAACATCGTCCACAAACCTCCGTCCAGAAAGTCGACACGAGGCATGGCCGCCGGGACGCTGCGTCATGGGGCGAACAGGACGCGGGATTCGAGATCGAGGCGGGTGGTGGGCGCTTGGGCCGGCGGGGTGAGGTTGAGGATCCAGTTTCCGAACCGGCGGATGGTGTGGGTGATGTAGGGAGGTGGCGGCCAGGTCATCGGGGTCGACAGGGCGGCCTTCGGCGGCGATGGCGTTGGCGGCGTCGGTGATGTCGCAGGCAGTGGAGTAGATCACGCAGTTGGCGAGCAGCTCGTTGAACTTGATGATCTTCTCGTAGTAGTCCGGGTCGTTGTGGCCGATGAGCTTGCCGCCGAACACCAGCCAGTCGGCGAAGCCGTGGAATGCCTCGTTGCGGTTGGTGACCTGGGTGATCTGCTCGCGCAGGTCCGGATCGGACAGGTAGCGCAGCAGCGTGATGGTGCGCACGGCGCGGCCGAGCTCGCGGAAGGCGCGGTAGAGGCGGTTCTTGCGGGAGTGGTTGCCCAGGCGGCGTAGCAGGGTGATCGAGGAAATCCGGTTCTCGCGGATGGAGATCACGGTGCGCAGCAGGTCGCTCCAGTGGGTCTCGATCAGCCGCCAGTCGATCACCTCGTCGCCGAACAGGGAGTCGATGTGCTGGTAGGGGTGTCGGGGTCAGGCCGGTAGAAGATCAAATCGTGCCAGTTGCGGATACGCGGCAGCAGGTCGAACCCCAGCAGCGCGGCGAGGCCGAAGCCCGGCAGCGACTGGCCTTGGCTATCTGCGTGGATGGTGTCCGGCTGGATCTCCGAGGCGTTGCGTAGCAGGCCCTCGATGATGTAGACCGCCTCCCACACCCCGCACGGGATGAAGTGGGAGAACAGCGCCACGTAGGTGTTGGAGATGTGCCGGTAGGCCAGCCCGCCGTAGCCGCCGTAGCGGATGTGGGATTCGGCGAGCAGGTTGTTCTCCCAGGTCTCCATCTGGGAGCCGTCGGCCGCCACGGTCTTGCCGTCGCCCCACATCGAGGTGATGTCGAGCTGGTTGAACCCGTTGATCACGGTCGTGGAGGCTTTGTCGACCTTCTCGCTGGTGGCGTGCCTGTTCGCGGCCATGGCGATTTCGGCGGCGCTGATCTGGCCGCGCATGTGCGCGGCGACCTGGGCCGGGCCGAGCAAGGTGCCGTAGGTGAACACCATCAGCACATACCGGCCGAGCGTGTCCTTGATCTTCGGGTCCGAGCCGGAGGCGGGCCCGAAGTGGTGGTGCCAGCCCAGCTGGTACGCGGTGCGGGTGAGGATGTCCAGCAGGTCGCGCTGCGGGAGCCGGTCGTGTACGGCCTCCTCCAGCTCGAGCGCTTCCTTGCTGCGCTCGGCCCCTTTGCGACGGCGCAGGACGGGCCGCCCGCCTTCCAGCACCAGGTCGGTGTTGCCCGGGTAGCCGGCGTCGACCCCGGCGGCGACCTTCGCCAGGAGCCGCTTGTAGTGGCTGGTCAGCTCGGCCGCGTCGGTCGGCAGCCCGGCCTCGGCGCAGAACTTCTCGACCAGCGGCTCGCACTCCTCCCAGGACATCAGCTGATCATGCAGGTTGGCGTAGGAGTCCGATCCCGCCACCGCGATGTCCCCCGAGCGCAGCTCCGATGCCAGGTAGGAGAACACGCACACCGCCAGGTGGCGGCGCACCAGCATCCCGGGCCGGTTCGGATCTTTGAGGATCTTCCGCCACATCGCCGAGGCGAACGCGTCCACATCGACCGACAACCTCACCGTCACCGCAGCGCCCCCCGGGCCCTCCCGCTCCACGGTGACCTGGTTGGGGACGAACGCGCCACGCGCGCCGCGCTGGGCTTGGAGGTACTCCACGGCGTCCAGGACGCTGCGGTCGGCGTTGGTCGACTCCAGGTCGATCGACTCCACCAGCGTGAACAGCGCTGACCGGTGGGATCGGTAGTGCGCCTCCAACGGGGGCAGATAGTTGTTGCCGTGATGGGCCGAGACCGCCTCGTGCGCGGCCGCCAGCGCGTTCAGGCCGCCGGCCTGCTGGATGGCCTTGAGCACCAGCCGTCCCGTCCGCTCGGCCACCGCCTCCTGGCCCTCGTCGGCGGCACCGCTCTCCCGCGCGTCCACCGCGGCGTCGGCGCCCTCATCGGGCTGCTGCTCTGCCGGGCTGAGGGCCTCACGGACGCCGTCCAGAACATCGCCGAACACGCCCAAGAGCCGTTCGGACTCGGCGCGGTGCATCTCCCGCAGCGTCTCCAACTGGTCGCGGCCCTTCTTGTGGATCGCGGCCATCCGCTTGCAGAACATCGTCACCACGTCATCGCGAACTCCGGTCCGGACCGTGTGCAGCAGGCTGACGATCAGCGTCAGCCGCTTGTCCTCATCCAGCACCCGGCGCAAGTCAGCGACATGGGTCACCCGTGCCTCGCCCGCGAAATGCGCGATCTTCCCCGGTGGGACGCCCTCCAACCACGACTCGGTCGGACCGAGCGCGTCCAGGTCCCGCAAGAACGCCAGGCGGCCCTTGAACTTGCCCAAGGAAGCCGCCTGCGCCACGTCCTTCAGCCCGTCGTACTCACTGCGCCGGGTGACCGGATCAACCACCAGCAACCGGCCCAACCTCGCGCGGGCCGCCGCGTCGACGCGGCCCGCCACCAGCGCGAAGAATCCACGGTTCACCTCGGTGCGGATCTTCTTGGTCAGCTCGTCCAGCGTCGTGTAGCCGGGCAGCTCGCACCGGGCCCGGACCAGCTCCTCCAACGCCACATTGATCAGATCGGCCGGGTTGTCCTTCGCCTGAGCCGCCTTGCGGATCGCCTCGGCAGCCACCGCCCGTACCCCCGCCGCGTCATAGGCCACGCCCATGCGCTGGCGCACGAAACTCCGGTGCCGCTTGGCCGACCGCTCCGCGGCATCGGTCAGCACCACACCTTCCGGCAGCCCGACCACACCACGAATGTGCTCAGCCACCACCGCCGGGACCTCCGCCAGCTTCGGGAAGTACCCCAGCCGCTGGTAGGCCTTCAACCACACCAGCAACGCCAGCAGGTGCTGATCATCCTGCGTCTTGCCCGGCGCCCACTCCACCTCGCCAGCCGACGGAGTGAACACCTCTGCCAACTCCCGCGCGGATACCGCCCGCGCGAACCTCGGGTACGCCGTCCGATCGATCGACGCCACCCGAACCCCCGGAAACCGTCACCAACCAGCGCGAACCCTCAGATCCTAACGACCGCTGATCAACCCGCGGCCCGTTTCTGCCGTATTCGTGTTGCACCCGGGCTACGGGCGGGTGTCCCCCCGCGACCAGAACCCCGATAGTCAGCGCGACGCCCTCACCGAGACCGGATGCGACCGGATCTTCGTCGACAAGGCGTCAGGAAAGTTTGATCGACGCCCCGAGCTCGACAAGGCGCTGGACTACCTCAGGCCTGGCGACACCTTCGTCATCACCCGCCTGTCGCGCGCCGCCCGTTCGCTGCGCCACCTGCTGGACTTGGCGGCGCAGCTCCGTGAGCGTGAAGTCGACCTCCTGGTGCTCAAGCAGGGCATCGACACCTCCACACCGGGTGGACGCCTGCAGTTCCATATGTTCGGTGCCTTCGACGGGTTCCTCCGCGAACTCATCGTCGAAGGCACCCTTGAAGGACTGGCCTCGGCCCGCGCGCGCGGACGCGTCGGCGGGCGACCGGCGGCCCTGGACGCCCACGGAGTGGAGATGGCCCGGGCGCTGTACGAGATGAAGGGCGACGACGGCAAACGCCGCTACACCGTCCAGCAGATCGCCGACCGGCTCGGCGTCAGCCGCGCCACGATCTACCGCCACCTTGACCCCGACAAGCCGGTCTCGGCGTAGGAGGAGCGTGCTTGTCCCGATCACCTGCTACGGCGGCAAGGCCAACGCCGGTCCAGGCCGTCGAGCATGAAGGGGAGGAAGCGCTCTGGGATGACGCCTGGGTGGCAGGCGAACACGTTGAGCAGTTCCATGAGGTCGCCGGTGCCCACATCTGAACGCATCGCACCGTCCACCTGCGCTTGCCGTACCAGCTCGTCGAGTCGCTGTATCAGCGCCTGCCTCGCGCAGCACCGTGACGGCATCGACGCGTGCATCCGCTATCTGTCCAACAACGCCGAGCATCTGCGGTATGACCAGGCGCTGGAGGCGGGATAGCCGATCGCGACCGGGGTGGCCGAGGGCGCGTGCCGTCATCTGATCGCCGACAGGTTCGACCTGGCCGGGGCGCGGTGGGGCCTGGCCGGGGCGGTGCTGAAGCTCCGCGCGCTGGTCGCCAACGGTCATCTGGAGGAGTACTGGACTTTCCATCTCGCCCGGCAACACGAGCGCGTCCATCAGACCGGCTACCAGGACGGGTACGCCCTTACGGCTTGATCGCTTCAGTCACTCAGGAGGAGCCGCACCCAATTGGGAACGGGTCTGGAGCTCGACCAGTTCTCGGCCGCGGGTGACGATCTGGTCGTAACGCTCCTGGGTGACGTGCCCGATCATGGTGGGCATGGTCCGCTCTCCCCTCGCACGAGACGTACGGGACAACGGCGGGATGCGGACCACCAACACATGGCATGCGCTTGATCGCGAGACCTGACAATCCCAGGCAGACAAGGTCCTTTCGACTCACCCCGAGTGTGATCCAAGATCACTTACGGGGATCGAAACACCCTCTTAGCTTGATCTTTAACCTGTCTGTCCGAGCCGGGCGGCGAGGGTGGTTTCTCGTTTGACGGTTTTGCCGACGTCGTAG
>NZ_QNFZ01000813.1 GCF_003313395.1 Nonomuraea lactucae | reverse complement strand
CCCAGCCGGCGAGCACGCCCACGCGGCGCGCGGTGGCGACGACGAGGTCGCCGGTCGCCAGCGCGGCGTCGGCGACGGCCCGGCCGAGGCCGGAGGAACAACCGGTGATGAACCAGACCTTCGGGTCTGCGGACGGCGAGTCGGGCATCAGTCACCTTTCATCGGGTCTCGCCCAGCAGCCTGCCGGCTCATCGGGGGGTCGCCGAGCAGCCTGCCGGCGTGGGCCGCCATGAGGTCGAGCCACGAGGGCTCGGACGGGTCGCCGGCGAGCGCCGCCATCTGGCGGGCGACTTCGGACGGCCGGGTGAAGCAGTAGTCGCTCCCGTACAGCAGCCGCTCGTGCCCCACGACCCTGGCCAGGGCGGGCAGCCCGAAGGGCAGCGGGGTGCCGGCGCAGTCGAACCACAGCCTGGCGACCAGGTCGTGGATCGTTCCCGCGCGGGCCGGGTCGCCCCCGAGCTCCGGGCCGCTGAAGAACAGGTCGATCCGTTCGAGCAGCACGGGCAGCGCGCCGCCGCTGTGGGAGACCACGAACCGGATCTCCGGAAACCGGCCCAGGACTCCAGCGAACAGCAGGTCGGTCACCGTGCGCGCCTCGTCGAAGACGAACTCGAGCATCGGGTAGGGCCGGTCGAAGCTGAGCCGCTCGGCGTCCGGCGGCGCGGTCGGATGGACGAACACGATCGCGCACCGCTCGTCGAGCAGCGCCCACAGCCGCTCGTACCGCTCGTCGCCCAGGTACACGCCGTCCGCGTTGGACATGACGCAGAACCCCTCGGCCCCGAGCGCGTCGAGCGCGAACTTCGCCTCGGCCACCGCGGCGTCGACGTCCGGCAGCGGCAGGGAGGCGAAGAACCCGAACCGGCTGGGGTGCGCCCGCACCTGGGCGGCGGCGAACTCGTTGACCTGCCGCGCCAGGCCGGCCGTCTCGTTCGCGGGCCCGAAGCGGACGCCGGGCGACGACAGCGACAGCACCGCGCGCGCCACCCCGACCTCGTCCATGAGGGCGATGTGCTCGGCGGCAGACCACTCCGGCCAGGCCGGCATCCGGTCGGGCACGAGGTGCCCGGCACGCCGGGCCGCGGCCACGTACTCGTCGAAGACGAAGTGGGCATGGGTGTCCACCAGAGGGGGTCGGACCACCAGGGCTACCGCCTCTCCAATAGTCGAGTTGTTCCTCTAGAATCGATTATTGACCTGCGGCAATCGCGGCGTCAAGGCGGGCCCGGCTCAGGGGCCCGGCTCAGGGGCCCGCTTCAGGGGTGCTCGGCGAAGGTGTGGTCGAGGTGGGCGAGGGCGGCGTCGGCGTAGCGGCGCGGGCCGGGGCCGAACCCGTAGGCGAGGTCCTCGACGAGCGCGCAGCGGGCGTGGAAGCGCACGCGGGCGCGGCCCGCGTCGTCGAGGGGGCCGTCGTAGCCGGACACGGTCAGCTCGAACACCTCGGGACCGAGGTCCCGGTAGATCCTGGCGAAGTCGCGGGCGGGGTCGGTCAGCGCGGCGTCGGTCCAGTCGATGACGCCGGTGATCGTGCCCGCGCCGGGATCCGCGAGGAGGTGCTCCGCGCCCAGGTCGTTGTGGCAGAAGCGCGCTGCCGACGCTCCGGCGGGCGCTCCGGCGGGCGGCGCGTCGGCCAGGAAGCGCTCGACCAGGCGGCGCTGCGCCTCGGACAGGCGGGCGGCCACGCTCCGGTAGCCGTCTGCGGCCTCCCGGAGGAGGTCCTCCTCGGGGTGGAGGTCGAGCGGGGCGAGCTCGCGCATCCGCTCGGGTGACGCCGTGTGCAGGGCGCTGAGGAACGTCCCCAGGGCCTCCGCCAGGCGCTCGGGACGGGGCATCGGCCACAGGTTGAGCGGCCGGCCCGGGAGCCGGTGGTAGGCGATCACGCCCGCGCCCGGGTCGCTGAAGACCACCTCGGGCACGGGCAGCGTGGAGAATCCGGCGACGGCGGCGAGCAGCGCGACCTCCCGCACCGTGCCCTCCCGCACCGTGCCCTCCCTCAGCGCGACCTCCCGCACCGTGTCCTCCGGAGCGGCCTCCTTCGCGCACCGGACGATCAGCTCGCCGTTGACCTCGTACACGACGTTGTCGACGCCCTGGCCCGCGGGGACGACGGAGCGCACGTCGTAGCGCGGCAGGTGGCAGGAGAGCAGCTCGCGGATGTCGGCGATCACACCCGCGAGCCTAGGTCGCGGCCGGCTACTTGAGCGCTCCCGCCGTGAGTCCCGACTGGATCTGGCGCTGGAAGACCGTGTAGACCACCAGCATGGGCAGGATCGCCAGGGTCAGCGCGGCGAACAGGGCCGACCAGTCCTGGTCGTAGCCCGCGGCGGTGGAGATGTCGGCGATGCCCTGCGTGAGCACCCACTTGTCCCGCTCCTGCAGCAGCACCAGCGGCAGCTGGTACTGGTTCCACTGGCCCAGGACGTTGAAGATGGCGACGCTCACGATGCCCGGCCTGGCCATGGGCAGCATGATCTGGAAGAAGACGCGCGTGTGCGAGGCGCCGTCCACCAGCGCCGCCTCCGCGACCGCCGTGGGCAACGTGCGGAAGAACGCCGCCAGGAAGAACACGGTGAACGGCAGCGAGTAGGCGATGTAGACCAGCACCAGCCCCGCGTGCGTGTTGAGCCCGATGAACGGCCCGGCCAGCGGGACGTTGCCCAGGTTCTGCACCACGAAGAACAGCGGCGTCAGCGCCAGGTAGACGGGGAACGCCAGCCCGGAGACGAACAGCAGGTAGACGGCCCGGTTGCCGCGGAAGGGATAGCGGGCCAGCACGTAGGCGGCCATGGAGCCGGCCAGCATGGTGCCGAGTGTGCCGAACGACACGACGATGACGCTGTTGAGCATGTACTGGCCGATGTGCGCCTGTTCCCAGGCCCGCGCGAAGTTCTCCCAGCGCAGGCGGGCCGGCGTCGACCACGCGTCGCCGAAGATCTCGTCCTCGCTCTTGACCGAGGCCAGGAACGTCCACAGGATCGGCACCACGGTCAGCGCCGTCCACACCACCAGAGCGGTGTGCGACAGGGCGCTCAGCGGGCCGAGCCGCCGCCTGCGCTCCCTGCGGGTGAGGCTCCGCGAGGCCGCGACCGCCGAGGTCCCCGAAGTCGTCGTCGTCATCAGTACTCGATCCGCTCGCGACGGGTCAGGCGCAGCGACAGGATCGCGAAGCCCACGGTGAAGAAGAACATCACGACGCCGAGGGCGGAGGCGTACCCGAAGCGGAAGTAGGAGAAGGCGTTGCGGTAGATCTCGGCCGCCATGACCGTGGTGGAGAAGTCGGGGCCGCCGTGCTGGTCCGTCATCACCCACACGATCGCGAACACGTCCAGGGCCAGGATGCCCAGGTAGACCCAGGCGACCTGGACGGTGTCCCACAGCAGCGGAAGCGTGATGCGGAAGAACAGGCTCGCCCGGCCTGCCCCGTCGATCTGCGCCGCCTCGAACATGTCGCGCGGGATGGAGGCGAGCCCGGCCGAGAACAGCACCACGTAGAAGCCGACCGCCTGCCACACCATGACGCCCAGCACCGACCAGAAGGCGACGCCCGGGTCCGACAGGAACCCGACCGGCCGCAGGCCCATCGCCATCAGCGGCCCGTTCAGCATGCCGCTGCCGTCGGGCCGGAACACCTGCTGGAACAGCACCGCCACCACGGCGACGGCCAGCACCTGCGGGAAGAAGAACACCACCCGGTAGAACCGCGAGCCCCGGATCCCCGCCACGCCCCGCCCTTCGCCGCCCACGTTGAGCAGAAAGGCGAAGAACAGGGCGATGACGATCGTCAGCAGCGGCAGCAGCACCAGGAGCGCCCCGTTGTGCGTGACCGCCTTCCAGAAGATCTGGTCGGAGAAGAGCCGGGCGAAGTTGTCGAACCCGATGAAGGCCGGCGTCGCCGTCACACCCCGCCAGTCGGTCATCGCGATGTAGAACGCCTGCGCGTACGGCGAGATCACGTAGACCACGTAGAGGGTCACCGGGGCCGCCAGGAACGACGTGATGAACAGCCCGCGGCGGTACCGGGTGAACATCAGCGCTTGTACTTCTTGATCGAGGAGTCGTTCTTGATCTCGTCGGCCTTCTTCTGCAGCCGCTCAAGGTACTTGTCCGGCGTGAGGCCGCCGCTCATCAGCTCGCCGGTGGCGGCCACGGCCTCGTCGTGGAGCTGGGCGTACCAGTTGCGCCAGCGGAAGTAGACGGTGTTGGACCCGGCGGCGGCCAGCGCCTCGGTCGCGCTCTTGGCGCCCGGCGACAGGGGGCTGCCCTCGCCCGCGCCCTTGACCACCGACACGGTCCGCACCAGCTCGCTGAACTCGCCGGCCGCCTTCTTCGACAGCATGGCGCGCAGGTACTCCATGCCGCCCCGCGGGTTGGCCGCCTTCGACGGGACCAGGAACGTCTCGCCGGGGCGGGCGTGCAGCGTGCCGTACGGCATCTTGTCGGAGGCGGTGAAGTCGGGGATCGGGAACATGCCGTACTCGAAGTCGGCTGGTGTAGTCGTTTTCTGTTCGTTCTCCAGCCAGGAGCCGGAGGGCAGCATGGCGACCCGATACTTGTTCTGCGCGGTCTGGGTCTGCACGTGGTCGAGCCCGGCCGTGCCCTGCATCAGGAACTTGGCGCCGACCTCGGCCCAGGCCGCCGCCGACTGCCTCATCGGCTCGGCCGTCCAGGCGCCGTCCTCCAGGTTGTCGAGGTTGACCAGCACCTCCTTGCCGCCGATCTTCGCGGCCATGGTCATCAGCGGCTCGTAGAGGTACTGCGGATGCTTGCCCGCGTACGTGAACGGCGCCATCTTGCCGGACTTCTTGATCGTCTCGCAGAGCTCGAGGAACTCCTCCCACGTCTTCGGCGCCGTCCAGCCGTTGTCCCTGAACGCCTTCTGCGAGTACCAGACGCCGTGGATGTAGTTGACGTAGCCCAGGACGCTGAACGTGCCGTCGTAGCTGCCGAAGTCGATTACAGCGGGGTCGAGGGTGTCCCTGACCTTAGTGTTCGGGTCGTCCCAGCTCGGCGCGTCGAGCAGCGGGCCGAGGTCCTGGAGCTGGCCGTCCTGGGCGAGCGCGCCCATGTCCATGGCGCCCGCGCCGGAGTTGTCGATGACGTCGGGCGGGTTGCCGCCGGCGAAGCGCGGCTGCAGGACCTTGGTGATCTCCTTGGTGGAGTTGTGCTTGATCTCCGCCTTCGGATATTTCGTCGCGAAGAGCGGCTGGTGGATGTCCTTGGCGTAGGCGTCGCCGAAGCCGCCGTCGAAGATCCACACCTCGAGCGGCCGGTCGGCGGCCACGCCGAACGGGTTGGCCGCGCTCGTGGCGACCGGCGCGGCCGACGGCCCCGGGGCCCTG
>NZ_QNFZ01000811.1 GCF_003313395.1 Nonomuraea lactucae | reverse complement strand
GATCGCGGTGCGCCCGGCCGCCACGGCGGCGAGCACGGCGCCGGTGTCCTCGGCCAGGACCCAGGTGGTCGGCGAGCCGGGCAGGCCGTCGGCGCCGTGGCGGTGGAAGTCGCTGGCGCCGATCGCGACCAGGTCGTCGCGCCAGGCGTCGGCCCAGGCGAGCGGCGCGCCCCAGCGCCGGTCCCACCAGCCGGAGTGCCAGACCTCGGCCACGCGGGGCCGCTCGGCCAGCGGGTGCAGCCAGGCGCAATCGCCGCCCAGCGGGTGGTTGATCGAGATGAGGCCGCCGCCTTCGCGGGCGTGCCGCACCCACGAGTCGGCGGGCTCACGGAAGTCGACCCAGCCGACGTCGCCGAAGACGTTGGCGTGGCCGCCGTCGGTGGTGACCTCCTGGCCGGGCAGCAGCGCGATGCCGTGGCCGGCCAGCTCGGGGTGGTGGCTGACCGTGTTGTGGTCGGTGACGGCCAGGAAGTCGAGCCCGCGCCCGCGGGCCAGCGCGGCGAGTTCGGGGACGGTCAGCGCGCCGTCGCTGTGCACGGTGTGGGCGTGGAGGTCCCCGGCGTACCAGCGCAGCCCGTCGAGGTCGGGGATGTCGCGGCGCGGCGGACGCTCTCCCGCCGGCGGCAGGCCGGCGACCGGCCGGGCCGGGAGCGTGCTCTCGGTGCGGATCTCCAGCGTGTAGCCGATGCCCTCCGGCGGCACCCGGTGCAGCCGGATCCACACGTGCCAGGTGCCCTCCTCCAGCGGTCCCGGCAGGTAGCCGGGCGTCGCCCAGCCCTCGGTGACGGTGTAGGCGTCGCGGGCGCCGCCGGACCAGCCGCGGAATCCCGCCGGCGAGCCGCAGCCGAGGTCGAGCACCCCTTGAGACCGGTCGTAGGCCAGCCGCACGGTCACGGCGGCGGTGCCCGGCGGCACCTCGAAGGCCACCTCGCGCAGCGTCCGCTCCAGCCGGTCCTCCAGGCTCCAGCGCCCCCTGATCACCGTCATCCCGTCACCAGCTCGCCGTCGCGGTAGACGAGCGCCCGGTCGCGGCGCGGCACGGCGTAGCCCTGGTCGCCCACGGCCGGCTCGCGGCCCTCGGGCACGACGACCTGGACCATCACCTCGTTGACGTCCAGCGTCACCAGGTGGGACGCCCCGAGGTTCTCCATGATCGCCACCTTTCCGCCCAGTGCTCCCTCCGCCGGCTCGCTCGCGTAGGCGTTGTACTCGGGCCGCACGCCGTACACGATCCTCTCGCCGTCGGCGAGCAGGCCCTCGGCCGACGACGGGACGGGCAGCGCGCACCCGGCCACCTCAAGCCTGCCATCGCGGACGACGCCGTCGAGGAGGTTCATGGGAGTGGACCCGATGAAGGCGGCGACGAACGTGTTGGCGGGCCGCCGGAAGACCTCGGCCGGCGTGCCGATCTGCCGGATGTGCCCGGCCTCCATGACGGCCATGCGGTCGGCCATGGCCAGCGCCTCGGCCTGGTCGTGGGTGACGAACACGGTGGTGACGCCCAGGTCGCGCTGGAGCTTCTTCAGGAACGTCCGCGCCTCCAGCCGGAGCCGGGCGTCGAGGTTGGACAGCGGCTCGTCGAACAGGAACGCCTGCGCCTGGGTCGCCATGACCCGGGCGAGCGCGACGCGCTGCTGCTGCCCCCCGGAGAGCCGGCCGGGGCGCCGGTCCATGAGGTGTTCGAGGCCGAGGCGGGCCCCCACCTCGGCGGCCCTGGCCCGGCGGGCGGCCCTGGCCACCTTCTTGACGCGTAACGGGTAGGCGATGTTGTCGGAGACGTCCATGTGCGGGAAGAGCGCGTAGTCCTGGAAGACCATGGCGACGTTCCGGCCGCCCGGCTGCACTCCCGTCACGTCGCGGTCGCCGATCACGACCGCGCCACCGGTGGCGGTCTCCAGACCGGCGATCGTGCGCAGCAGCGTGGTCTTGCCGCACCCGGAGGGACCGAGCAGGGCGAAGAACTCGCCGTCCGGGATGGCCAGGTCGAGGTGGTCGAGCGCGCGCACCCCGCCGGGGTAGACCTTGGTCAGGCCGCGCAGTTCGATGGCCGCCATCACCGCTTGATCCCTCCGTGGAAGCGGAAGCCGTACTTCCTGCTGACGATCAGGTACATGAGCACCACGGGCACCGAATAGAGCAGGCCGAACGTGGACAGCAGGCGCAGGTCGGCCTGGCCGCCCTCGGTGTAGAGCGTGTACATGATCACCGCGGCGGGCTGCTTCTCCACATCTCTCAGCAGCAGGAACGGCATCAGGAAGTTGCCCCAGACGTTGGCCACGGCCCACACCGCGATGGTCGCGAGGCCGGGCCGTACCAGGGGGACGACCACGTGCCGGACGATCTGCAGCGGCGAGGCCCCGAAGACGCGCGCCGACTCCTCGTACGACTCCGGCGTGGAGTCCATGAAGTCCTTCAGCATGAAGATCGCCGCGGGCAGCAGGCCGCCGGACAGGATGAGGATCAGCCCCAGCCGCGAGTCGATCAGCCGCAGGTCCACGGCCAGCTGGAACAGCGGCACCATCGCCGCCGTGCCGGTGATGATCGACGACAGCAGGAGCAGCACGTAGAGCAGCGCGTCGCGGCCCGGCAGCCGGACCCGGCTGAGCGCGTAGGCGGCCAGCGCCGCGAGGAGCACCACGAGCAGGGCGGTGCCGGCCGAGAGCACCAGCGAGTTGTACAGCGACGGCAGCGCGTACGGGTGCTCCAGGATCGTCCGGAAGTTCTCCCAGGTGAGGTCCGGCGCCGCCACCTTGTACGTCGGGTCGGAGGTGAGCGGGGCCGACGCCAGCCACAGCAGCGGCAGCGTGAAGAACGCCAGCAGCACCGCGATCAGCGTGGCGAATCCGATCCTCCCGAGCGCGAACCGCGTCATCTCCGGCTCCTCAGCAGGCGCAGGTAGCAGACCGCCACGACCAGGTTGATCAGCAGGATGATCGTGGAGATGGCCGCCCCGTACCCGAGCGAGCCGTTGCGCACGGCCTCGATGTAGACGTGCACGGCCAGCACCTCGGACCTCCCGTCGGGACCGCCCGCGGTCAGCATGAACGGGGTGAAGTCGTTGAACGTCCACAGGCTGATCAGCAGCAGGTTGGTCAGGACGTGCCCCCTGATGTGCGGGAAGACCACGTCCCTGAGCTGCCGCCGGCTTGACGCGCCGGCCAGGCGGGCGCTCTCCAGGTGCGACGGGGGCACGCTCTCCAGGGCCGCCGCGTAGAGCAACATCGAGAACGCGGTCCCGCGCCAGACGTTGAAGACGATGATCGACAGCATCGGGTGGTCGATCAGCCAGGCGACGTCGGTGAGGCCGAGCACCGCGTTGAGGGTGCCGTCGGAGGGGTCGAGCAGCGCCACCCACAGGAACGCCACCACCGCGCTGGGCAGGATCCAGGCCAGGATGACCAGGCCCTCCACGATCCTCCGTAGCGGCCCGCGCCTGTCGCGCAGCAGCCACGCAATCGCGAACCCGAGCACGGCCTGCCCGGCCACCGCCGACCCGGCCACGAACTGGACGGTCAGCCAGGTCGAGCCCCAGAAGCGGGGGTTGGCCAGCGCGGCCAGGAAGTTGTCGAGGCCGACGATCCGCGGCTCGGCGGCGGCGACGCCGGTCAGCCGGTAGTCGGTGAGCCCCAGGTAGAGCACCCAGAGCGCCGGGAACACGAGGAACACCGCGATGAGCGCCAGCGCCGGGGCCGTGAAGGCGCCCGCGCGCAGCCTGCCCAGGCCCGCCGCGTCCACGCTGTGGCGATGGCCCCGCTCCCCTCCGGCCGGGGGCGGCCCAAGGTCAGCGGGCGTTGCCGGCGGGGCCACCGACGGTTCCTTCGAGCTTCCTCCGGCCGCCGTCGACGCCGATCACGCCGGCGCTCTTGCCTGACCTGGGGGTGAGGGAGAGCGTGGACTTGTTACGCTCGTCGTCGACGCCGCTGGGGACGAATTTGACCTCGACCTCCTTGCCCATGCAGACCCTCCGACTCGCGAGTTACGGAGCTTCAGCAAATATGTCATGACATACGGATGTCGTAAAGGGCTGCATATATCTCGGGAATGTGTCCGCCCCATTACCGACCGCGCACAGCGGCCCGCCCGGCGGCCAGGTGCCGCCGCGAGGGCCCGCCCCGTCCCCCGCCGGATGGCTCCCGCTGGACCAATCCGGAACATAACGGACATGCTAATGTCAGGACATTACGTCGTAATGGGGGAGTAGAGCCCTCTGGAGGTGCGTTGTTCGACCTGATCACGATCGGCCGCTGCGGCGTCGACGTCTATCCTCTCCAGACCGGCGTGGGGCTGGCCCACGTCGAGACCTTCGGCAAGTTCCTGGGCGGCAGTCCCACCAACGTCGCGGTGGCCGCGGCGCGCCACGGCCTGCGCTCGGCGGTCATCACCGCCACGGGAGCCGACCCCTTCGGTGAGTACGTCCGGCAGGCCATCCGCGGCTTCGGCGTCGACGACGCCTTCGTCGCCACGGTCGACGGACCACCGACCCCCGTCACCTTCTGCGAGATCTTCCCGCCCGACCACTTCCCGCTCTACTTCTACCGCGGCGACCATCCACCTGACCTGCGGGTCACGGCCGAGTCGCTGGACCTGGCCGCGATCCGCGACGCCCGGGTGTTCTGGTTCACCGCCACCGGCCTGAGCCAGGAGCCCAGCCGCTCCGCCCACGCGGCGGCGCTGGCGGCGCGCGGCTCCGGCTGGACCGTGTTCGACCTCGACTACCGTCCCATGCTGTGGGAGTCGCCCGAGGCGGGCCAGCGGGGCGTGCGCGAGGTGCTCCCCCACGCCAACGTGGCCGTCGGCAACCTCGACGAAGTCGAGAACGCCGTCGGCACCCGAGACCCCGAAGCCGCGGCGCAGGCGCTGCTGGACGCCGGGATGCGGGTGGCCATCGTGAAGATGGGCCCGGAAGGGGTGCTGGCCCGCAGCGCCGACGAGCACGTGATCGCCGAGCCGGTCAAGGTCGAGGTGGTCAACGGGATCGGCGCGGGAGACGCCTTCGGCGGCGCGCTCTGCTTCGGGCTGCTGAGCGGCTGGTCGCTGGAGCGGACGGTGCGCTTCGCCAACGCGGCGGGCGCGTTCGTCGCCACCCGCCTCGCCTGCGCCGACGCCATGCCGACCACGGACGAGGTGCTGGCACTGCTATGAGCGAGACGACCCTCCCCACCACGGGGACCACCGCGGGGACCACCACGGGGACCACCACACCCGCCACCACGCCTGTGCCGGTGGCCGACTCCTACGAGCGCCTCACCCGCATCCGCGCCACCACCCCCGGCGCGATCGCCGAAGCCGCGGCGCGCCGGCGGCGGCGCGGGCTGCCCCGGGACGG
>NZ_QNFZ01000810.1 GCF_003313395.1 Nonomuraea lactucae | reverse complement strand
GGCGGCGGCCAGTCCGGCGGCGCCTCCGCGGCGCCGACCGCGTCGACGGGCGCCTCCGCCCCCGCGGGCAACGGCGGCACGCTCGTGATCTGGGCAGACCCCAACCGCGTCAAGGCGCTCAAGCCGTTCGCCGACCAGTTCGGCACCGAGAACGGCGTCACGGTCGAGGTGAAGGAGATCAGCAAGGACAACCAGCAGACCTTCCTCACCGCCTCCCAGCAGGGCAGCGGCCCCGACGTCATGATCGGCGCGCACGACTGGATCGGCAACCTCGTGCAGAACGGCGCCATCGACCCGGTCAACCTCACCCAGGAGCAGAAGGCCGCCTTCTCCGAGATCGCCCTGAAGGCCGTCACCTTCGGCGGCCAGGTCTACGGCGCGCCGTACGCGGTGGAGAACATCGCGCTGATCCGCAACACCGACCTCGCGCCCGACGCCCCCGCCACGATCGAGGACCTGGTCGCCAAGGGCAAGGAGCTCAAGGTGGCGGGCAAGGTCAAGGAGGTGCTCTGCCTGCCGGTCGGGCAGAAGGGCGACGCCTTCCACTCCTACCCGATCTTCGCCTCGGGCGGCGGCGCCCTGTTCGGCGCCACCTCCACCGGCGACCCCGACGCCAAGAAGGTGCTGGTCGGCTCGCCCGAGTCCGTCAAGGCGTTCGGCAGGCTCAAGGACCTCGGAGAGAAGGGCGACGGCGCCCTCAAGACCTCCATCACCAACGAGAACTACATCCCGAGCTTCGCCGGCAGGAAGTGCGCGTTCCTCGTCTCCGGCCCGTGGGCGATGGGCGAGGTGAAGAAGGGCGGCTTCGGCTACGACATCACGCCCGTCCCGGGGTTCAAGGACGGCGAGCCGGCCACCCCGTTCGTCGGCGTCCAGTCGTTCTTCGTCGCCTCAAAGGGCAAGAACAAGACCCTGGCGCAGGAGTTCGTCGCCAACTACGTGACCAACAAGGACGTCGCCAAGGCGCTCTACGCGGCCGACCCGCGCCCGCCCGCGCTGACCGAGGCGCTGCGGGAGGTGCAGGCCGCCGACGCCGACGCCGGCAAGTTCATGGACGCGGGCAAGGACGGCTTCCCGATGCCGGCCATCCCCGAGATGGCGGCGATCTGGGAGCCCTTCGGCATCGCCGAGGCCGCGGTCGTCAAGGGTGGCGACGCCGCCAAGGCCGCCGAGGCCGCGCAGAAGGCCGTCGACAGCTCGCTCAAGAACTGACGCCATGGCCCTCGACGTGCGCGAGGCCGCCGGCGCCCACCAGGTCGCCCGGCCGCGCCGGGAGATCACCACGGCGTACGTGGTCAGCAGGATCGCGGTGCTGGCCGTGGGCGCCGCGATCCTGCTCTACGCGGTGCCGCCGCTCGTCGCGGCCGGGGCGTGGGCGTCGCTGGCAGTGCTCGGCGCGGCCAGCGCGGCCATCGCCTACCTCTACCTGAGCCGCCGCCACATCCCGGCCAAGTATCTCGTCCCCGGTACCGTCTTCCTGATCGCCTTCCAGGTCTTCCCCGTCGTCTACACGGTGACCACCGCGTTCACCAACTTCGGCGACGGCCACCGCGGCGACAAGCAGTCGGCCGTCGCGGCGATCGAGGCCGGCTCCGTGCGCCAGGCCCCAGGCTCGCCCGAGTACGCGCTGACCGCAGCCCTCCAGGACGGCAGGCTGGCGTTCCTGATCGTGGACCCGGAGACCAAGCGCGTCCAGGCGGGCACCGAGCGGGGCCTGACCTCCGTGGAGGGCGCCCGGGTCGGGGTCACCGGCAAGGTGCTCCAGGCGCCCGGTTTCACCGTGCTCAAGGCGCCCGAGGCCGCCGCCCGCGCGCGGGAGATCTCGGCGCTGGCCGTGCCCACCCGCGGCGGGCTGATCAAGGCCAACGGGCTGAGCCGCGCCGTCGAGGGCCGCTCCGCGCTGACCTACGACGCCGCCTGCGACTGCGTCAAGGGCGACGGCGACACCTGGAAGGCCGACGAGGGGCAGGGCTACTTCGTCAACGCCAGGGGCGAGCACCTCGCCCAGGGCTGGCAGGTCAACGTCGGGCCGGCCAACTTCACCCGCGTGCTGACCAACCCCACCATCTCCGGCTACTTCCTCGGCGTCTTCGGCTGGAACCTGGTCTTCGCGCTCGCCTCGGTCGCGACCACCTTCGCGCTCGGCATGGGCGTGGCCCTCGCCCTGCACCACCCCCGCATGCGCGGCACGCGGGTCTACCGCATCGTGCTGATCCTGCCGTACGCGATGCCCGCGTTCGCGATGCTGCTGGTCTGGCGCGACATGTTCAACCGCGACTTCGGCCTGATCAACCAGCTCTTCGGCCTGAACGTCGACTGGCTGGGCCAGCCGGGCACCGCACGGCTCGCGGTCGTGCTGGTCAACCTCTGGCTCGGCTTCCCGTACATGTTCCTGGTCACCACGGGCGCGCTGCAGGCGATCCCGCGCGAGCTGACCGAGGCCGCCTCGATCGACGGGGCCACGCCGTGGCACGGCTTCCGCAAGGTGACGCTGCCGCTGCTGCTGGTGGCGCTCACGCCGCTGCTGATCTCGTCGTTCGCGTTCAACTTCAACAACTACAACGCCATCGCGCTCACCAGCGAGGGCGGGCCGTTCCCCGCGGAGAACCCGCAGGTGGGAGCGACCGACCTGCTGATCACCTACACGTTCCGGCTGGCGTTCGGCGCCGGCGGGGCGCAGTTCGGCTTCGCCGCGGCGATCTCGGTGTTCATCTTCGCGATCGTGGCGGTCATCTCGGCGGTGGCGTTCCGGCGCACCCGCAGGCAGGAGGAGGTGTACGCATGAGGATCGCGCTGAGGCACGCCTTCGTGCTGGCCGTGTGCGTGTTCGCGCTGGTGCCGATCCTGTTCGTGGTGTCGGCGGCGATCAACCCCCTGGGCACGCTGGCCTCCACCGGCCTGGTGCCGAACGGGGCCGGGCTGGGCAACTTCGGCGACCTGTTCGCCTCCGAGACGCACCCGTTCGCCCGCTGGTTCCTCAACTCGGTCTTCATCGCGCTGGCCGCGTCGTTCGCCAGCCTGCTGCTGTCGATGTTCGCCGCGTACGCCTTCAGCCGGATGAGGTTCCGCGGGCGCCGGGTCGGGCTGCTGGCGCTGCTGCTGATCCAGATGTTCCCGCAGTTCCTGGCCATCGTGACCATCTTCATGATCTTCACCAGGGTCACCGAGCTGTATCCGGCGTTCGGGTTCGACACCGTGTGGGGGCTCATGCTGCTCTACCTGGGCGGCGCGCTCGGGGTGAACACCTGGCTGATGAAGGGCTTCCTCGACACCCTGCCCAAGGAGCTCGACGAGGCCGCCACGGTCGACGGCGCCACCCACGCGCAGATCTTCTGGCGGGTCATCATGCCGCTGGTCACGCCGATCCTCGCCGTCACCGCGATGCTGGCCTTCATCGGCTTCATGAGCGAGTTCCTCATGGCGAACGTCTTCCTGAGGGACCCGGAGAGCAAGACGCTCGCGGTCGGCATGTACGGGATGATCGCGGGTGACCAGCGGAACGCGAACTTCGGCATGTTCGCCGCCGCGACGCTGCTCACCGCGGTCCCGACCGTGGGAGTCTTCTTCTGGCTGCAGAAGTACATCGTCTCCGGCCTCACCGCCGGGGCCGTCAAGGGGTAGGTCCGTTGCGCCACATCGCCGAGCCGCACCACGACGGCTCCGCCCTGTACGTCTCCGACCCGGCGCCGTCGCTCGGCTCCCCGGTCACGGTCTGGGTGCGCACGCCCCCGGCCGCCGGGGTGACGGGCGTGCACGTCCGCACCGTCCACGACGGCGAGCCGCGGTACACCGCGGCCTCGGTGGACTCCCTCCGGACATCGTCCGAAATCTCGGGATACGGAGGGGAGGACGTGTGGTGGCGGGCGGAGATCGCCGCCGTCAATCCGGTCACCCGCTACCGCTTCCTGCTGCACACCGGCGGCGGCCAGGCATGGCTGACCGCGGGCGGCGTCGTCACCCACGACCTCACCGACGCCGCCGACTTCCGGCTCGTCACCCACGAGCCGCCGCCCTCCTGGCTGTCCGGCGCGATCGTCTACCAGATCTTCCCCGACCGGTTCGGCCGGTCCGGACAGCCGCGCCGGCCGCCCGGGTGGGCGCTGCCGCGCGACTGGGACCGCGACCCCGTCATCCCGCACGGCCCCGGCACGTCCCAGCAGTTCTACGGCGGCGACCTCGACGGCGTCATCCGGCACCTCGACCACGTCCAGGCCCTCGGCGCGGACACCGTCTACCTGACGCCGATCTTCCCCGCCCGCTCCAACCACCGCTACGACGCCACCGGATTCGACCGGATCGACCCGCTGCTGGGGGGTGACGAGGCGCTGCGCCGGCTCTCCGGCGCCCTGCGCGAGCGCGGCATGCGCCTGCTCGGCGACATCACCACCAACCACTGCGGTGACGCGCACCCCTGGTTCACGGCGGCGGTGTCCGACGTGCGCGCCCCCGAGCGGGAGATGTTCTACTTCGACCCCGACACCGGCGACTACGCCTCCTGGTGGGGGGTCAAGACGCTGCCCAAGCTCAACTGGGGCAGCGGCCTGGTGCGCTCCCGCATGCCGGCCGTGCTGAAGAGGTGGCTCGGGCCGCTCGACGGCTGGCGCGTCGACGTCGCCAACATGACCGGCCGGCACGGCGCCGACGACCACACCCACGAGGTCGCGGCGCTGCTGCGGCGCGCGCTCGGGCCCGGGGCCGCACTCATCGCCGAGCACAACCACGACGCCTCCCTCGACCTCGACCGGGACGGCTGGCACGGCACCATGAACTACGGCGGCTTCACCCGTCCCGTCTGGGCCTGGCTGCGCGCGCCCGAGCTGGAGCTCGACCATTTCCTCGGCGTGCCGGGCGGCGTGCCGCACCGCGACGGCACGCGGACGCTCGCCACGCTGCGCACGTTCGCCGCCCACATGTCGTGGCGCTCGTACGTGCACTCGTGGCAGCTCCTCGACTCCCACGACTCGCCGCGCGTCCGCACGGTCACCGGCACCCGCGAACGCCATCTGGTGGCGCTCGGCCTGCAGGCGACCCTGCCCGGCACGCCGATGGTCTTCGCGGGCAGCGAGTTCGGGCTGACCGGCGTGAACGGCGAGCACTCCCGCACCCCGATGCCCTGGAACCGGCCCGCCGACCAGGACCTGGCCACCCTGGCCGGCTACCGCGACCTTCTCGGCCTGCGCCGCGCCGAGCCCGCGCTCCGGCACGGCGGCCTGCGCTGGCTGCACGCGGACCGCGACTGCCTGGTCTTCGTCCGGGAGACGGCGCAGGAGTCGCTCCTGGTCTGCGCCCGGCGCGCGCCCGGCCCGCCGCTGCGGCTGCCGTGC
>NZ_QNFZ01000808.1 GCF_003313395.1 Nonomuraea lactucae | reverse complement strand
GGTGCCGGCGCCCGGCGGCGGCGCCACAGCGGCGCTGCACGCGGCGCAGGCGGCGGCCCTGCTCGGCATGGTGGCCCGCTACAGCACCGGCGAGAAGTACGCCGCGCACGCGGAGACCGTCGCCGCCGTGACGGCCGAGACCGACACGCTGCGTGAGCGGGGGGTGCGGCTCGCCGAGGAGGACGCCGCGGCGTTCACCGCGGTCACGGACGCCTACCGGCTGCCCAAGGGCGAGGAGCGCGGCGCCGCCATCGCGGCGGCTCTCGCCGGCGCGGCCAGGCCGCCCGCCGAGGTGGTGAAGGCCGCCACCCGGCTGGTCGAGCTCTGCGAGACGCTGCTGCCGATCGGCAACCGCAACGTGGTCACCGACGTCGCCGCGGCGGCGGAGGCGGTGCGGGCGGCGCTGACCACGGCACGGGTGAACGTCGAGGTCAACATGGGCGGGATCCGGGACGAGCGGGTGCTCGCCGGCCTGCGCGAATGTCTGGCGGGGGTCGACGCGGCGGTGGAACGGGCCGAACGGGTGACGGCGAGCGTACGACGGGAGCTGAAGGCGTGACGGTGGGAACGGGCGCGGGTTCCGCGGGGACGGAGCTGCGGGGCCGGGAGGTGGCGGCGGCGATCAGGGCCGAGACCGCCGAGCGGGTGGCCGCGGGCCCGCGGCCCGTGCTGGCCGTGGTGGTGGCCACCGCCGACGAGGCGACCCTGTGGTACGTACGCTCGATCGCCAAGGCGGCGGCGGGCGTGGGCATCGCCTGCGACGTCGTGGACCTCGGACCCCGCGCGCGGCCGGAGGAGATCCGGGCGACGCTGGAGCGGCTCGGCGACGACCCGGGCGTGCACGGTCTCATGCTGCAGACCCCGCTTCCCGAGGGCGCGTCGGCACAGGAGCTGGCCGCGGCCATCGATCCGGCCAAGGACGTCGACGGCGCGAACCCACTGTCGCTCGGCCGGCTGGCCGCCGGGCTGCCCGCGTTCGCGCCCGCCACGGCGGCGGCGGTGATGGCGCTGCTCGACCACCACGGCGTGGAGCTGCGGGGCGCGCGGGCCGTGGTGGTGGGCCGGTCCACCGTGGTGGGCAAGCCGCTGGCGCACCTCCTGCTCGACCGGCACTGCACGGTCACCGTCTGCCATTCGCGCACCCGCGACCTGGCGTCCGTCACATCCACCGCCGAGGTGCTGGTGGCCGCGGTGGGCCGGGCCGGGCTGATCGGCGCCGAGCACGTGGCCCCCGGCGCGATCGTGATCGACATCGGCACGAATCCGACGCCGGACGGCGGCCTGACGGGGGACGTCGACTTCGACGCGGTCATCGGCAGGGCGGGCGCGCTCACACCGGTGCCCGGCGGGGTCGGCCCGGTCACCACGGCGATCCTCCTGCGTCACACCGCGATGGCGGCGGGTCCGGAGGGCCGCGATGTCCGGTGACGTGCTGGTCGTGCAGAACAGCAGGAGCGGCGACCCCGGCCGGTTCCGCGGGTGGCTGGAGGAGGTTGGGCTCCGGCTGGACGTGGTCCACGCCTACGACGGCGCCGCCCTGCCCGGCACGCTCCGGCACGACGCGATGATCGTGCTGGGTGGCGGCTACCTCCCCGGGGAGGACGACCGCGCGCCCTGGCTGGCGCCCGCGCGGAGCCTGGTGGCCCAGGCGTTGGCCCGGAACGTCCCGTACTTCGGCATCTGCCTGGGCGGGCAGATGCTGGCCCAGGTCGCCGGGGGCGAGGTGACGGGCAGCGCGGGCGCGCCCGAGAACGGCAGCGTCCCGGTCACGCTCCGGCCCGACGCGGCGAGCGATCCGCTCTTCCACGGCCTGCCCCCGGTGGTGCCCGCCATCGAGCACCACGTGGACGCGGTCACCGCGCTGCCGCCGAACGCCACCTGGCTCGCCGAGACCGCCGCCTGCCCGTACCAGGCGTTCCGGGTGGGCGAGCGGGCGTGGGGCGTGCAGTTCCATCCCGAGATACTGCCGGAGCGCATCCGCACCTGGAAGGTGGACGGCTTCGACCCCGACGAGGTGTACGCCGGGGCGGTGGCCGACGAATCGGTCTCCACTCCGATCTGGCACGAGGTGGCCGGTCGTTTCGCGCACCTCGTCCTGCGCGCGGGCCCGCGCACGCTCAGCGCGGACGCTCAGCCCGCGTAGGCCGGGGACGGCCGGTCGGCCCGACCACGCTCGGGCGGACGGTCAGCCCGCGTAGACGTCGTAGCCGAGCTTGCCCGCCACCGCCAGGCCGCAGGCGGCGGCCAGGTAGCGCAGGCTCTGGCCGGGCAGCCGCCTGGCGATCTTCGGCCCGAGCCACCCGCCGAGCAGGAACCCGGCCGCCAGCGGCGCCGCCGCTCCCCAGTCGACCGGGCCGAACAGCGCGAACCCCAGCGCGGCCACCGCGTTGGCCAGCCCGGCAAGCACGTTCTTGACCGCGTTGGTCCTGGCGGGCGTCTGGCCGAGCATGGCGGCCAGCACCGCGAACATGAGGATGCCGCCCGCCGCGCCGAAGTAGCCCGTGTAAACGGCCACGGCGAACAGCGCGACCCGGGGCAGCACCCCTTGCTCGCTGTGCCGCCGTCCGGTGGGCGGGCGGACCAGGAGGAGGGAGGCGGCCGCGATCAGCCACGGGGCGATCATCTCGAACGTCCGCGACGGCGTGACCAGGAGCAGGAACGCTCCAGCGGCCCCGCCGAGGGCGGTGATCCAGCCGAGCCTGACCACCCGGGGGCCCTGACCGGCCAGCTCCGGCCGTGACCCGGCCGCCGCGCCCAGGCCGGTGAACAGCAGGGCCACCGTGTTCGTGACGTTCGCGGCGAGCGGGGGGAGCCCGAACGCCAGCAGCGCGGGATAGGACACGATCGATGCCAGGCTCACCACCGTGCTGACCACCCCGGCCACCGCGCCCACCCCGAGCAGGCCCAGGACCTCTCCGCCGATCACCCCGACATGCTAGGTGACGTCCGTTTCATCCCCTAAGTCGGGTGTCGCGCCCCCGACCAAGCCCCGGGGAACCTCCCGGGCGTGGGTCAGTGCCGGATCCGTCCGCCGCACGGCCGGTGCGGCCCTCACGGGGAGCCCGTGGCACTGCCTAGGGTAAGGCGCATGACGCTGACGGAGGGCGGCACCGGGCGGGTGATCGTGCTGGTGCAGCCGGAGGTGAACCTGCTCGATCTGGCCGGTCCGGTCCAGGCGTTCGACGCCGCGGCGCACCTGGGCGCACCGTACCGCCTGGAGTACGTCGCCGAGCGGCCGGACATGGTCACGGCGCAGGGGCTGCGGCTGGCCGGGCTGGGGCCGCTCGGCGAGGTCGGCCACGCGGACCTGGTGCTGGTGCCGGGGCACCGGGTGTACCCGCCGGAGCCGGGACGGCCGCTGGTCTCCGGCTCCGTCATCGGGTGGCTGACCAGCGCCCACGCCGCCGGAGCCCGCGTCGCCTCCGTCTGCAGCGGGGCCGCGGCGCTGGGTGAGGCCGGGCTGCTCGACGGGCGCCGGTGCACCACCCACTGGACGCTGATCGACGCGATGCGCGACCGCTACCCCGCCGCCCGGGTGCAGGAGGCCGTCCTGTACGTGCACGACGGGCCGATCAGCACCAGCGCGGGCATCTCCACAGGGCTCGACCTGGCGCTGTCGCTCATCGAACGCGACCACGGCCCCGGGCTGACCGCCCAGGTGGCCAGGCAGCTCGTCGTCTACCTGCGCCGGTCGGGCACGGACCGGCAGGTCAGCGCCTTCCTGGAGTACCGGTCGCACCTCAACGCGGCCGTACACCGGGTGCAGGACCACGTGGCGCAGCACCTCGACAGGCCGCACTCCCTCGCCGAGCTCGCCGCCGTGGCGCATCTGTCGCCGCGCGGGCTGACCCGCGCCTTCACCGCCACGATCGGGATCACGCCACAGGAGTACCGCCAGCGGCTCCGACTTGAGCTGGCCGCCACGCTGCTGGCGGAGACGGCCCTGACCGTGGAGGCGGTGTCGGCCCGGTGCGGCTTCCGCGATCCGCGCCACTTCCGGCGGGTGTTCGCGGCCAGGTACGGCGTGCCGCCATCGGCCTCCCGCCTCGCACCGACCTGACCGCCGGGCCCCCACAGCCGCCGGCGTACCGGCGTCCACCCGGGCGGCCACTGTCCGAATTCACTGGCCGAATTCACTGGCCGAATTCACCGACCGAGTTCACTGGCCGAGTTCACTTGTCAAGGAGAGTTCCATGGTCAACGCCGTGCTTCGTCGTGCCCGCGCACCGCTGCGCGTCCTGGCCGGCCTGCTGCTGGCCGGCGCCGTATTGACCGGCGCGGGCTTCGGGGGGGTCGCGGCGACCATGGACGAGAGCTTCCCGTCCGGGCCCGTGCCGCCCCCGGCGTGGGGATGGCCCGAGGCCGCAGGGGTCCCGTCCGGGCGGACGGTCGTCGCGGTGGCCCTGGGCGCGAGCGGTTCGGTGGTCGGTGACGTGCTGCCGCCGTACGAGGTGTTCGCCCGGTCGGACAGGTTCGCCGTCTACACCGTGGCCGCCCGCAGGGAGCCGGTCGCCCTGTCGGGCGGGCTGCGCGTGCTTCCGGACCGCACGTTCGAGGAGGTGACCGCGGACGCCGCGCTCCGTCCGGACGTGGTGGTTGCGCCCGCCGTCGTCGAGCCACGGGGCGAGCGGGAGGCGCCGCTGCGTGCGTGGATCGCCCGGCAGGCGGCGGGAGGCTCCCGGATCCTGGGCGTGTGCGCGGGCTCGGACCTGCTGGCCGCCACCGGCGTGCTGGACGGCCGGCGGGCGACCTCGTTCTGGGACCGGATCGGCTCCCTGGAGAAGTCCGACCCAGAGGTGAGGTGGGTGCGCGGGCAGCGCTACGTCCAGGACGGCCCGATCACCACGACCGCCGGCGTCACCTCGGGCATCGCCGGAGCGCTGCGCCTGGTCGAACAGCTGGCCGGGGCCAGGGAGGCCGCGCGCATAGGCCGGGATCTCGCCTACCCGGGCTGGTCGCCGGGCGGCTCGACGGCCATCCCGGTGAACGCTCCGGCGGTGTCCGACCTGCCGTACGCGCTCAACGCCACCTTCCCGTGGTGGCGGCCTGCCGTCGGCGTCGCGCTGACCGAGGGCGCCGGTGAGACGGACCTCGCGGCCGCGTTCGAGGTCTACTCCGGAACGTCGTTCGCCGCCCGCACGATCGCGGTCGCCGCGGAGCGGACGGCCAGGACCCGGCACGGGATGCTGCTCCTGGCCCAGCCGGTCGGTTCCGGCGCCTCCTCCTCGCTGGACCGCCTGGTCGTGCCGGGGGTGCGTGACGCGGGCGGGATCGACCCGCGGCTGGCCGCGTGGGCCGCGCGGCGCGGGCTCCGCCCCGAGCT
>NZ_QNFZ01000804.1 GCF_003313395.1 Nonomuraea lactucae | reverse complement strand
CGCGCCGAGGATGACCGCGTCCGTGGAGCGCAGCCCGGCGCGGGCGAGCTTGCGGGCGAGCGCGGAGGTGAGCAGCCGGTGCGGCCCGAGCGGCGGCGCGACGAGCGCGTCCGGCCGGTGTTCGGCGAGGATGGTGGGCAGGTCGATGTGGACGTGGTAGCCGCCGGCGAGCAGGAGCGGCACCACGATGACGGGGCCGGGCAGGGCGGGCAGCCGCTCGGCGAGCAGGGGCCGGCTGATCTCCAGGTATGCCAGCTCGACACGGTGCCCGGGGCGCTGCCGGCGGACGGCGGCGGCCAGGCCGGCCAGGGTTCGCTCGCCAGCCGCGCTGCGGGTGCCGTGTGCCGCCAGGACGAGGGTGGGCGTCACAGGCCTGCCTCGTGGGCGCAGGCGAGCCGGTAGCCGCGCTTGACGACCGTCTCGACGATGCCGCTGGGGCCGAGGGCCCGGCGCAGGCGGGTGATGGCCATCTCGACGGCGTGTTCGGCGGACTCGCGGGCGATGCTGCCCGGCAGGACGGTGCGCAGCTCGGTGCGTGAGACGACGTGCCCGGGTTTGTCGGCCAGCCGCTTGAGCACGGCCATCGGCGCGGGTGGCAGCGGGCGCAGCTCGCCGTCGACCACGACGGCGTGGCCGCGGATCTCCAGGTGGTGACCGCCGGCGACGAGGCGGGTGACGCCGTGTTCGGGCAGGTGCCTGGCCAGGACGCGGGCCAGGGAGCCGAGCCGGGAGCGTTCCGGCTGGAGCGTGGGCACGCCGCGCGTGACGAGCGGGTCGGCCGTGACGGGCCCGACGCAGGCGGCCACGACCCGGCCGCCGAAGGCGGCGAGCAGCGCGTCCTCCAGTCCTTCACCGCGGGCGGCGGCGAACATGGCGTGCACGGCCGGTGCGCTGGTGAAGGCGACGGCGTCGACGGCGCCGGAGATCGTCTGGGTGATCAGCCGGCGCAGCGGCGAGGGGTCGCGGTACGGCAGCCAGCGGTAGACGGGGATCTCGATCACCTCCGCGCCCGCCCCGCGCAGGTCGTGGACGAACTCGGTGAGCGGTTCGCCGTGGAGCTGCACCGCGATGCGCCGGCCGCGCAGGTTCTGGGCGAGCAGGTACTGCTTGACCTCGCGGCAGGAGTCGGTGGCGGGGGTCCAGTAGTCGTCGAGCCCGGCGGCGCGCACCGCTCCCCTGGCCTTGGGGCCGCGGGTGAGCAGGCGGGCGCCGGACAGCCGGCTGACGAGGGCGGCGGACAGGCCCCAGCCCTCGGCGGCGGCCATCCAGCCGCGGAAGCCCACGCCGGTGGTGACGACCACGTCGTCGAGGGGCGCGGCCAGGCTGACGCGGGTGGCCTCCAGCAGGTCGGCGTCCTCGGCGAGGGGCACCAGCCTGATCGCGGGGGCGCTCACGACGCGGGCGCCGCGCCGTTCGAGCAGCGCGCCGAACTCCTCACGGCGGCGGGTGGCGGTGACGCCCACGGTGAATCCGGACAGGGCGTTGGGTGCGGTTTCGTGTGGCCGCATGGTCTGCTCGCTGGGGAGTGCGCTCATGCGAACACCTCCTGAGGGATCGGGGGGGCCGGTGGGCATGGCCGGGCCCCGAGCGCCGGGCCAGGCATCACAGGCACGCGAACCGGAAGTGAGATCACATGATTGATAGTGCTTTCGGGCCGTTTCGCCTCTGGGTCCCTTCTGTTACCGCTGTGCTACAACCCTCGGCCCCCTGGATTGATCGCGGAGGGGGGCGGGAACGCTGCGGGTGACCGAGGCGGCGTATCGGGGAGTTGCGGTGACGGTCAGGCCCATCCGTGTGTTCGACGACCCGGTGCTGCGCGCCGTGTCGGCGCCCGTGAAGGACTTCGATCGCGAGCTGCGGGGTCTGGTCAAGGCCCTGACGGCGACGGTGCGCGCCGGGCCGGGGCGCGCGGGGCTGGCGGCCCCGCAGATCGGGGTGTCGTTGCGCGTGGTGGTCTACTCCTACGACGGCAGGTCGGGGCACCTGGTCAACCCCAGGCTGGAGCCGTCGGAGCGGCGGATCACCGCGGACGAGGCGTGCCTGTCGGCGCCGGGGGTGTGGTGGCCGCTGGAGCGCGCCTACATGGTGACGGCCCGGGGCCGCGACATGTTCGGCAGGCCCGTGGCGGTGCGCGCGCTGGGGGTGCTGGCGAGGGTGCTGCAGCACGAGTGCGACCACCTGGACGGCGTGCTGTTCAGCGATCACCTCGAAGAGCGCGAGCGGGAACGCTTTCTGGCGGCCGCGTTGCCGCGAGGGTGATGGCGCGGCGCTGGGACGGATCCGTGCCGCCCCAGACCCCGTCCGTCTGGCGGGTGTCCATCGCGTAGTCGAGGCAGGGCCGGCGGACCGGGCATCCCCGGCACACGGCCTTGGCCCGCTGCACCTGCTCACGGCCCGGTCCTTCCAGCGAGATGGGGAAGAACAGCTCCGGGTCCATGGCCTGGCAGGCGGCCCTGCGCGACCAGTCGGGCATCGTCATGCCCACCGGGCCTACCCGCCAGATTCCGGGTCATACGTCTATGTTTCCGTCATGGCTCAACGAGCCGGTCATTTCTCCGTAGGCCTTGTCAGTGTCACAGCTCCGCGAGCAGCCGGTCCCAGTCGGCCAGGAACCTGTCGAGCCCGTACCGGGACAGCGCGGCGGCCCGCGCCGCCTTGCCGGCCCGCGCCGCGCGCTCCGGGTCCGCGGCGAACTCTTTGAGCGCCCGCGCCAGCACCTCCACCCTGGTGGAGATCACCCCGGCCTCCGGGGGCACCGCCTCGACCGCCTCGGTCGCGGCCACCGCGACCACCGGCATGCCGAGCGTCATCGCCTCGACGAGGGCGAGACCGAGCGAGGTCCACCGGTAGGGGTGCAGGTAGACGCGCCGCCGGGCCAGCTCGTGGTGCATGACGTGCTGCGGCAGGTCCTCGTACGTGCCGTACGGCAGGCCGTTCACCTTCATGCCGAAGACGTCGAGCGGCACCTCGGCAGCGAAGCGCGGAAGCAGGTCGGTGCCGGCGACACGGGTGCGCCGCACCGGCTCGTTGACCACGACGCCCGCCCGGGGCAGCTCGCCGGTGTAGAGGTGGCCGGGGTCGGGGACGCCGTGCTCGATCACCCGGGTGGGCGCCCTGCCGTTGTCCCAGAACAGCTCGTTGAAGTGGGTGACGTGCACGAGCGTGACGTCGTCGCGGCCGGCCAGGGCGTGGCGGGTACGCGGCACGTCGCCGGCCGGGGTGTTGTGCTCGACGTAGATCGCGGGGATCGCGTCCAGGTCGCCGCCGAGCCACTCGCGGGCCAGCCCCAGCTCGCGCGGGCGCTGGTAGACGACCACGTCGACCGGCTCGTCGCGCAGCCGGTCCCACGGCACCTCGCGCACGCTGCCGGGCCAGTCGTAGGTCCGCGCCCGGCCCCGCCCGTCGGGGCCCCTGTCCGGGACGAGCGGCAGGAGGTACTCGTGCGCGCCGCGTACGAACGCGCCGGTCCACGAGCCGTGCACGTGCCAGAGGAGGATCCTCACCAGCGGCTCCAGCCCATCGCGCGGGACCAGCGGGCGCCCGCGCCGACCGGGGTGGCCGCCTCCAGGTCGCCGAGCACACGCTCGGCCACGTCGGCCAGGTCCCCGGCCACCTCGGGGGCCTCGTCGATCTCCTCCTGCCTGGTCGCCTCCGTCGGCACCAGGATGCCGCGCGCGCCGGCCGCCCTGGCCGCGTCCATGTCCCTGCCGATGTCGCCCACCACCACGCAGTCGCGCGGGCTGACGTCCAGCACCGCGGCCGCTCTGATCAGCAGGCCGGGGGCGGGCTTGCGGCAGGTGCAGCCGTCGCCGTCGTCGTGCACGCAGATGGCCCACGCGTCGAACGGCCCGAGCAGCTCCTCCACCCTGGCGTTGACCTGGTCCATCTGGTCGGGAGAGATGATGCCCTTGGCGACGCCCGACTGGTTGGTGACGATGGCCACCGGCACGTCCGCCCTGCGCAGCCGGGCCACAGCCTCGACCGCTCCGGGCATGGGCTCCACCCGGTCCGGGTCGCCGTTGTACGGGACGTCCCTGATCAGGGTCCCGTCACGGTCGAAGAGCACGGCCCCGGGACGTCGTTGTTCGAACACCTCTCACCTCCGCGAGCTAGCGCGAGCTCTGTCGAGCTCCGTCAAGCCGCTCGCCAGCTACCCGGGGGACCGTCCGACAAACAACTACTCAGAGTGACAAAGTACTGTTCGGAGGCTTGTTTCCGCACTTCATCGGCCTGGCCCAGGTTTGGGAGCCGCTCCTCTCGGTAGCGGTTCTCCTGCCTGCGGGGGAGGGACCGGATGAGATTTCTCGGCATCAACGCGATCTTCCACGACCCGGCCGCGGCGCTGGTGGTCGACGGACGTGTCGTGGCGGCGGCGGAGGAGGAGCGCTTCAGCCGGCGCAAGCACGGCAAGCGGCCGCTGGCCTTCTCGGCGTGGGAGCTGCCGGAGCAGGCGGCGGCCTGGTGCCTGCGCGAGGCGGGCCTCCAGCCCGAGGACGTCGACGTGGTCGCGTACTCCTACGACCCGTCCCTGGTGCGGAACCGACCGGACGGCGGCCCGGACGGCGACTGGGAGGACCTGCGCACGAAGTACGCGGTGCGCGCTCCCCTGTTCCTCGCCACGGCGCTGCCCGGGCTGGACCCCGCCCAGGTGCGGTTCGTGCCGCACCACGTGGCGCACGCCGCCTCGGCCGGGCTGGCCTCGCCGTTCCGGGACTGCGCGGTGCTGGTGTGCGACGGCCGCGGCGAGAACGTGTCCCACCTCGCGGGGCGCTACCGCGACGGCGAGCTCGAGGTGCTGGCGGCGCAGGAGCTGCCGCACTCGCTGGGGCTCATGTACGAGGACGTGACCGAGCACCTGGGGTTCCTGCGCTCCAGCGACGAGTACAAGGTGATGGCGCTGGCCTCCTACGGCCAGCCCCGGCACCTGGAGGCGCTGCGCGAGCTGGTCCACACGACCGGCGACGGCGGGTTCCGGGTGGAGCCGATCGACTGGAACGGCTACGCCAAGGCCCTGCGGAAGGGGCAGCCGTGGACGTCCGACCACGCCGACCTCGCGGCCAGCGTGCAGGCCCGGCTGGAGGAGGTGCTGCTGGAGCTGGCCCGCTGGCTGCACGAACGCACCGGCGAGCGGCGGCTGGCGCTGGCGGGCGGCGTGGCGCTCAACTGCGTCGCCAACACGCGCCTGCTCCACGAGGGGCCGTTCGACGAGGTGTGGGTGCAGCCCGCGGCCGGTGACTCGGGCACCGCGCTGGGCGGGGCGCTGCACCTGGCCCAGGCGTACGGCGAGCGGGCCGCGCCCATGCCGGGCGCCGGCCTCGGGCG
>NZ_QNFZ01000807.1 GCF_003313395.1 Nonomuraea lactucae | reverse complement strand
GAGACGACGTCGGCGGGCAACCACCCCGATTTTCAGCCCAGAACGGGCCTGCCGTCAGGCAGACCGAAGACTAACCCAGCAAGTCGGTCGCCGTCGCTGCGGGATGGATGCCGCCCCGAGACATGGCGGCGGACGCTGGGGGTGACCAGCCGACGCCTACGCCTGCGAGCTGTCCGTACTGCCCTCGCCGCGCTGAGCCTCTTGCCCTGGGTAGGCCGCCGCCTACGCACCAGGACTGTACGCCTAAATCAAGATCGTGTACGCAGCCGCCATCTATAACTGGGAGTCGCAATCGAGCGGGTCGTCGGCAGGTCCTGTTCGTGCGGCCGCGGGATTCGCCGCTGGGCTCGCACTGGCCGCGCCGGTGGAGTACGACGTGGCGCACGCCGGCGGGTGAGCTGGCATGTCCGGCCCGGGACCTGGCGACGGTGCCGGTGCCGGTGCCGGTGCCGGTGCCGGAATGCGTACCGGTTCGCCGGTTCCGGCTGCTGCTGGCGCTGGACTTCACCGGCTCCGTGGTGGAGGTGCTGCCGCAACCGTTTCACCTGCGGTTCGAGACTGGCGACAAGTTCCGCGAGCATGTCCCGGACTTCCTGGGCGCATGACCGCGGATTGCGGGAACGCGGTGTGCTCGGATGCGCAGACGGCCGATGGGTGCGCTCCAGCCAAGGCCGCCACAGCGTTACGGAGGAAAAGCCGGGAGGCGATCTTCGCCGTCCGGGCCGAGAGCCTGCACCGGTCGAAGATGACCATGAAGGCCCGCAGCGTGCTGATCCACCAGTATGTCCGGGAGGAGTTCGAGTCTCCTGGAGATTTCACACGTGCCGGGCTGAATGGCGGCGACGGCGCGAACCGGTGGGCCGGTTCTGCGCACGTCGCCGCCAGGGCGCCGGTGGCCGCGGGCCGCCACGCCGTGATGTGCGGGGAGATCAGGCTGCCGAACCCGCCGGCTGCCCGGCGCTCTGCACGGCTTCGTGGACGCGCGCGGGAAGCAGGACCGCCGCGGCCATCGTGAGCAGGGCCACGCCGGCGCCGATCGCGAAAGCGACGACGAAGCCTGTAGGACTGTACTCCGTCGCTCCAATCACGGTGGCGCCCACAAGCGAGCCGAGCGCCCCTCCGACGCCCTTGACCACGAAGGCGAGGCCGGACACGCTCGCCCGGCGGTCGGCCGGCGCGGCGGTGACCGCGATGTTGAGCATCTGGGTGAGCGCGACCGCGATGCCGATGCCGACGAGAACCATCGACGTCACGTTCGCCCAGCTGTTCCGGTGACCGACGGTGAGAACGAGCGCGCCCGCGAGGATCGCGCCGGTGCCGATCAGCATGGAGACGCGGGAGCCGACCGCGCGCTCCAGCGCGCCGACGAGTGGAGCGGCAACGACGCCGGCCACACCTAGCGGCAGGAGGTAGAGGCCCGTCGTCGTCGCTGTGCCGCCGAGGCCACCGGCGTCCACGGGCAGCTCGACCAGGATCGGAAGGATGACGAACGCCGCGAACGTGCTGAACCCGATGCCGAACGACACCATGCAGGCCGCGGCGATGGGCGCGGTACGCATGAGCCCCACATCGACCAGAGGCTCAGCGACACGTCGTTCGTGCCCGACGAACCACGCGAGCGCGCCGAGCGCGACGACCGCGGTGATCAGCTGGGGAACACTGCCGAGTCCCCAGAGCTTGCCGCCGGAGATCGCGAGCATCACCCCTCCGAGCCCGATGGCGAGCAGGAAACCACCAAATGCGTCGATCGTTCGGGCCGACGATTCGCGGCCGGCGGTCCGCGGTATGAACAGCGCGGCGATCAGAGCCGGGACGAGGAAGACGAGTGCGATCCAGTAGAGGCCCTGGAACGGCGTCAGCGTGAGGACCGGGCCGGCGATCAGCAGGCCGAGCGCCGTGCTGACGGTCCCGACGGCGATGATCAGTCCGTTTCCCGCTTTGGCCGACTGCGGCGTGAAGAGATCGCTGACCAGCGCCACGGACAGGGGGACAAGCGCGAGTCCGACCCCCTGGAGGCCTTGGCCGATCGTGAACAGGACGACCGACTGGGCGGTTGCCGCGATGACGACGCCAAGCGTCGTGACGGTGAGCACCCCGACCATCACCCAGCGCTTGTCGGCGAGGTCGCTCATCCGGCCCACGAGCGGAGTCGCGACGGCACCGACGAGCAGCAGTGCGGTGAAGGCCCACGCGATGCCGTCCGGCGACGTGCCGAAGAAGGTCATCATGGCGGGGAGAGCGGGCGAGATGGCCGTTTCGAGTGCGCTGTAGCCGAACAAGCCGACCAGCACCGCGGCCAATGTCAGGCCGCGGCGCGGCGGACGACCTGGAGCATCTGACATGACTGGGCCTCCGAGGGGGTAACGAGTCCCACAAAAAAGAGAGATATCTCTCTTTATATGGATGAACCCCAGGCAGTCAACCCATTCGAACGCACCGTTACCTGCCGGAAACCGACCGGCTGGGCGATTCGCGCTCTCGGACTGGATGGCTTCGGCCGGGCTCGCCCGCTCGAATCGCGTGGATCTCTCGCACCGGGCTCGGCTGTGCCGATCGCATCCGGTTCGTCCCCCTCTGCGGGTGTACCGTAGGTCGTCCCGGCGTTCATGCGTGACCGGACGACGAGGGGTCGAGCGGGACGGCGAGGCACGGACGGCGAGACGGCAGGAATTGGGGGGCTCGTTGCCGAAGCGGGATGCCGCCTACATGGCGCGACGTCGAGAGGTGATCCTGGACGCCGCCGCCGCCTGCATCGTCCGTGACGGCCTCGCGGGCTTCTCCACGACGTCGTTGTGTCAGGAAGCGGGAATCAGCACCGGGGCGTTGTACCGGCACTTCGCATCGCGGGAAGACATCCTCATCGGGCTCACCGAGCGGGCGGCGCGAGTACGGCGGCTCCTCCTCGACTCGGCGTCCTTCGCCGGCTTCCGCGCCAGCCTCGTCGCCCTGCTGAAGACGTTCACCACGGACGAGGGACGGTTCCTGGCTCGACTGGATCTGGAGCTGGCCTCCGCCGCGGCCGTCAATGCCGACGTCGCCAAAGCGCTCCAGCCCTTCCTGGTCACCAGGGACTTCGAGACTGCGCTCGTCGAGCTACGAGGCGCGGGCGAGCTCGATCCGGGCACCGAACCCGCGACGCTGGCGAAGCTGCTCACGACGCTGCTGGCCGGTTACGTCTATCTGTTCGCTGTCGGCGATGGCATCGATCTGGACCCGGAGCAGATCGTGGACACGGTCCTCGCCCCATAGGTGTCCGAGAGCCGCCGGTATCGGGTCGTCCGCGGGAGGCCCGGCTCGCGTCGCGCCCTCCCGTCCGTCAGGACCTGCCCGCCGAATGGCGACCGTGCTCGGTGGCCGTCTTCGGGTGGGTCTCCGCCGATTAGTCTCCGCCGAGTACGCCAACGAGCCCACAACGACCGACTGCGATGGACCGCCCCCTTCGAGCGGACCCTGCATGAGGTGGACGCGCAAGCTACTGGCCCGGCGCGACGACAGACCCCGGGTGTCGGACCCCGGGATGTCGCACCCCGGGTGTCGGACCCCGGGTGTCGCACCCCGGGTGTCGCACCCCAGGACGTCGCACCCCACCCCGGGATGTCGCACCCCCGGACGTCGCACCCCGGGATGTCGCACCCCCGGACATCGCACCCCCGGACATCGCACCCCCGGACGTCGCACCCCGGGATGTCGGGCCACGGACGTCGGACCACGGGAGCCGGTGTCACGTGATGCGCACCCCACTACCGGCCGCGAGTGAGGACGGCCAAGCGGCCATCGTGATCGACGACTGCCAGGTCGCCCGACCGGTCCGTGCGGTAGACGTGGGCGCCGAGGCGATGGAGGATCGCCACCGTGGGCTGGGCGGGATGGCCGTAGTCGTTGTCGGCGCCCACGCTGATCAAGGCCGCACGCGGACCCACGGCCGAGAAGAACGCCGGGTCCTGCCGTGGCGAACCGTGATGCGGGACCTTGAGGATGTCGGCCCGAGGCAGTGGGCCGCGCAAGAGGTCTCGCTGGGCCTCCGTTTCGATGTCGCCGCTGAGGAGGGCCGAGCCGGCCCGCCAGCGTACGTGGACGACCACACTGGAGTTGTTGATCGCGCTGCCCTCTCCTTGGCCATTGCTCTGGCCCTTCGTCGGATCGGGGGCGAGGACCGTTACCTCGGACGGGCCGAGTCGCCACCGGGTGCCCGGATGTGCGGTCCATTGAGGAACGCGGCGTCGTGACAGATCGGCGGACAGGCGGGAGGGATGCCGGGTGGCGGTGTGTTGCGGGCTGACGACGACCGCCCCGACGCGCCTGCCCCTGAAGACGCCTGGCAGCCCGTCCACGTGGTCAGCGTGCGGATGCGTGAGGATCAGGAGGGGTACGTCGGTTATCCCCAGCCGCCGCAGGCAGCGGTCCATCATGACAGGGTCGGGTCCGGCGTCGACGACCACGCCCTGCCCGGGGCCTGCCGCGATGACCATGCCGTCGCCCTGGCCCACGTCGCACACCACCATCAGCCATGCCCTGGGCGGCCAGGACGCCGCGATCGGGCGTAGGACGAGCACCGCGACAAGAGCCCCACCGGCTACGGTCAGCACTACGGCCCTCCAGACCCGGCGTCTCAGCACCAGAGCGGCCCCGACCGCAACGAGGGCGAGCAGTCCAAGCCCCGCGAGACCACCCGGCCATGGCACTGTGGCGAGCGGGAGGTTCACGGCCCATCGAGCGACCATGATGATCCACCCCACCGCGTAACCGGCGGGAATGACGAGCACCTGAGCCGCCTCGGGCCAGACCGGGGCGATCAGGGCGGCGGCGAAGCCGAGCAGGGTCGCGGGCGCCACAGCGGGTCCCGCCAGCAGGTTGGCGGGCACGGCGACCAGCGAGAGCTGGCCTGACATCAGCACCAGCACGGGCGTCACGGCGGCCTGCGCGGCAGCGGGCACAGCGACCGCCTCCGCCAGCCACCGGGGCATCCGCAAGCGCCTCCTGCTTCCAACGGCGAGTGTGGCGCGAGTGCTTGGGGGCGGGGCACCGGATTTCGCGGTGAGGGGCCGCGTGGCAGCGGGCTCGGGCGTGGAGGCGGGCTCGGGCGTGGAGGCGGGGGCAAGGGTGGGGAGTACGGACCCGGGGAGCGCGGCGGACCTCGGGAGCGCGACGGACCCCGGCAGCGCGACGGACCCCGGGAGCGGGGACCCCGGGAGCGGAGACACGGGGAGCGGGGACACGGGGAGCGGGGACACGGGGAGCGGGGACACGGGGACTGCGGATATCGGGAGTGCGGACACCGGGAGGGCAAGGGCCGGGAGGG
>NZ_QNFZ01000805.1 GCF_003313395.1 Nonomuraea lactucae | reverse complement strand
GGGGCTCTTCTACTTGTCGATCAAGACCTCCCGCACGGCATGCCCGCGACCTGCGGCTTCAGGTTGGAAAACACTCACTGCCTGGGCTCGCCCTTGCCTGCGCGACGCTCGCAATCGGTGTCGCGCCCGTCCAAGCCTCTACGGAGAACGCCGCCGGAAGAGTCCAGCTCGTACTGAAGGAGAAGAACTTTCGGGATCAGTGCATGGGGGTGGATAAAGAATCGGCCGACATGTATCTCCGCGCGGTCAGTTGCGACAACCCGAGGTACTACAAGGAGTGGATCATAAAGCGTGTAGGTGACCGCCAGAAGCTCGTGCTCGATGCCCAGGTCGAGAGTTTGCCAACCCAATGCGCCAGCCGGCTCGGCCCCGCTCTCCGCACTTACAAGTGTATTGAGAATGAACGTCGCCAGTTGTGGCTCCGCGACGGGTCAGGAAAAATCTTCAGGGACGAAGAAGACCTCGTGCTCACAGGTTGGCACTCGGAAAAAGTCACCCTCGAGAGGCCTGCTCCAAAGTATTCCGAAAAGGCGTACAAGCAGGAGTGGTGGATTCGCAACGTCTAGCCCCGACTTGACCTGCGGCCGGCGTCAGCGGTTGACCAGGGGGCCCGAGCCGGTGGAGCCGCGCACGACCAGCTCCGGCTGGAAGATCAGCTCGACGTGCTTGGCGGGAGCCCCGTTGACCTCTTCGAGCAGCGTCTGGACGGCCGCCGACGCCATCGCGCCGATCGGCTTGCGCACGGTCGTCAGGGGCGGGTCGGTGAACGCGATCAGCGGCGAGTCGTCGAACCCCACCACCGACACCTCCCCCGGCACGGACAGCCCCTTCTCGCGGCAGGCCCGGATCGCTCCCAGCGCCATCAGGTCGCTCGCGCAGACGACGCCCGTGCACCCGCGCGCCAGCAGTTGCGCGGTGGCCGCCTGCCCGCCCTCCACGGAGAACAGCGAGCTGGCGATGAGGTCGTCGACGTCGGTGGCGCCGAGCAGGTGGGACATGGCCTGCTTGTAGCCCTCGATCTTCCTGATCACCGGCACGAACCTGCGCGGGCCCAGCGCCAGGCCGATCCGCTCGTGCCCGAGGTCCACGAGGTGCTGCACGGCCAGGCGCGTGGCGAGCCGGTCGTCGGGTGAGATGAACGGGGCCTCGATCTGCTGGTTGTAGCCGTCGACCAGCACGATCGGCAGCCCGCGGTCGGTCAGGCGGGTGTAGCGATCCATCCGGGCCGTGGTGTCGGCGTGCAGGCCGGACACGAACACGATGCCGCTCACCCCGCGGTCCACGAGCAGCTCGGTGAACTCGTCCTCGGGCGCGCCGCCCGGCAGCTGCGTGCACAGCACGGGCGTGTAGCCGTGCTGGGTGAGCGCCTTCTCGATGGCCTGGGCGAACGCCGGGAAGATCGGGTTGTCGAGCTCCGGCGTGACCAGGCCGATCAGCCCGTTGCTGCGCTGGCGCAGCCGCGGCGGGCGTTCGTAGCCCATGAGGTCGAGCGCGGCCATGACCGCCTGCCGGGTGGCGTAGGAGACCCCGGGCTTGCCGTTGAGCACCCGGCTGACCGTGGCCTCGCTCACGCCGGCCTGGGCGGCGATGTCAGCGAGCCGCGCGTGACCGTTCATGGCAGACACTTTACTTTCCACCACGCCGCGGAGTCGGGCGCACCCGGCTCGGCGGAGGCGAGCAGCAGCTCGCCCTCGACGCGGAGGGGGGCGGGCGCGCCGGTGACGTTCACCGCGCACAACAGGTCGCCTCGGGAGAAGACCAGCGTGCCCTCGGGAGAGTCGTGCCAGACCAGCTCTCCCTCGATCGACCGCCGCAGCCGCAGCGCCCGGCGGTACAGCTCGAACGTCGATCCGGGGGCGCCGCGCTGGGCTTCCGCGCTCAGCTCGGCCCACTCGGCCGGGATCGGCAGCCACGGGTCGCGCCAGCCGGAGTCGCGGGTCCACGGGATCGGCACCCGGCAGCCGTCGCGTCCGCTGCCGGCGTCACGCAGCCGCTGCGGGTCCCGGAGCAGGTCGTTGGGCAGGTCGAGCACCTCGGGCAGGCCGAGCTCCTCACCCTGGTAGACGTAGGCGGAGCCGGGCAGCGCCAGCGCGAGCAGCGCGGCGGCGCGCCCCCTCGACAGGCTGCCGTAGCGGGTGACGTGCCGCTTGACGTCGTGGTTGGACAGGACCCAGGTGCAGGGCGCGCCGACCGACCCCGCGGTGGCCAGCGACTCGTCGATCACCTGGCGCAGGGCGGCGGCGTCCCAGGGGGCGAACAGGAAGTGGAAGTTGAACGCCTGGTGCATCTCGTCCGGCCGGACGTAGCGGGCGAGCCGCTCGGGCGTGGGCGCCCACGCCTCGGCCACCCCGATGCGGGAGCCGGGGTAGGAGTCGAGCAGGCGCCGCCACGAGCGGTGGATGTCGTGGACGCCGTCGTCGTCGAAGTACGGCAGGGCCTCGGCGCCGATCATGCGGGCCTGGCCGGGGCGGCCCACGTCGGGCAGGCCGGCCGGCTTGACCATGCCGTGCGCCACGTCCACGCGGAACCCGTCGGCGCCCAGGTCGAGCCAGAACCGCAGGATCGACTCGAACTCGGCGCGCACGTCGGGGTTGTCCCAGTTGAGGTCGGGCTGCGAGGAGTCGAACAGGTGCAGGTACCACTGCCCGTCCTCCACCCGCGTCCAGGCCGGTCCGCCGAAGACCGACTCCCAGTCGTTGGGCTCGTCGCGGAAGATGTAGCGGTCGCGGTGCCGGCCGCGCAGTGCCTCCTGGAACCACGGGTGGTCCGAGGAGGTGTGGTTCGGCACGATGTCCAGGATCACCCGCAGGCCGGCGCCGTGCGCCTCGTCGATCAGCGCCTTGGCGTCCGCCAGCGTCCCGAACAGGGGGTCGACGTCCCGGTGGTCGGCCACGTCGTAGCCGAAGTCGGCCATCGGCGAGCGGTAGAACGGCGTCAGCCAGATGGCGTCCACGCCCAGCTCCGCCAGGTACGGCAGGCGCTCGCGGACCCCGGCGAGGTCGCCGACGCCGTCGCCGTCGCCGTCGGCGAAGCTGCGCACGTACACCTGGTAGATCACGGCGTCACGCCACCACGCGGTCATGCTCCCCCCAACAGGTCCCCGATCATGAAAGCCATTGCCGCAAGTTTACGCAAGCGATTCCAAGGCCATCCATGTCCGGATTCTCAGAGGCTATGGACCGAAAACCTGTCCGAAACCACGACGGTTGGAGATCTTTCATGGCAAGGGTGGACACGGGGTGTACATGCGCGATGTACTACCTCTTCCATCAGCCCGTCACAGGTGACACGCGCGCAAGGTGTAAGCCCATGAGCTCAGTCGTTCTCGACAAGGTGACCAAGGTTTACCCAGGCGATCATCTGGCGGTGGATCGGTTGAGCCTGCGGGCCGAAAACGGCGAGTTCCTGGTCCTGCTCGGACCGTCAGGCTGCGGCAAGTCGACGCTCTTGCGCATGATCGCGGGGCTGGAGGAGATCACCCAGGGCGATCTGTGGCTGGACGGCGAGCTGGCCAACCATCTCGCCCCCCGCGACCGCGACGTCGCCATGGTGTTCCAGAACGGCGCCCTCTACCCGCACCGCACCGTCCGCGGCAACATCTCCTTCCCCTTGGAGATCGCCAAGTCGGACCCGGCGAAGGTCCGCGAGCGCGTCATCGAACTCTCCAAGGCCCTGCACATCGAGGAGACCCTCGACCGCCGGCCCGGCACGCTCTCCGGCGGCCAGCGGCAGCGGGTCGCGATGGGCCGGGCGATCGTCCGGCAGCCCAAGCTGTTCCTCATGGACGAGCCGCTGTCCAACCTCGACGCGGGTATGCGCACCGAGCTGCGCATGGAGATCTCCGCGCTGGTCAGGTCGCTGGGCGTCACGACGATCTACGTGACGCACGACCAGGTGGAGGCGCTCACGCTGGCCGACCGGATCGCCATCCTCAACCGCGGGGTCCTGCAGGACGTCGGCACCCCGGCCCAGATCTACAACGACCCGGCGACGGCGTTCGTGGCCGCGTTCCTCAACTCCCAGCAGCTCAACCTGCTGGCGGCGACGGTCCACACGCCGCAGAACCAGTACGTCCTGCTGGACTTCGGGCCGCACCGGCTGATGGTCCCTTGGAGCGATCCCCGGGCGTACGCCATCTCCCAGCACGTCGGCGGTCGCGTGCTGATCGGCCTGCGGCCCGACGGGCTCGCGCCGGTGCCGGAGTCGTACGACGGTCCCGCCTTCTACGGGCGGGTGCGGACCCTGGAGTACCACGGCCACGAGTGGCTCGCCTACGTCGAGTGCGGCGTGCCCGCCGTGCCCGTGCCCGAGCCGCCGGACCCGCACACCCGCGCCAACGGCCACCAGAACGGATCTGGCGGGCTCGGCTCGATGCTGCGCCGCCTGATGCGCCAGCGGGAGGAGCCGGTCACGCAGGACGAGCCGGACGGCCAGCCGCAGGGCAGCGGCATCCACCGCCGCGCCGACCTCATCGTCCGGCTGGGCGTCCGGCCGGTCTGGCGGGCGGGCGACGCCGCCAAGGTGGGGGTGGACATGTCCCGAATGATGATCTTCACGACGGACGGCGCCCGCATCGACCCGCCCCGGCGGTGACCCTCCCCTCCGCTCACCGGCGCGCGTCGCCGGACTGTCGGCGACCGTAAATATGCGGATCAACCGGCGAACGTGGGACGAATGTGTACTGTCTGGATCAACATTCTTCCCCCGACGGTCTGGAGCCGGTCGAGATGTCGCTGTGGAAGGCACTGGAGGGCGGCGCGCGGGTGCTTGACCTCGGGCAGCCGATGCGCAACGGCATGCCGCAGTCGCCCAACCACCCGCCGTTCCGGATGGCGCTGGAGCGGCGGCACGGCGACGTGGTCAGGCCGGACGGCGGCTCGGCCGCGAACGAGGTCATCGTCACGGGCGGGCATGTCGGCACCCACGTGGACGCGCTCGCGCACGTCTCGCAGGACGGGCTCCTGCACGGCGGGCGGCCCGCGGCCGAGGTGATGTCGCACGAAGGGTTCGGCGCGCTCGGCATCGACGCCTTCGACCCGTACGTGGGCCGGTGCGTGCTGCTCGACGTGGCCTCCGCGCACGGGGTGGACACGCTGCCGCCCGGCTACGAGGTCACCGCCGGCGACCTGGAGCGGGCCGCCGGCGACCTGGAGATCCGCGAGGGTGACGCCGTGCTGGTGGGGACCGGATGGTCGCGCCTGTGGTCGTCCGGAGAGGAGTTCGCGGGGCGGCGGGACGGCGTTCCCGGCCCGGGCGTGGGCGCGGCGCGCTGGCTGGCCGCCCG
>NZ_QNFZ01000806.1 GCF_003313395.1 Nonomuraea lactucae | reverse complement strand
GTGCCGGGGCCGAGGCCGGTGCCGGGGCCGGGGCCGGGGCCGGGGCCGCGCCCACATCGGCCGCCGCGCTGATGACCTCGACGCTCCGTCTCCGCCTGCACCGGCGCGAGCCGTACGACGCAGACGGGATCTTCGCCTTCCTGGCCTCGCGCGCGATCCCGGGGCTGGAGGTGGCGGACCGCACCTCGTACAGCCGGGCGGTCCCAGGCGGCACGATCACCCTCACCCCCCAGGACGGCCACATCGCCCTGGACGTGGCCGTGCACGACACCCGCCAGCTCGCCCGCACAGTGTCCCGCTGCCGCCGCCTGCTCGACCTCGACGCCGACCCCGGCTCGATCGCCGAGGCACTGGGGCTGACATCCCTGGCTCCCTTGGTCGAGGCCCGTCCGGGGCTGCGGGTGCCGGGCGCGTTCGACGGGTTCGAGCTGGCCGTACGGGCGGTGGTGGGACAGCAGATCTCGGTGGCCGGCGCCCGTACGCTGCTGGGCCGGATCGTGTCGAGAGCAGGCCGCACCACCATCCCCGCCCGTGCCGACGCACCGCCCACCCACCTCCTGCAACCGCCCACCGGCCCACCGACCCCAGCCACCAATGCACCACACCCGCTCCCCGACCCGCCGCACCAACCGTCCGGCCCGCCGCCCCAGCCCGCCGATCCGACATGCTTGAGCACGCAGCGCCCGCCCGTGGCGGGGCTCACCCACCTGTTCCCCAGCCCGGCCGAGGTCCTGAATACAGCCCTCGAAGGGCTGGGCCTGACGAACCGGCGGATCGCCACCATCAAGGAGCTGGCCGCCCGAACGGCCGAGGGCCGGATCGACCTCGACGGAGGCCAGGACCCGGCCGAAGCGGTGGCCGAGCTGCTCGCCGTCCCAGGCATCGGCCCGTGGACTGCGAGCTACATCGCGCTGCGCGCGCTGCGCGACCCCGACGCCTGGCCCGCCGGCGACCTCGTGCTGACCAAGCGCATGGCCTGCCTGGGCATTCCCGACGACCACATCGAACGGTGGCGGCCCTGGCGGGCCTACGCCGCCCTGCACCTCTGGAGCTCATCATGATCGACGCACAGGTCCTGCCGACCCCGATCGGCCCGCTCTCCCTGCTGGTGCGCGAGGGCGTACTGGTGGCGGGCGGGTTCACCGCCGAACCCAAGGAGATGTACGCCCGGCTGGCACCGGAGCTGCGGGCCGAGGGGCTGGACGTGGTCGACGACCTCGGCCCCGCCGCCCAGGCCGTACGCGACTACCTGCGCGGCGACCTCGAAGCGCTCGACGCCATCCCTGTCGAGCAGCCGGGCAGCGCCACTCGCAAGCGCCTCCACCAGGCTCTGCGCGAGGTGAAGGCCGGCGACACGGTGTCGTACGCGGAGCTGGCCGAGCGCGCCGGCCTGCCGAGGACGGCCGCCCGCGCCGCTGGCTCGGCCTGCGCCCAGAACCTGATCGCCCCATTCGTCCCCTGCCATCGCGTGCTGCCCAGCACCGGCGGCTACGGCGGCTACTACTACGGCGCGCCAGTCAAGGAATGGCTGCTGGCCCACGAGGCCGGCCGGCTCTCGGCGACGCTCTAACAGGGCCGTTCACGCTCGTGGCGTGGCCGCTCCCGCCACGCTTCTGCGGCCTCCCCGCCACGCTTCGGCGCGGCCGCCTCGGTGCCGGGCTGTTCCAGGGCCCGGCACCGCCCATCACGCAGGCCCACCCAGCGTTCGAACGTCCTAGCGCTAGGACTTCCTCACCGTGCTCTGCACCTCGCCAACCGGCACATCGCGAGTGACGCCGACCTCGACGGGCGCGTACTGGACCGGAACGACCTGCTCAGCCACCTCGACCGGCCAGACGGTGGTCACGGTCAGCTGGTAGACCTCACGCGGCTGGTCCAGAGACGCGCGCAGGTATCGCACCCCACACCTGAACGCGCCACCCTTGACGTACGGCCGGCCGGAGGGGCCGCAGTCGTCGCTCACCTCGGCCCGATCCCGGGGCGCCCCAGGATCGATCTTGATGCTCTGGAGGCGGGCGACCACGGTCGCGCTCATGACGCCGGGGATCGTCGCGGTGGCCGACCGGGTCGTCTGCTCGGCGCCGTCCAGCCACACCCAGGTCGGCAGGTTGACATAGCTCTTGGCGTCGGGATTGAGCTTGACGGTGGGCTCGGGCACGGTCAGCGCGGCCCTGGCGATGTCGGCCAGCTCGCGCAGCGTGATGCCCTGGGGTGGAGTGGTGTTCGGCGGCACGAAGACGAACAGGTCAAGCGCTGTCCAGCACGCCGTCCCCCGGGGGTCGGCCGCGTTGTAGGCGGGCGTCCACCAGCGCCCCGGCTTGCCGATCTTGTCCTTGAACTGCTCCAGGTAGGCCCGGAAGCTCTTCTCATCGGCCTTGATCCGGGCGAAGTGGTCGGCGGAGTTCTCCTGCGACCGCAGCATCTCCTCGGGGGTCGGGCCCGGCTCGTACCAGCAGGGGCTCGTCAACCGGTAGCCGTCGCTCCGGCCGCCCTTGACGCCGTTGCCGGTGATCACGATCTTCGAGTGGTTGAGCGTCAGGGACGCCTCACGTCCCCGTTGCGCCCCCTCGGCGCCCACCTCGCCGCCCGGGTCGGCCGCGGCGGCCTGGGCGCCCGCGCCGATCAGCAGCATCCCCGCCGTGAACAGCGGGACCAGGGGATTCATCTGCCACACCCTTCTTTGCTGTGGACGAATGCTCTGATGCGCCATACGCCGTCATCGCCCCGGTGCGCGGCCACGGCCTGCATGTACGGCACGCGCGTCCAGCGGGGCTGCGGCGAGACCGCCTTGCCGGTGCGCGTGGCGATCAGGCGCAGCCCTGACTCGTCCACGCACGCGTTGACCTGGGCGCCCTTCCCCATGACGGCCTGGACGCGCACGTTGTAGAGCCGGGCGACACCCCGCAGCGACCGCTCCTGGTCGGCGAACTCCCGCACCCACGCGTGCGCCTGGTCCGCGGCGTCGAACTCCAGGTTCCGCAGGTAGCGGTCGTCGCCGGTGACGACGGCCCGGCGGGAGTCCAGGTAGTAGTCGGTGACGAGCCGTAGCAGCGGGTCGGCGTCGGCGGGCCACTCGATGCGCACCTGCACCTTCTGGCCGACCGCGACCGTCTCGACCCGCGCGGTCGGCGCCACAGACGGCACGCTCTTCGCCGGGGAAGGCGCCTCCTTTGGCGTGTACGGCCGCTCCCCGTGCCCCCCGCACCCCACCACAACCAGAAGCAGGAGCACCAGCACAGTTCCCCGCATGGGCGCCATCCCCCCTGCCGGCATCGGCAGCATCGCCACGGAGCGCGACAACACCGGCGCATGGACACGCGGCACCCCCATCCGCCTCATGCCGTCGACTCCCTGACCACGTGGATGCGCCAGGTGGGCAGCAGTTCGTCGATCAGCGCCTCGGTTTCGGGCGCCAGGCCACCGCCGTACCTGCCGACACCCGACCTCCTGGCCAGCGCGTCGACCGCGGCCCGCAGCCGTACCGTGTCGCCGGTGGCGTGTGTGGCGCGCAGCAGATCGCGCCACAGGCTCTCGTCGTCGGTCGCGAGCAGCAGCCCGGCGCGTACGGCCACGACCGCCCCCTCCGGCTCCCCCTGTGCGAGCCGGAGCTCGCACAGGCGACGGGCGGCGTCGGCCACCTGGGCGGAGACGTCGTATTCGAGATCATCAGCAGCCAGCCAGGCGTACCTGCCTGACTGCCGCCCGCTCAACAGCGGCCCCCTGACCAGGCCGAGCGCCTTCTCCAGGAGTACGGCCCGCGCGGCCGGATCGTCCTCGGAGCGGCGCACCAGCTCCCGGAACAGCGCCCAGTCGGTACGCACCTGAGAACCGAGGCTCAGCCGGCCCGCCTCATCGACACGCAGGTGCCGGTCGCCGAGCCAGTCGGTGACCCTGGCGATCGTGGCGTCCCTGACCATGGCCTGCACGCCGCGTGGCCACAGCACTCCGCCCAGTACGACCGGGTGCACGCCGCCGGGGTGGGTGGCCAGGTAGACCAGCATCTCGGCAGCCAGCGCCATCCGGCCCTCCTCCAGCGGGCCCAGACCGGCGATCTCGATGGGGCCTAGCAATCTGATCTCGACCGCGGGCCTGCGGAGGTCCTCCAGCGGTTCGGCCTCGGGGATCGGCTCGCCGTCGTACCGCCCGGCCGTACGGAACAGATCGACCAGCGCCTGATAGTGCCGGCGTGGCAGCAGCTGAGCAGTCACCTCGAAGCCCAGCTCACCGATCCGCGCCTTGCCGTCGTCGGTGATCTCCAGGGTCCAGGTGGCGTGTGGCACGTCACCGGCCACGACGTACCCGGCCGTGTCCTCGCGGGCGAGCAGGGCCAGCCGGCGCGCCTCGTCGTTGGTGGGGGTCACAGCCGAGAGCAGGTAGTGGGCCACGCGCGGGCTGCCGGTGATCCGGCCGGTCAGCACCTCCTGACGCGGGGCGGCGCCCGCCTCCAACTCGGGCAGCACCTCGGCCAGGCTCCCCACGGCCCTGACCCGATCGGGTGCGATCGCGGTCAACTCCTCACCGAACCCCACGAGCGTGACGCGCATGCGGTCCGACCACCGATTGGTCACCAACTCGACGGCCACCGCGGCGAGCGCGGCGGTGGTCTGCCGACCGCGAATGTTGATCAATCCCTGGGCAGCCTCCAGGTCAACCAGCACCCGCCCGCTCGCATCGGTCCCGAGCGAGACCAGCCCCGGATACGGCGCACCGCCCAGCAACTCACGCTCGTGGTCGTGCTCGCGCCCGTGATCGCGCGCCCACTCCCACTCTCGCCCTCGCTCGTGTTCGCGCTCGCTATCACTCCAGGATGCTGCCCCCTCAGCACCAAATACGGCCCTCCCGCTTGAGCGACCACGCTCGTCCCTGCCGCGCTCGTCCGTCCTGCCGCGTTCGTCCGTCCTGCCGCGTTCATCCGTCTGGCTGGTCGGGCCCCCGCGTCTGCCGATGCGGTCGGCCAGCAGGCGGCCCTCGTGCGCGGCCAGTCGCCACACCTGGCCGCCGTCCTGGACCGTCCAGGGCTCGGGCGGGTCGCTGTCGGGCGGATGAATCCACAGGTCGAGACTGCGCGCCGACAGATGCGCCGCGTACACAGTGGGCGGGGTACGGCTCTGAGCGGCCAGCTCGGTGCCCAGGAGCCGCAGCCCGATGTCCAGAATGCGCGTCCCCGGGGCGTCGGCGCCCAGCCTGAGCGCCACCTCGGCCGTGGCCGCGTCGTCACGGGGACGCACCAGGCGGCGGCCGAACGCCCGCCGCCACAGCTGCTC
>NZ_QNFZ01000803.1 GCF_003313395.1 Nonomuraea lactucae | reverse complement strand
GCCGCCCCGCCGGACGCCGCACTGCCGGGCCCCGCCCCGCCGGACTCCAGGTGGGAGGCGCCGGCCTCGGACGGGAAGCCGAGGCCCGGGCCGTGGTGCGGGGACTCGGCGCCGCTGACGCCGAAGATGCCCGCCCCTTGCTCGGCGTGCCCCGCCATGCGGCGGAAGGTCGCGAACAGCTCCCGCCCCGTGCCCACCCACTGGGCGTCGCTCAGTGGCCGCCCCGCCGGGGCGCGCCGGGCGAGCTCCTCCGCTGGGACCAGCAGCTCCAGCGTCCCGGCCGCGGAGTCGAGCCGGATCACGTCGCCCTCGCGGACCAGCGCGATCGGCCCCCCGTCGGCCGCCTCCGGCGACAGGTGGATGGCGGCGGGCACCTTCCCGGACGCGCCGGACATCCGCCCGTCGGTGACGATCGCCACCCGCTGCCCCCGATCGAGGAGCACGGCCAGCGGCGGCGTGAGCTTGTGCAGCTCGGGCATGCCGTTGGCACTCGGCCCCTGGTAGCGGATGACGGCCACGAAGTCCTGCCCGTCCAGCGCCCCGGCCTCGAACGCGCGCAGCAGTTCGAGCTGGTCGTCGAAGACCTTGGCCGGAGCCTCGATCACCAGGTGCTCCGGCTTGACCGCCGACACCTTGCTCACCGCGCGGCCCAGGTTGCCCTCGACCATGTGGATGCCGCCGTCGGCCGCGAACGGATCGGCCACCGGCCGCAGCACGTCCAGGTCCTGGCTGCCGCCGGTGACGTCCTCCCACACCAGCGCGCCGTCGCGCAGCGCGGGAGCCGAGCGGTAGCGGTCGAGCCCGCGCCCGGCCACCGTCAGCACGTCGGCGTGGAGCAGTCCCTCGTCGATCAGGTCGCCGATGAGCACCTGCATGCCGCCGGCGTCGCGGAAGTGGTTCACGTCGGCCTGGCCGTTGGGGTAGATGCGGGTCAGCGACGGCACCACCTTCGACAGGCACGCCAGGTCGTCCCAGGTGAGCACGGTGCCCGCCGCGGCGGCCATGGCGACCAGGTGGAGCGTGTGGTTGGTGGAGCCGCCGGTTGCCAGCAGGGCGACGCAGGCGTTCACGATCGCCTTCTCGTCGACCAGCTCGCCCACCGGGGTGTACTCGCCGCCGTGCGCGGTGATCTCCACCGCCCTGCGCCCGGCCGCCCCGGTCAGCGCCTGCCGCAGCTCGGTGTGCGGGTTGACGAACGTCGAACCCGGCAGGTGCAGGCCCATGACCTCCATGAGCGCCTGGTTGGAGTTGGCGGTGCCGTAGAAGGTGCAGGTGCCGGGGGAGTGGTACGACTCGGCCTCGGCGTCGAGCAGCTCCCCGCGCCCCACCTTGCCCTCGGCGAACAGCTGGCGGGTGCGTGCCTTGACCTTGTTCGGCAGCCCCGACGTCATCGGTCCCGCGGGCACGAACACCGCGGGCAGGTGCCCGAAGTGCAGCGCCCCGATCAGCAGGCCCGGCACGATCTTGTCGCAGACGCCGAGCAGCAGCGTCGCGTCGAACATGTCGTGCGACAGCGCGATGGCCGTCGCCATGGCGATCACGTCGCGGCTGTAGAGCGACAGCTCCATGCCGGGGCGGCCCTGGGTGATGCCGTCGCACATCGCGGGCACGCCGCCCGCCACCTGCGCGACGCCGCCCGCCGCGCGCACCGCCGCCTTCAGCACCGGCGGGTACGCCTCGTACGGCTGGTGCGCGGAGAGCATGTCGTTGTAGCTGGTCACGATCGCCACGCCCGGCTTGGCCGTGCCCCTGAGCACGGGCTTGTCCTCGGCGGGCGCGGCGGCGAAGCCGTGCGCCAGATTGGCGCAGCCCAGGTGGGCCCGCGCCGGCCCCTTGGCGCGGGCCCTCTCGCCGTCGCGGCGGATCCGGTCCAGATAGACCGTACGGCTGGCGCGGCTGCGCTCGGCGATCCGGTCCGTGATCTCCTGGACGACGGGGTTCATGGACGCTCCTTCGTGGGGCGGGCGGCTGCCTGGGACGGTGGGCGGGGTCACGACTCCTCCTCGTGCCAGGATCGGCCGCTGCGGCCGAGCAGTTCGCGGGCGCCGGCGGGGCCGCTCGTCCCGGCGGGGTAGGGCTCGGGCAGGCCGGGGGACGCCTCCCAGGCGGCCAGGATCGGGTCGATCCAGCGCCAGGCGGCCTCCACCTCGTCGCGGCGCATGAACAGCGTGGGGTTGCCTGACAGCACGTCGGTCAGCAGCCGCTCGTACGCCTCGGGGACCCGCGCGGTGAACGTCTCGCCGAAGCTGAGGCTCAGCGGCACCGGCTTGAGCGTGACCTCGCCCGCGCCGGGCTCCTTGGCCATGATGTGCAGCTCGATGCCCTCCTCCGGCTGCAGCCGCAGGACCAGGCGGTTCGGCGTGCCACCGGGGTAGATGGAGTGCGGCACGTCCTTGAACCGCACCACGATCTCCGACGTGCGCCGCGGCATCCGCTTGCCGGTGCGCAGGTAGAACGGCACCCCGGCCCAGCGCCAGTTCCTGATCTCGGCGCGGATCGCGGTGAACGTCTCCACCCGGCACGACTCCTCGGTCGGCGGGGTGGAGGCGGGCTCGTCCAGGTAGCCGGGCATGCCGCCGCCCTCGACGTACTGGCCGCGCACGGTGAACCTGTCCACCTCGCCGCCCGTGATCGGGCGCAGCGCCTGCAGCACCTTCACCTTCTCGTCGCGGATGGCCTCGCGGTCGTTGCGCGCCGGGGGCTCCATCGCGGTCAGGCAGAGGAGCTGGAGCAGGTGGTTCTGCACCATGTCACGCAGGGCGCCCGCGTGGTCGTAGTAGCCGCGCCTGCCGGGCGTGCCGACGGTCTCGGCCGCGGTGATCTGCACGTGGTCGATCCAGAGGGAGTTCCAGATCGGCTCCAGGAAGGCGTTGGCGAAGCGGAGCACGAGCAGGTTCTGCACGGTCTCCTTGCCCAGGTAGTGGTCGATCCGGAAGATCTGCCGCTCGTCGAAGATGGCGCCGACCTCGTCGTTGATGCGCTGCGCGCTGGCCAGGTCGTGGCCGAGCGGCTTCTCCAGCACCACCCGGGAGCGCGGGGTGACCAGCCCGGCCCCGGCCGCCTCGCGGCAGAACGCGCCGAACGTCCGCGGCGGGCTCGCCAGGTAGAAGACGCGGTCGCGGTCCTCGTGCCCGGCCAGCAGGGCGGCCAGCGTCTCCCACCCGGACCGGCGGCCCACCCTCCGGGCCTCGCCCGCGCCTTGCTCGCCCGCGCCCTGGGGGTCCAGGCCGCCCACGTCGACCGACACGTGGCGCAGGCGGCCGAGGAAGCGCCGCCATCCGGCGGGGTCGTCTGCGGGCACCTGGTCGCGTACCTCGGCGTCCACCTTGCCGCGGAAGTCGGCGTCGTCCAGCCCGCCCCGGGACAGGGCGATGACGCGGGTCTCGGGGGAGAGCCGGCCGTCCCTGTCGCTGTGGTACAGCGCCGGGAGCAGCTTGCGCATGGACAGGTCTCCGGTGCCGCCGAACACCACCAGGTCGGCGGTGTGGGCAGCGGACACCGGCACGGGGGACGTCGTGAGGGAGGACACGGCGGGACACTCCGATGATCTACAAGAGGGACAGAACGGACATTAGTCAGAGTTTGGGTCACACACAAGCTGAGTTTTGGCATCTGAGATGAAAAAGTCGCGACTTTTCATTACCTAACCTCCTGTGATTCACTTAGCCGATGCCTCGACGTACCGCCGCGACGCTCGCCACGAGTGGCGAGGTGCTCCGCCTCATCCGCACGGGCGAGGCCGTGACGCGGGCGGACCTCGGCCGGGTCACCGGCCTCTCACGGCCGGCGGTGCAGCTGCGCGTGGGCGAGCTGCTCGAGCGCGGCCTGGTCGTCGAGCGCGCCGACGCCCCCTCCACCGGCGGGCGGCCCCCGGTCCGGCTGGAGTTCAACGCGGCGGGCGGTGTGGTCCTCGTCGCGGCACTGGGCGCGACCCGGACCAGGGTCGCGGTCTGCGACCTGGCGGCGCGCGAGCTGGCCGGGCGCGAGTTCGCCATTGACGTGGAGCAGGGGCCCGACGTGGTGCTGCCGCTGCTCATGGACACCTGGGACGAGCTCCTCGCGGACCGCCCCCGGGCGATGATCAAGGGCGTGGGCATGGGCGTCCCGGCGACGGTCGAGTTCGCCGAGGGCCGCACCGAGAGCGCCAGGGTGATGGCGTCCTGGACCGGCGTGGTGATCCCGCCCATCCTCGGCGAGCGGTTCCCGGTGCCCGTCCTGGTCGACAACGACGTGAACGTGCTCGCCATCGGCGAGCACCGGGGCGTCTATCCCGAGCTGGGCGACCTGATGTTCGTGAAGGTGTCCACCCGGATCGGCGCGGGCGTGATCGCGGGCGGCGAGATCCTGCGCGGCGCGATGGGCGCGGCCGGCGAGATCGGGCACATCCCGGTCCTCGACGGCGGCGGCGTGCTGTGCCGCTGCGGCAACGTCGACTGCGTCGACTCGGTGGCGAGCGGCACCGCGCTGCTGCGCCAGCTCCGCGACGCGGGCAAGGACGTCAAGACCATCGGCGACGTCACCGCCCTGGTGCGCGCGGGCGACGCCGCGACGATGGCGACCGTACGCGAGGCGGGACGCCGGATCGGCGAGGTGCTGGCCGGGGCGGTCAACATCCTCAACCCGTCGGTCGTGGTGCTGGGCGGCGACGTGGCCGAGGCGTTCGGGCCGCTCGTGTCGAGCATCCGCGAGGTGGTCTACCGCCGCTCGACCGCGCTCGCCACGCGCAGGCTGCGCATCGAGCCGAGCCGGCTGGGCGCGGGCGCGGGCATCAGCGGCTGCGCGGTGATGGTCCTCGACCACGTGCTGTCCCCGGACGCCGTCGACGACAGCCTGGCCCGCCGCACGGCCTGATCCTGCCGCACTGCCTGATCCTGCCGCACTGCCTGATCCTGCCGCGCTGCCTGATCCTTTCGTGAGCGGCTGAGGCCGGCGACCTAGTCCTGCGCGTCGCCCTGGTGGCCCTTGACGCCCCTGTCGCCCTTGTCCTGCTTGTCAGGTCTCTTCGTCTGGCCGGGTGGTGTGTGCCGCGCCTGGGGGTCCTCGGTCCTGGTGGGCGGCGGACCGTCCGTGGCGGTGGGCGGGTGGCTGGTCCGCACGGGCCTGACGGGCCCCTGCCCTGAGGGCGAGGGGTCGGGTGTACGCCTCGCCGGCGTGGGCTCGAAGGTGCGCCGCGCCCGCGTGGCGGCCGGGCTGCCGTCCGGGCCGGCGGTGGGACTGGCCGGGTGCGAGGCGGTGTGGTCCGGGGCGGGGGTGCGGGT
>NZ_QNFZ01000809.1 GCF_003313395.1 Nonomuraea lactucae | reverse complement strand
GAGCTGCCTCATGAACACTGTCCTCACCGCATCGCCCCAGGTCAACGCCGCACGCCGCTTCGAAGCTCAAGATAACGTTCGTTTGGCTACAGACCGCCAGGCAGTACGGTCAGTTACCCCGCCCGTAGGTGGTTGCGCTCGCCGTTGTGGTCGAGGATGCACAGGATTTCGGCGGGTCCGCGGTCGGCGCGCAGGGTGTGGGGGGTCATGGTGGAGAAGGAGGCGGCCTGTCCTGCTTCGACGCGGATGACGCGTTCGCCAAGGTAGAGGACGACTGTGCCGGACAGCACGGTGAACCAGTCGCGGCCCGGGTGGACACCGAAGTCGTCGCGTGTGACGGCGCCGACCGGGTCAGTGATGCGCATCTTGGCGACCGTGAGCCCCTGGGGGCCGTTGTCGCCGCTGAGCAGCCAGGTGGTCAGGCCCCGGTTCTCGTCGCGAGTGGGGCGGATGACCACGTCGGAGTCGTCGGGGGATTCCACGAGCTGGTCGAGGGATTTACCCAGGGCGCTCGCGATGGCAGTCAGCTGGTCGAGGCTGATGCGTCGGTGCCCGGTCTCGATCCGACTGAGCTGGGACGGGCTGATGTCCGCACGCTCGGCGAGGTTGTCCAGTGACCATCCGCGCGCCTTGCGCAGGGATCGGATGCGCATCCTGACGACGGCGTCGAGAGTTGATTCTTGCTCCACCGGCAAGAGTGTATGACCTGATGGCAGGGATCACCCTACCGTCGAGTCATGAGCACACACCACACCAAGAGCGGACATATGGGGCGCGAGCATGCGAGCCGCTCCGACGTCGCGATGGCGGAGCTGCTGGAACTGGACGCTGAGGTCCTCAAGCCCTACCTGGCTGAGCTGACCGGCTGGATCGCGGCTCTCGCTAACCCTGCGCCGCAGCGGATCATGGACGTGGGCAGCGGTCCCGGCACCGGCACCCTCGCGCTTGCCGAGCAGTTTCCCTCCGCGTCGCTCACGGCGGCCGACATCTCGCCGCAGATGCTGCACCGTCTGCAGAAGCAGGCGGCTGCGCGCGGCGTCGCAGGGCGCGTGCGCACGCTGGAGGCGAACCTGGACGAGCCGTGGCCCCTACCCGCGCAGCCGTACGACCTGATGTGGGCGGCCGCGTTCCTGCACCACCTGAGTGATCCGGTCCGGACGCTGGCCCAGGCGTACGGGCAGCTGCGGCCGGGGGGCTTGCTCGCTGTCAGCGAGATGGACTTCTTCCCGCGCTTTCTGCCACCGGACGCCGGTGTCGGCCGCCCCAGCCTGGAAGCCCGCCTGCATGCCGTGACGAACACCCAGCCGCCTCACGAATGGACCCAGACCCTCACGGACGCCGGGTTCACTGTGGAGGCGCGCCGCCCCTTCGAGATCCGCCTCACCGCCTCCCAGGCCGGCCCGGCACTGGGCCGCTACGCGCACATCTGCCTGGCCAAGCTGTGCTCCCATGCCGCCGACGCCCTGGACGCGGACGACCTGGCCGCACTCGACGCCCTCCTGGACCAGAACCACCCGCTCGGCATCACGCGCCGCGGCGACCTGAGCGTCCGTACGACGCGCACCACCTGGATCGCCCGCCGCCCATAGGCCGGCCCGCGATCGCCGTACGCCACCGTCCTGGTGACCGCCCGCGCCATGCAGGGCATCTTCGCCGCGCTGCTCGCCCCGGCCTCCTCTCGCTGCTGAACACCACGTTCACCGAGCTGAAAGAACGCGCCAAAGCGTTCGGGAATCGACCACCAAGCTCGTTCCCGCCCTCGGGGCGAAGCTAGTGTCCTGCGCCGAAGATCCGTCGTTGGTTTGTGTATGACTCCTTCTGCGGATGTCCCGGTGCCTCGTCGCGGTCGGCCGGAGCCGCAGGCGTCGGCCTGGCCGCCCCCATGGCCGGCACCCGCACGGACAAGCCGCTGCTGACGTTCAAGCAGATCGCCGCCGCGTTCGGCGACGTGCCGAGCGACCGCGCCGACGCTGGGGCGTGCGTACCGCTTCAGGGAGCGGACGGAGGCGTGGCGGGAGCGGGCCAGCAGCATTGAGGTGAAGGGGTCAGGAGACCGTCAAAACGTTCGTGTCCTGCGTTCTCGGCGAACTCGGGCTTGGCGACCGGGTTCAGGTCGGTCGTGTACGCCTACCGCCGGGGGCTGGTGATCTGACGCGAGCCCGCACAGCGGCCGGCCGTGCGGCAGCAAGGTGGTCGCGTGGACGTATGGGTGAAGCGGCCGGACGGCGCCGACTACGAGGCTCCGCACGTGGCCAGCGCGGTTCGCGCCAGCCCGCGCAGCCAGGCGTGGGCGTGGTCGGTGTCGTAGCGCTGATGCCACGACAGGTATATCGGTGCCGACGGCAGTTCGAGTGGGAGGGGGAGCACGACCAGGCCGAGGTCGGCGACCGCTGACCGCGTGGTGGCTTCGGGGACGCTGATCAGGAGATCGGAGCCGCGCGCGAACTCCAGCGCGGCCGCTTCCGTGGGCGCGGTCGCCACCACGCGGCGGGCGAGGCCGAGCCGCGCGAGGGCGTCGTCGAGGGCATTGCTGAGGTTTCCACGTCGCGAGACGGTGACGTGCTCGGCGGCGGCGTACCGCTTTGCGGTGACTGTCCTGACGCGGGTGAGGGGGTGCCCCTGCCTCACGACGATGACAAGGCGGGTCTCGCCCACGTTCTCGGCCCGGATGTCCGGTGCGCTCGGGCGGTTGGCGTTCGCCTCCAGGTCGACCTCGCCGCGCCGCAACTCGGGGGTGTCGATGCTCGATTCCGCGACGAAGCGCAATCGCACGCCCGGCGCCTGTCCGCGCACGGCCGCGAGCAGTGCGGGGCCGCTCAAGGCGACCAGGGAATCGTGCCAGCGGAGTGTGAAAGTGCGCTCCAACGTTGCCAGATCGAGTTCACGGCTCGGTGCCAGCACCCCCTGGACCTGGAGCAGCAGTTCGTGTACCTGTTCCCGGACGGCGATCGCATACGGCGTCGGGGTCATCGTGCGGCCGGTGCGCACCAGGATCTGATCCCCGGTCGTGCGCCGGATTCGGCCCAGACTCCGGCTCATCGCGGGGGCGGTGACGTGCAGGCGCGCGGCCGCCCCGGCCACACTTCCCTCCTCCAGGAGCGCGTCGAGCGCGGCGAGCAGGTTCAAATCCAATTGCATGCGAGTAATCCTAGCCGTGCTTGACATGCATTTGAAGTTAATCAAAGGGCTGTATACCTTCGAGACGAGAGCGCAAGCCGGAACGCACAGCTTGGCCCGACCGGGCCTCCTCACCCCTCCTCACATGGGAGTACCACCATGTCCGAAACGCTTCAGACCACTGACGTCGCCGCCTCCGACGCCGACCTTCTCGGCCAGACCGCGATCGCCGTGCGCGCGGCCGGTTCGGCGCTGCGCGAGCGCTTCGGCGAGGTGATCCGCTACCAGACCCGCGAAGAGCTGATGCGCTCGCTCGCCGCCAACGACGACACGGCCCTCGAGATCCTGCGCCCCCGCCTCACGCGCCTGCGCCCGGACGCCGGCTGGGTGGAGGACGAACTGGACGGCGGGGCGCTGCCGCCCGGCGAATGGTGGGTCGTGGATCCGGCCGAAGGCAACGTCAACCACCTGCACGCCCTGCCGGAGTGGGCGGTGACCGCCACCCTCGTGCGGGAGAACCAGCCGGTGCTCACCGCGGTCCACCTGCCGTTGACCGGCGAGACCTACACCGCGCTCACCGGAGCGGGCGCCCACCTCGACGGCCGGCCGCTGCGCGTCTCCCAGACCGCGGACCTCGGCCTGAGCATCGTGGCCACCAGCCAGGCCCGGCCGGACGAGGACGAGAAGGTCGTGCGGCGCGTCGGCTCCTCGATCACCGCGATGCTCTTCGACGCGCTCGTCGTCCGCACCGCCGTACCCGCGACCCTGCACCTGGTGAACGTGGCCGCCGGCCGGATCGACGCCTTCTGGCAGTTCGCCGGCGCCCGCGCGGACCTGCTGCCCGGGGCGCTGCTCGTCACCGAGGCCGGCGGACAGATCTCCGACGCCGAGGGCCGCCCCTGGACCCCGCAGAGCGAGAGCTTCCTGGCCGCCGCGCCCGGCGTCCACGCCGAGGCCGTCGCCACGCTCTCACGCTGACCGCGCACCACAACCTGCACGCACGGAAGGACCAGATCATCATGACCACGATCGCAGTTCTCGGAAACGGCCGCGTCGGCGGCAACCTGGCCACAGCCCTCACCCGGGCAGGGCATGAGGTGACCGTGGCGGACCGCGCGCCGGGCGCCGCCGCCCACGCTGCCCGGACAGCCCAGATCGTCATCAACGCCACCCCGGGCGCCGGTTCGCTGGACCGGCTCGTCGCCCTGCGCGAGGAACTGCGCGACAAGATCCTCGTCGACGTCTCCAACGCCACCGTCGACGGACCCGACGGACTGCCCGCCGACCTGATCTACCCCGGCTCAAGCCTCGCCGAGCAACTCCAGGAAGCGCTCCCCGAAACGCGCGTCGTCAAGACACTCAACACCATGCTCTTCCCGGTGATGACCGCGCCGGCCACGCTCACCCAGGCGCCCGACGCCTACCTCTCCGGCGAGGACCCGCAGGCCAAGCAGACCGTCCGTGAACTGCTCATCAACCTCGGCTGGCGCAAGGAGTGGATCACTGATCTCGGCGGGATCCGGACCGCCCGCGCCACGGAGGCCGCGATACTGTTCGTACCGCACGTGATTCGGTCCAGCGGATTCGCGCCCTTCGCGATCTCGATCGCCCGCTGATCCGCACACAGTGCACCGCCCCCGGCGGGCCCACATCCAGAACGGATACGACAGCGCAGCCAGCGCCAGCGATTCAGCGCCGGACGGCGACCCGTGGCCCCCTTCCCGGGCCGTCGGCCTCGGACCGAGGAATCGGCCCATCTCACGGCGGACACGCTTGCGGAGCTGGTCGCGAATCTGCCCGCCCATACCCGCGGCGGCCGCCGGCACCGGCCTCACACTCGCCGATCCATGTGCGTGTGCATGGTGCTGGCGCTGGACGGCATCACGCTGCCGCTGAAGTAGTGACCTGGCATCGATGGCCAGGCTGCCTGGCCGTAGCCGTCCGCGCCGGGGGAGATCGCCGCCGCCGTGCCCTTCCTCGCTAGCGAGCAGTGCAGTTTCGGCACCGGTTTCAGCCTGTACGTCTAATCAACACGGGTACTCCGGTGAAGGAGTGGCTCGGTGTGGCTGCCACCGGCGCCTCGTTCGAAATCGTCGA
>NZ_QNFZ01000802.1 GCF_003313395.1 Nonomuraea lactucae | reverse complement strand
GCCCGCCACGGCCTCGCGCGGCGGGGGTGTGTGGGGCTCCGGGGGCCGCGCGGATCCGGCCGGTCCGGCCGCAGCGAAGCTCGGCCGGACCCTGCCGAGGCAGGGAGCGCCTCAGGGCGCTTCCACGGCCGTTTTTTCCTTAACGTCCCCAAAACATGACAATGCGAGTTATGCTCACTGTCTACCGCTAACGCCGGAAGTGCGGGGGCCCTCGGCGATTCTGACCGTCTGCGTGCCTCCGGAGGCCGGATGAGAGTCGACGACGCACCGTTCGATAGCGTGTTCACGTCCTTGAGCAAGCGCGAAGCCGAGGTCATGGACCTGATTGCCACTGGCCAGTCCAACGGCCAGATCGCACAACGTCTTTTCCTCAGCGAGAAGACGGTCAAGAACCACGTCAACCGCATCTACGCCAAACTGGGCGTGGACTCCCGCGTCACGGCCATCGGCCTCTGGCTGTCACGCAACCGCTGACCCGCCCCTGTCCCACCCCACCGTCCAGGACGGGGCAGCACGCTGGGGCACCGGGACCTCTCCTGGCACGACCCCTAAGGGCGTTGCGCCGCGTCCGCCACGCCCGCCTGACGTACTGCGCCTGGTACGGCAGGCGGGCATACGCTTGTCATCCTGGGACTGGTCCGCCTGACCGGCGATCGAGACCCTCTTGACCGTGACCCGCGGGTTGGTCTCGCAGGCCATCCCGGCCCACGTGAACACCGCCGTCAAACGCCACCCCCACTCTGATCCCCTCGGCCCAGATCATCGGTGGGGTGGTCGCCACGGAGCCGCACCCTACGAGGCGTCTACATAGGTTGCTGCAGCCGCTCGGCGGCTGTGACGGGTGGGTTTCGCGGCCGACGGTTCTGTTCAGAGGCCACTGACGAACAGCTCGGCCTCCCTCCGACCCATGCCCGTCTCGCCACGCACCAGGTGTACGGCCTGCTTGCTACGGCCCGCGGCCTTCAGATCGCGCACCCGGGTGGCCAGGTCGGCACGGTCGACCGTCCGAGGCGTGGCCAGCCTCCGCATGGCGGGGTGGCCGAGCGCGCTGCCTCCGGCGGCGATGCCGTCGACCATGGCCTTGGCCTGGATGAGGTCGAGGCCGGTCTGTTGGCGGACGAGTTTTACCGCCGCGATCATCTCGCCTTGGCCGGTCAGGTCGCGTACATGATCCTCCAGCTCTTGCGCCGACAGCGGTCGTCTCGGCAGGATCACCGCTCTGCGCCGCCTGCGAGAATTCATGATCACGAGTCCTGCGATGACGATCGGCACCATGAGGAGGCCGACGATGACCATCCGGTGGTCCAACGCTCGCCGGCGGCGATGTGGTGATGGTGTTCTATGGGGATCTGTTCCGTCCGGCCGCCGGTCAGAGGCCGGCGGCTTCTTCCAGCGTCCTGATGTCGATCTTCTGCATGCCGAGCATGGCCTTCATGACCTGCTGGGCTTTCGCCGGGTCGGGGCTGCTCAGCAGCTCGGGCAACACTGTGGGGATGATCTGCCAGGACAGGCCCCACCTGTCCTTCAGCCAGCCGCAGTGCGACTCCTCGCCGCCTTCGGTGAGCTTCGCCCACAGCTCGTCGACCTCCGCCTGCGTCGCGCAGTCGACGTACAGCGAGATCGCCTCAGTGAACGTGAACTGTGGGCCACCGTTCAGGGCGAGGAAGCGCTGACCGGCCAGCTCGAACGTCACCATCATGGCCTGCCCCGCCGGTCCCGGTCCCGCATCGCCGTACCGCTGGACCGAGATGATCCGCGAGTCGTCGAAGAGGGAGGTGTAGAACTCGGCCGCCTCTTCGGCCTGGTCGTTGAACCACAGGTACGTGGTGATCTTCTGCATCGTGTGCTCCTCCGTGAACCTTCGTCTGTCACCGGTAGGTCGAAGCCGCCGCGATGATTTCGACACGGGCGGCCTGTTCGTCGGAGAGAAATTTCGGTGGTGGGCGGTCGCTGGGGCCTACTCCTGGCGGACCGTTTGGATTCGGGCCGTCGCCGTCGCCACCGCCACGGGCCTGCCGTCGGGACCGACGAGCTCTCCGGCGAGAAAGCAGACCTCCTTTCCGCGCTGCACGATCCGCCCCCGCCCCAGCAGTCGTCCGGGGCGGGCGGGGCGGAGGAACTGGACATGGAGATCGAGGGTCGGCGCGAACTGGTGCTCCTGCAACGTCGCGACCAGCGCAGGCCCCAGAGTGTCGTCGAGCATCGCGGCCAGGAACCCGCCCTGGACCACGCCCACCGGGTTGGCGAACCGTTCATCCGCCTCGAACGCCACCTCGATGGTCCCCCGGTCCGGATCGACGTTGACCAGCTCCCATCCCAGGAGCTCGGCGGCAGGCGGCGGCGGGATCCGCCCCTCCAGGACGTCCCAGAACAACCCACGCCTTCGCGTATCCATCTCCATGGGGCACATTGAACAGGTCGCCACTGACAACGCCGCGATGAAAAGCACCGGCTGTCTTGCCGCCTGGGGCAAGTGGGGCGTCCCGTCATGCGGAAGGCCCGGCCGCCTGTGCGACCGGGCCTTCCACCAGGGACTTCCTTCAGGGTGAGTGAAGGGACTTGAACCCTCGACATCCAGGACCACAACCTGGCGCTCTGCCAACTGAGCTACACCCACCATGCCCCGCCGTCAGGCGGCACAGAGAAAGTGTAGCGGTGTTCGGGAGTCTTTACGCCATTGATTAGCCGGTGACACGCTCGGCGAGGGTCCGGGCCGTCGCCGAGTCGGGGCCGGGCTGGGCGACGAACACCGAGGCCCGGTAGTAGCGCAGCTCCCTGATGCTCTCCGTGATGTCGGCGAGCGCTCGGTGGCCGCCCTGCTTCTCCGGCGCCGCGAAGTAGACCCGTGGGTACCAGCGCCGCACCAGCTCCTTGATGGAGGAGACGTCGATCATCCGGTAGTGCAGGAAGGCGTCGACCGCGGGCATGTCGCGGGAGATGAACGTCCGGTCGGTGCCGATGGAGTTTCCGCAGAGCGGCGCCCTCTTCGGCTCGCGGACGTGGCGGCGGATGTAGTCGAGCACGAGCGACTCGGCCTCGGCGAGCGTCACCCCGCCCGGCAACTCGGGCAGCAGACCCGAGGCCGTGTGCATCTCGCGGACCACCTGCGACATCTGCTCCAGCGACTCGGGCGGCGGCTTGATGACGACGTCGACGCCCTCGTCGAGCTGGTTGAGCTCGCTGTCGGTGATGACGCACGCCACCTCGACGAGCGCGTCGCGACCGAGGTCCAGCCCGGTCATCTCGCAGTCGATCCAGACCAGCAAGTCACTCATTCGTACTCCTCGCCCAAGCGGCTCGGAGCTGCCCGCCCGCTTGCTTACAGGAACAGCCTAGTGCCATCGTTCAGGCAGGCTTGAGCGAGCTCAGAACCTGATCGACCACATCGGTGCCGAGGTTGTCCGGCACGGACACGTAGACGAGAGCCGGACGCTCTCCTTCGCCGCGGTCCATGAGCACGACCGCGCCGGTCTCCTTCTTCCACTTGTAGCCCTCCTCCTTCGATATCTTGGAGAAGTCGAGCTCGAACCGCAGCACCCACGCGGCCCGGTCGCCGATCTTGAACGCCTTGTCCTCGAGGATCTTGGTCTCGTGGGGGAGCTGGTAGTACTTGGCGAAGTCCGCGAACACGATCTTGGCTGTGGCCCCCAGGCCCTGCGCGCCCTCGTACGGGTAGAGCTCGTTCAGCAGGCCCGTGTAGACGTTGCCGATCCAGTCGTCCTTGCCGTCGTACTTCTCGTGGGAGATCGCCTGCACGCCGCTCGACCAGCGCTGCTGGGCGGGGTTGGCGCCGTTGATGGCGGAGTAGTCGGGCACGCTCCAGTCGTCGGGCGGCGCGTAGGAGACCCCCGCCTGCGGGTCGGTGATGCGGCCGTCCTGCGGCTGCGGCAGCTCGCCCGTCGGGGGCGGCGGCTCCGAGCTCTGCCCGGGGTCGGGGAGCTGCTCCTGCGTCTCGCTCGGCGTGGGCGCCGTCGCGGTGGGCGATCCGCGGTTCACGAAGAAGATGCCCGCCGCCACGATGACGCCGATGACGACCAGCGCGGCCAGCCCGCCGAACACCCAGGGGAGCGGGTTGCCCTGCTTCGGCGGCGGGCCGAAGCCGGGGCCGGGCAGTTGCGCGCCGCTCCACTGGCCCGTCTGACCCTGCTGGCCGTACCCGTACGAGGGCGGCGGCCCGTATCCGGACGAGGGCGGCTGCCCGTACCCGTACGAAGGCGGCTGCCCATGCGGCGGCCGGCCCTCGCCCTGCCCGTACGGCGCCTGCCCCTCGCCCTGCCCGTACGGCGGCCCGCCGTGGCCGGGCTGGGTCTGCCCGTAGGGCGACTGTCCGGGGTTCGGCTGGCCGAACTGGAGGGTCGGGTTCGCCGGCGTGGCCGTCCAGTCAGGGGCGGGCTGCGGCCCCGACGGCTGCTGCGGTGGCGCTCCCTGCTCCTGCTGGTGGGTGGCGTCGGTCCACTGGTTGCCGTCCCACCAGCGGAGTTGGGGCGATCCGTAGGGGTCGGGGTACCAGCCCGCGGGGGTCTGCGTGGTCATGTTCGTCAGATTAGTAAGAACCGCTTTCATATGCATTGTTCGAGCGACGCCGGCATGCTGCGTCAGCACTTGTAGGTGAACGACCCCTTGTCCGTCAGGCGGGGCCCGGGCGACAGCACGACGAGCGTGGCCGTGGCCTTCACGCTGCTCCTGCCCTTGAGCGTCCACCGCAGCGGCACCTCGTACGAGGTCTTGTCGGCGGTGGCGCGGAGGGTCTGCTTGACCACTTCCTTGTCCGTGCTCTTGCGCCACTCGTAGGTGATCTCCCCGGGGGCGCCGTTGGTCACGATGGTGCCGGTGACGACCACGGCGCTGTCGCAGCCCTGGGTCTTCTTCGGCGCCACGACCTCGATCGAGGTGACCGCGAGCGCGGGGGCGTCGCCCACGCCGAGCTTCAGCCAGGCCAGGATCGCCCCCGCGATGATGATCGCGAACAGCGCCGCGGAGAGGATCGTCCGCCGCCGGCCCGCGCGGGAGCGCCTGGCGGGGGCCTTCTGGAGCGTCGCCGCCTCCCCCCTTCCCTCGCGCCAGATCCGCTGGGCCGTGGTCTCGTCCTGCTCGTGCCGCGTGCCGACGCCCGGGCCGAACCGCATCGGCGCCGCCGAGCCGCCGCCCGGGACGTGCAGGAGCGTCACGATGTCGCCCTCGTCGCGCGGCGGCGCCTGCGCGGGCTG
>NZ_QNFZ01000801.1 GCF_003313395.1 Nonomuraea lactucae | reverse complement strand
GGCGGGCTGCGGGCAGCGCCCGGGCGGGCCCGGCGGCCCCGGCGACGACGGCGGGCAGGTCAAGGCGTTCGACATCAACGTCCAGCCGCGCGACCGCGTCAAGGACGGCGGCACGCTGCGCTGGGGCGTCAACGAGTTCCCCGCCCAGTGGAACCGCAACCACGTCGACGGCAACCTCGCGGTGGCCGCCGTGATCAGCAACGCGCTGCTGCCGTCGCCGTTCCTGTCCAACGAGAAGGCGGAGATCACGCCCAACCCCGACTACCTGGTCGGCGCCGAGATCACCGACCGCGAGCCCAAGCAGGTCGTCACCTACCGGCTCAACCCCAAGGCCAGGTGGTCGGACGGCAAGCCGATCACCTGGGCCGACTACGAGGCCCAGTGGCGGGCGCTGAACGGCGACGACGCCGCCTTCCACATCGTCTCGTCCACCGGCTACCAGGACATCGAGAAGGTCGTCAGGGGCAAGGACGACCACGAGGTGGTGGTCACCTTCGCCAGGCCCTTCGGCGACTGGCAGTCGCTGTTCGGACCGCTGCTGCCCGCCTCCGCCAACCGGACGCCCGAGGCGTTCAACACCGCCTGGCTGAACCGGATCCCCGTGACGGCCGGGCCGTTCAAGTTCAAGGCCTTCGACCAGACCGCGAAGACGATCACCCTGGTGCGTGACGACAGCTGGTGGGGGGAGCGGGCCAAGCTCGACCAGATCGTCTACCGCGCGTCCGAGCAGGACTCGCTGATCGGCGCGTTCGGCAACGGCGAGCTCGACATCGCCGACATCGGCCCCTCCGCACCCGACTACGCGCGCGCCCGCTCGGCGCAGGGCGCCCAGGTACGCCAGGCGGCCGGCCCCGACTTCCGGCACTTCACCTTCAACGGCTCCAGCGAGCTCCTGCGCGACCTCCGGGTCCGCCAGGCGCTCCAGCTCGGCGTCAACCGGCAGGCCATCGCCCAGTCCGACCTCCAGGGGCTCGACTGGCCGATCACACCGCTGAACAACCACTTCTTCATGAACACCCAGGAGGGCTACCAGGACAACGCCGGGCCGCTGGGCGCCTACGACCCCGAAAAGGCCAGGCGGCTCCTGGACGAGGCGGGCTGGAAGCTCGCCGGCGCGGTCCGCCAGAAGGGCGGCAAGCCGCTCGCCCTGCGGTTCGTGGTGCCCTCGGGCGTGCAGGTCAGCAAGTCGGAGGCGGAGCTCGCCCAGAACATGCTCGGCCAGATCGGCGTCAAGATCACCATCCAGGCGGTGCCGAGCGACGACTTCTTCACCAAGTACGTCATCCCCGGCAACTTCGACATCACTGTCTTCTCCTACATCGGCACGCCGTTCCCGGTGTCGAGCAGCCACGGCATCTACGCCGACTCCGCCGACGGCAAGACATGGAACGCCAACTTCGGCCGCACCGGATCCCAGGCCATCGACGACGCCATGAACAAGGCCGCCCAGAGCCTCGACCCGGCGCGAGCGCGGGCCGAGGCGAACGCGGCCGACCGGCTGATCTGGCAGGAGGTCAACGTGCTGCCCCTCTACCAACGTCCGCAGAACGTCGCCGTACGCCAGACTCTCGCCAACGTCGGCGCCAGGGGCTTCTACGACCTGCGCTACGAGGACATCGGCTTCACCGCCTGACGACCGGCCGCGGCTCGTCACAGCGGGCCGTCACAGCGGCCCGTCACCACGGCCCGGGGGACTGTCGCCCGGCTCGTGTAGAAGTGGACGGTGACGATTTCGCTGACCTGGCCGCAGATCCTGGCGTGGCGGCTGCGCAGGCAGTTCGTGAGCGGCCCGGGCGGTCCCGACGCGGTGTCGATCGCCCGCAGGCTGTGCGGCGTGCAGACCCAGGTGGCCTCCTCGGCGCAGCTCGCCGTGGCGGTCCGCGCGGCCCGGCCGGTGCCGGGCGAGATCGACACGGCCCTGTGGACCGACCGCACGCTGGCCAAGACGTGGGTCATGCGCGGCACCCTCCACCTCGTGCCCTCCGACGAGCTGCCGGCCTACTGCTCGGCCCTGGCCACGCTCCGCTTCTGGGAGAAGGCCTTCTGGCAGCGCGGCCACGGCGTCACCGCGGCCGAGATCGGCGCCATCGTCGAGGCCGTGCCGCAGGCGCTGGGCGAGCGGCCGGTGACCCGCGAGGAGCTGGTCGACGCCGTCGTCGAGGTCACCGGCGACGCCCACCTGCGCGAGGCGCTCTCCTCCGGCTGGGGCGTCCTGCTCAAGCCGCTCAGCCGCCTGGGCGAGCTGTGCTACGGGCCGCCGCGCGACGGCCGGGTGACGTTCGCCGCGCCGCGCCGCTGGCTGCCCGGCTGGCCCGACGCTCTCCCTCCGCACGAGGAGGCCGGGGTGCTGCTGGCCCGTTCGTTCCTCGGGGCGCACGGGCCGGCGACGCCCGAGATGTTCGACACCTGGCTGTTCGGCGGGGTGGCGCGCAAGGCCGTGCTCAAGGGGTGGTTCCGCGACCTCGGTCCCGAGCTGACCGAGGTCGAGGCCGGCGACGGCCGCACGCTGCTGGCCCTGACCGAGCACCTCGACGAGCTCGCCGCCACCCCGCCGTCCGGGGAGGTGCACCTGCTGCCGGGGTTCGACCAGTTCATCCTGGGCGCTCCCCGCGCCCTGGAGCCGCTCATCCCGGCGGCGGTCAAGGCGAGGGTCAGCCGCCAGGCAGGCTGGATCTCGCCCGTGGTCCTGCGCGGCGGCCGGGTCGCGGGCGTCTGGGAGCCCAGGAACGGCCGGGTCCTCCCGGAGCTGTTCGAGCCGGTGCCGCGGCCCGCCCTCGACGAGGCGGTCGCCCGGGTCGAGGCCCTGATCGCCGCCGTGCCCGCCCAGGAGTAGGGCTCTGGGAGACTCGGGGCATGTCACGTGCCTTCTGTCAGGTCGATGTGTTCACAGCCGTCCCCTATCACGGCAACCCCCTCGCGGTCGTTCTCGACGGAGAAGGGCTCGGCACCGAGGAGATGCAGCGCTTCGCCCACTGGACCAACCTCTCGGAGACCACGTTCGTGCTGCCGCCGGTCGACCCGGCCGCCGACTACCGGGTGCGGATCTTCACCGGGTCCGCCGAGCTGCCGTTCGCGGGACACCCCACGCTCGGCACCTGCCACGCCTGGCTCGCCGCGGGCGGCAAGCCGAAGACACCCGGCGAGGTCGTGCAGGAGTGCGGGGCCGGGCTGGTGCGAGTGCGCGAGACCGGTGGCGGGCTCGCGTTCGCCGCGCCGCCGCTGACGCGGTCGGGGCCGGTCGAGGAGTCGCTGGCAGGCCACGCCGCCGATCTCCTGGGAGTCGGGCGGGACGAGATCGTCGCCGCCGAGTGGGCCGACAACGGGCCCGGCTGGATAGCGGTGCTGCTCAGGGACGCCGAGGCGGTGCTCGCGCTGAAGCCCGGCCGTGTCGACCACTTCATCGGTGTCGTGGGCCCGTACCCTCCGGGGTCGCCGCTCGCGGTCGAGGTACGCGCGTTCTTCCCGTTCGAGGGTGGCATGGCGGAGGACCCGGTGTCGGGCAGCCTGCACGCCGCGATCGCCCAGTGGCTGCTGCGCACCGGACGCGCCCGGGCGCCGTACGTGGGTGGTCAGGGCACCGTGCTCGGCCGCGCGGGCCGCGTGCACGTCTCCACCGACGACGCCGGCGACATCTGGGTGGGCGGCGCCACCGTCACGTGCATCAGCGGGCAGGTCGAGCTGTGACGGCCAGGCGCTCCGCTCACGGGGCCGCGGCCGGCGTCCGGGCGGGTCACGGAGCCGCCCGCCGGGTCACTGGGCGCGGTGGGTCGTGAAGCGCACCTCGTCGCCCGGGCGGAGCTGCGCGGCCACCGGCAGGCCGGCTGCCGCCAGCACCGCGATCACCGGGTAGCCGCCCGTCGGCGGGTGGTCGGCGAGGAAGACGATCGGCTGCCCGCTGGGCGGCACCTGGACGGCGCCGGTGACCATGCCCTCGCTGGGCAGCTCGCCCTCCCGGGCCCGCACCAGCTCCTGGCCGCGCAGCCGAACCCCCACACGGTTGCTGTCCTGGCTCACCGTGTACGGCCGCGCGCACAGCGCCTCCAGCGAGCCCGCCGCGAACCAGTCGTCGCGCGGCCCCGGCAGCACCCGCAGCACCGACGGACGGGGACCGGGCGGCGGCGCCAAATCGGCCGAGATCGGCGTCAGGCCCTCGGCGCCGCCCACCGGCAGCAGCGTCCCCGCCCGCAGCGGCGCTGGCCCCAGGCCCGACAGCGAGTCGGTGGAGCGGCTGCCCAGCACCGGCTCGACGGAGATCCCCCCGCGCACCGCCAGATAGGTGCGCAGCCCCCATTCGGGCGCCCCGAACCGCAGCTCGGCGCCGGCGGGAACCCAGAACGGCACCCCGACCCCCGCCGAGAACGGCACCCCGACCCTCCCCGACAACGGCGCCCCACCACCTGCCGGGAGCGGCCCCCCGCCCCTCGCCGAGAACCGCACCCCGCCCTCCGCCGAGAGCGGCGCATCCGCCTCGCGTCCGGCCGACAGCGGGCAGGGAGCGCCCGTGACCGCCACCCAGGCGCCCCGCCGGAACGCCAGCCGCGCCCCGCCGAACGTCAGCTCGATCCCCGCGGCCCCCTCCGGGTTGCCGACGAGCCGGTTGGCCAGCCGCAGGCTCTCGACGTCGGCCGCCCCCGAGCCCGGCACGCCCAGATGGGCGAACCCGCGGCGGCCCAGGTCCTGCACGGTCGCGTACGGCCCGGGCGCGAGCACCTCGATCACGCCCGCTCGAACCACCTCGATCACGCCCGCTCGAACCTCACGCGCGTGCCCGGCTGGAACGGCGAGGGCGGCACCGCCCGCGTGTCCCACACCGGCATCGCGGTGTGGCCCAGCAGCCGCCAGCCGCCGGGCGAGGCGCTCGGGTAGACCGCTGAGTAGGGCCCCGCCACCGCCACCGAGCCCGCGGGCACGGAGGTGCGCGGCGTGTCCAGCCGCGGCACATGCAGCGCCGGATCAAGCCCGGTCAGGTAGGCGAACCCCGGAGCGAACCCCAGCCAGCCCACGACCAGCTCCCGGCCGGTGTGCCGGGCGATCACCTCCTCGACCGGCAGCCCCGCCAGCCTGGCCACGGAGGCGAGGTCCTCCCCGTCGTAGACCACCGGAACCGTCACGACACGCCCGGCCTCCGCCGCGGAGCCGGGCCCGGCGGCGGCGCTCGCGGGGTCGGCGAGCAGCTGGTCGAGCAGCCGGTCGAGCTCGGCCCG
>NZ_QNFZ01000799.1 GCF_003313395.1 Nonomuraea lactucae | reverse complement strand
CGGCCGTGAGGGGCGCGGGGCTGCGCCGCTCGTGGTCACCCTGCACAACGCGCTCACCGCGGGCGGCCTGGTCGGGTTCGTGTACGGGGTGCTGGAGCGGATCGTGGCCCGGCGGGCCGATCGCGTGCTGGTCGTGTCCCCTGACCTCGGAGAGCGGATGGCGGAGCTGGGGGCGCGCGACGTGCGGCCGGCCGTGGTGCCCGCGCCGCCGCTGCGGCCCGCGAAGCGCACGCCCGAGGAGGTGCGGGAAGGCTTGGGGGCGGGCGAGCGGCCCATCGTGCTGACCGTGGCCCGGCTCGCCCAGCAGAAGGGCCTGGAGAACCTCCTCGACGCCGCGCGCGGCCCCTGGGCCGGGAGCGACCAGGACGGGCGCCACGACGGGGCCCACGACAGGGGCCGCGGCAGGGGCTACGACGGGGGCCGCGACGGGGGGCACGAGGGACGCTCTGCCGAGGAGGCCCCGCACCGTCGGGAGGGCGAGGACGGGGTCCAAGGCCGACCTGCCGCCGGCGAGGTCGTCCCCCGTCGTGGGGGAGGCGCGTTCGGCGGGCCGTTGTTCGTGGTCGCCGGGGAAGGGCCGCTGCGGGGGGCGCTGCAGGCGCGCATCGACGCCGAGGGGCTGCCGGTGACCCTGCTCGGCGACAGGGACGACGTGCCCGACCTGCTGGCCGCCGCCACCGTCGTGGTCTGGCCGAGCAGGTGGGAGGGGCAGCCGCTCAGCCTCAGCGAGGCGCTCATGGCGGGCCGGCCGGTCGTCGCCACCGCCGTGGGCGGGATTCCCGTCCTGCTCGGCGGAGCGGGGGTGCTGGTGCCGTACGGCGACGCCGACGCGCTGCGCTCCGCCGTACGCGAGCTGGTGGAGGACCCGCGGGCTGCGGCGGCGATGGCGGAGGCGGCGGCGCGGCGGGGAGCCGAGCTGCCCGATGCCGACGACGCCGTCGAAGGCGTGCTCGCCGTCTACGTCAAGTCAAGATCACTTGAATGATTAGGCGGAGCATACGCGTTCTCGTATACTGCGTGCGTTAAGGGAGGGGAGTATCCCTTCGCGGCAGCCTCGTCATCACGGTGCAGCCCCGCTCCACGGGGCCCCCGGGGCTGCCGGTCCGCGGTGTGGCGGGCGGGAGAGACCTCCGGCAGTCGATTTGTGCATGCCGGAGGTTGGGTGACGTGAGCGTACCTGTCTGGGCCTATCTCGCCGTGATCGGCGGTCTGCTGGTCGTGTTGGCCGTTGATCTTTGGATTGTCGACCGGGGCGAGGCCCGCGAGTTCTCGATGCGGCAGGCCGGATACTGGGTGACGTTCTACGTCGCGCTGGCCGTGGCCTTCGGGGGGCTGCTGTGGGCCACCGAGGGGCCGGGCAAGGCGGGTGAGTTCTTCGCCGGCTACATCACCGAATACAGCTTGAGCGTCGACAACCTGTTCATCTTCTTCATCATCATGAGCCGGTTCGCCGTGCCCAAGGCCTACCAGCACAAGGTGCTGCTCGTCGGCATCCTGCTCGCCCTGGTCATGCGCGGCATCTTCATCGCGCTCGGCGCCGCCGCCCTCCAGCGGTTCAGCTGGCTCTTCTACGTATTCGGCGCGTTCCTCGTCTACACCGCCGTCAACATCGTGCGTCAGCACCTCAAGGGCGAGGAAGAGGAGTTCAACGAGAACATGGTGCTCAGGTGGGTGCGCAAGGCGTTCCCCACCACGGAGGGGTACGTCGGCTCCAAGATCACCGTGAAGATCGACGGCAAGCGGATGGTCACCCCGATGCTGATCGTGATGATCGCCATCGGCTCGACCGACCTGCTGTTCGCGCTCGACTCCATCCCCGCCATCTTCGGCCTGACCACCGACCCGTTCATCGTCTTCACCGCCAACGCCTTCGCCCTGATGGGGCTGCGCCAGCTCTACTTCCTGCTCGGCGGTCTGCTGCAGCGTCTTGTTTACATCAGTTACGGTCTGGCGTTCATCCTCGGGTTCATCGGGGTTAAGCTGATATCGGAGGCTCTGCACGGCAGCGGCGTCTCCTGGGCGCCCGAGGTCCCCATCTGGCTCTCGCTCTCGATCATCGGCGGCACCATGGTCATCACGACCGTGGCCAGCCTGGTGAAGGCCCGTGTCGACGCGCGCAAGAGCGAGGAGAGCACTCCGACGAGGGCTGGTTAAATGGCTTTCGAGGCGCTTTGCTTGTGTCGTTGTGCCGTGTAATAGTTGCTCACCCTGCAACAGCACGGCGGAGCGCCCTGTCCAGTCCCACAAAAGGTTGTCCGTGTCAGACGATTCTGCAAAGACGAGCCGCGTGCGGCTCGCGCGCGGGGTGTCCCCGTGGCTCTTCCCTACGGTGGCCGCCGCGGTGGTCACCGCGCTGTTGACTCGCCGGCACCGGCGATGGGCGCTCGCGGCGGTGCCGCTGAGCGCGCTGACCGGCGGCATGCTCTGGTTCTTCCGCGATCCCGACCGCGCGCCGGGCGAGGGGCGCGTCCTGTCTCCGGCCGACGGGGTCGTGCAGAGCATCGACCCCTGGCCCGACGGCCGCACCCGGGTCGCGATCTTCATGAGCCCGCTGAACGTCCACGTCAACCGTGCACCTCTTGCGGGAAATGTCGCCTCCGTGCAGCATGTGGCGGGTGGGTTCCTGCCGGCTTTCAACAAGGACAGCGACCAGAACGAACGCGTGGTGTGGCATTTCGAGACGGCGCTCGGCGACGTCGAGATGGTGCAGATCGCGGGCGCGGTGGCGCGCAGGATCGTGCCGTACCTGAGCACCGGGGCGAAGGTCGCGCAGGGCGACCGCGTCGGCCTCATCAGGTTCGGCTCCAGGGTCGACATCTACCTTCCCGAAGGGATCTCGCCGGGAGTCACCGTGGGCGAGAAGACGGTTGCGGGGGTGACCAGAATTGACCACGGCTGACGCCGGCAGCTGGCAGGCGGAGGACGAAGAACCCCGAGGACCGGTCGGCAAGGCGTTCCGGCTCTCGGCCGCCGACTCGCTCTCGCTGGGCAACGCCCTCTGCGGCTTCCTCTCCGTCTGCGTCCTGGCCTCCTCCGCGATCCGCTCGCTCCAGGACGGCGGCGACTTCCGGCCCGCGCCGAGTTACTTCGCGACCGCGGTGGTGCTGCTGCTCATCGGCGCCACCTGCGACCTGTTCGACGGCATGGTCGCCCGGCGCTTCCGCGCCTCGGCGATGGGCGCCGAGCTCGACAACCTCGCCGACGTCATCAGCTTCGGCTTCGCGCCCGCGTTCATGGTCGTGATCTGGGGTGGTTTCACCGAGAGGGTGCCGTTCGCCGCCGTGCTCGCCGCCGCCGCGGCGGTGCTCATCGGGGGAGTCGTACGGCTGGCGAGGTTCGCCTGCGTCAAGACCAAGAGCGGCGACTTCATGGGCCTGCCCATCCCCATGGGGGCCATGACGGTGATCTCCATCGTGCTGCTCTTCGAGCCCGGCCTCCCCGCGCTCCTCGGAGTGCTCGGCGTGGCCTGGCTGATGGTCAGCCGGATCGAATACCCCAAGCCGAAGGGGCAGCTCGCCGCGGTCGTGCTGGGCTGGATCATGGTGAACGTGGCGTTCCTGGCGTTCTGGGTGGCGTGGCCTGAGGGCGGCGACCTGCCCATCAAGATCGGTGCGTCGATGCAGATCGCCCTCGTGGCCGCGATCCCGCTGCGGGTGCTGTTCTACAAGCGGGAGCAGCGCAAGGAGGCCACCCGCGTGGGCGACTGACCCGGTCGTCCGCCGCCGTCTTCGGGTTGGATGGAGTCATGTCAGGCACGCCGCGCGAGCACACCCGCACCTACTACCTCGGCAAGCTGGCCGAGGAGCTGGAGGAGCGCGGCCTGGCCACCTCGCTGCGCGCCTACCCGCCGGCGCTGCGGGTCTGCGACCCCGACAACGCGATGCTCGCCGAGACCGTCGATTGCGTGCCGTTGTCGGACGGGTGGTTCTACCGGTGGTCGTGGGGCGAGGTCGTCGGCCTGGCCGACGACCCGGCGCTCGCGGCCCAGCGCATCGCCCAGGTCATCGCCGCGCGCTGACCTGCCGCCGCTCAGGGCTTACCAGCCGCGGGCCCTCCACTCCGGGAGCGACGGGCGTTCGGCGCCGAGCGTGGTGTCCTTGCCGTGGCCCGGGTAGACCCACGTCTCGTCGGGCAGCCGGTCGAAGACCCGCTCGACCACGTCGGCGTAGAGCTGGTCGAAGCGTTCGGGGTCGTTCTCGGTGTTGCCCACCCCGCCGGGGAACAGCGAGTCGCCCGTGAACAGATGCTGCTCGGTGCCCCCGCCGTCGTAGAGGAGGGCGATCGAGCCCGGGGTGTGGCCGCGAAGGTGGATCACCTCGAGCGTGACCGTGCCGACCGTGATCCGGTCGCCGTGCTCCACCGTGCGGTCCACCGGCACCGGCAGGCCGGGCGCGTCGAGCGGGTGGGCGACGGTCTGCGTGCCCGTCACCTTGGTCACCTGCTCCAGCGCCTGCCAGTGGTCGCCGTGCCGGTGGGTCGTGACGACGGCGCTGATCGGCCGGTCGGAGATCAGGGCGAGCAGCCGGTCCGCGTCCGCGGCGGCGTCGATCAGCACGCCGTCGCCCGTCTCGGTGCAGCGCAGCAGGTAGGCGTTGTTGTCGAACGGGCCCACCGCCAGTTTGCAGATCGTCAGGCCGGGCAGATCGCGGACGTCGGCGGGACCGCCGACCTGGACCTCACCTGTGTAGGTCATGGGTAGTCCTCCGGGGGCGTCGCGGGCAGATCAGCGGGAGCGGGCATGGTCAGCCACGGCGGAGCCGCGGGCACGCCCACGCCCGGCCCGGGCGCGGACTTCCGCCCCTCCCGCACCACCCTAATCCCCTCGCCCCGCGACCGGCCCGTCAGCCAGGCCAGCACGTCCGCCGGCCGGCCCGCCACCGCCGGTCCCCGGCCGAGGTCCTTCCAGGTGGTCACCGTCACGGCGGAGCCGGCGAGCAGCGAGATCTCGCCGACCGTGCTCTCCTCGTACGGCCAGGTCCGCAGGCAGTCGTGCAGCTCACGGAGGACGAACCGCTCGGGCCAGCCGGCCGGGCCGTATCCCGCGTCGAGGTCGACGTGGTGCATGCCGACCTCGCGCAGCCGCCGTACCAGGACGTACCAGGCGGGGTGCGGCGGCGGGCGCAGGCCCACCACCCGCGCGCTCCACGCCTGCGCGGGCATGGCGTCCGCCGCGGCGGCCAGGCGGG
>NZ_QNFZ01000800.1 GCF_003313395.1 Nonomuraea lactucae | reverse complement strand
CGCTCGCCGCGCTGCGCGGCCTCGGGCTGCACGCGGCCACGCTCCTCGTCCGCGACCCCGCCCGCGCCGGTGACACGCTTGAGGCGGCCGAACGGCTGGGCGTGGCGCTCACGGTGGAGACGTTCGACAAGCTCGGCGCGCTTGCCCAGGTCGACCTGGTCGTCTCCACCCTCCCGGGCGGCGCGGCCGACGCCCACGCCGGGCTCCTGGCGGAGGCGCCCGCCCTGTTCGACGTCGTCTACTCGCCCTGGCCCACCCGGGCCGCCTCGGCGGTACGGGCGGCGGGCGGCACGGTCGTGGGGGGTTTCGCGATGCTGCTGCACCAGGCGGTGCGGCAGGTGGAGCTCATGACCGGCCGCGCGGACGTGCCCGTGGAGGCCATGCGCGCGGCCGGCGAGGCGGAGATCCTCAGGCGGGCCAGTCGAACGGGTTGACGGTCTTGACGTCGAGCCCGTCGAAGTCCTTGAGGTTCCGCGTGACCAGGATCCAGCCCTGCGCGCTGGCGGTGGCCGCGATGAGACCATCCACCACGGGCAGCGGCCGCCTGGCGTTCATCCGTCCCCATTCCTCGGCCACGTCCGCGGTGACAGGGAGGACGCGCGTCCTGAACTCCCGCTGGAGCCTGTCGAGCCACGACTCGTAGGCGCCCGCCTGTGCCGGGTCACGCCGGCGCAGCAGCTCCACGCCCTTGCGGATCTCGCCGAACACGAGCACGCTCAGGTACAGCGCCGGACCGTGGATGGTGTCGAGCCAGGCCTGCAGATTGGCGTTCCTGGTGCGCTTGGTCATCTCCGACACGATGTTGGTGTCGAGCAGGTAGCTCACCAGTCGTCCCCGAGGTCGATCTCGCGCGGGAGGTCCTTGGAGCGGGTGAGGTCGAGCTCGCTCAGGTCGGGACCCGAAAGCAAGAACTCCTTGAAGTCGGGCTCCTCGCCCTTGAGGTGCCGATACTCTGCCATGTCGAGGACGACCGCCACGTCCTCCCCGTGCCGGGTGACGATCTGCGGGCCCTCGTCGTGAGCGCGGCGCACCACCTCGCTGAAGCGCTGCTTCGCCTCCTGCAACTGCCATACGGCCATCCAGGGCCTCCCTGTCTAGACAGACTAGATTCGCTCCCGTGGAACAGCCTATCCGAGCTGGTCACGTCCGGGAGGGAAGATTCGGGGATTGCTCGTGGTTGTGGTAACGTAGCTCTCTGATCGGTCCGGCATGCCTTGCTGGACGCGCAAGCGGAGGTCTCCCTCCCACCCGGGTCGCCGAGAGGCGGCCGGGTCCAGGATCACGCCGGACTACTCCGGGGAGCTTGAGGTCACGACGCCGAAGAGCTCAGTGGCCCCGCATGCGCGACGTGCGGGGCTTTTCGCATCTGCGCGAAGCTCCCGGCCACGACGAGCACGTAGGGATCGCAAACCTAGGAGGCCCCATCAGCACTGAGCCCCGCATCAACGAGCGTATCCGAGTTCCCGAGGTTCGCCTCGTGGGCCCGAACGGCGAGCAGGTAGGCATCGTCTCCATTCACGACGCCCTGAAGCTCGCCCAGGAGGCCGACCTCGACCTCGTCGAGGTCGCGGCGACGGCTCGACCGCCCGTGTGCAAGCTCATGGACTACGGCAAGTTCAAGTACGAGTCCGCGATGAAGGCGCGCGAGGCGCGCAAGAATCAGGCGCACACGATCATCAAGGAGATCAAGCTCCGGCCGAAGATCGACCCGCACGACTACGAGACCAAGAAGGGTCACGTGGTGCGGTTCCTCAAGGCGGGAGACAAGGTCAAAGTCACGATCATGTTCCGTGGCCGCGAGCAGTCGCGCCCGGAGCTCGGCTTCCGGCTGCTGCAGCGGCTGGCGGAGGACGTCCAGGAGCTCGGCTTCGTCGAGTCCCAGCCCAAGCAGGACGGCCGTAACATGATCATGGTGATCGGTCCGCACAAGAAGAAGGCCGAGGCCAGGGCCGAAAAGGCGGCGGCCAAGGCCCAGCGTGGCAGCGAGGAGCCCTCCACACAGGAGGCGTGACCCGCCGCAGGGGTTAGCCTTACACGACACCCCTGAGAGCCACCCCAGACGAAGACGCCGACCGGGCCGGCCAGCACCGGCCCGGCCACCGGCACGACCGAATTGAGGAGAGACGGCCAGATGCCGAAGATGAAGACGCACAGCGGTGCGAAGAAGCGGTTCAGGCTCACCGGCACAGGCAAGATCAAGCGTCGCCGTGCCAACCGCGCGCACTACAACGAGTGGAAGTCGTCCACGCTGACGCGCCGTCTCAAGAACGAGGTCGTCCTTTCCGACGCCGACACCAAGAAGATCAAGAAGCTGCTCGCCAAGTAGCGCGAACCCCCGGGGAGAAGAAACATGGCACGCGTGAAGCGGGCGCTCAACGCCAAGAAGAAGCGCAAGGTCGTCCTCGAGCGGGCAACCGGTTACCGTGGCCAGAGGTCACGGCTCTACCGCAAGGCCAAGGAGCAGATGCTCCACTCGATGACGTACGCCTACCGGGACCGCAAGGACCGCAAGGGCGCGTTCCGCCGTCTGTGGATCCAGCGCATCAATGCCGCTGCCCGCCAGAACGGCATCACCTACAACCGCCTGATCCAGGGGCTGCGCCTGGCCGGCGTCGAGGTCGACCGCAAGATCCTCGCCGACCTCGCGGTCAACGACGGCCAGACCTTCGCCACGCTCGTCGAGGCCGCCAAGAAGGCGCTGCCGGCGAACGTGAACGCCCCGGCCGCGAGCTGAGGCGCTTGAGGGGCCCAGCCGGGCTCTAGTCGAGGGGCCCACCTCAGGGTGGGCCCTTTTTCATATACGCACGTTTTCATACACGCACGGCGGCCACGGGCCGGGGACGGCGTCCGCGCGCGAGGACAGGGAGAGCATGGCGGGAACGGAGCTGACCAACGTCAGGTCGCCGAGGGTGAAGGCCGCCCGGAGGCTCACCAAGCGCGCCTTCCGGGAGCAGGACCACAAGTTCCTGGCCGAGGGCCCGCAGGCGGTGCGCGAGGCGCTCAGGCTCGACGGCGTGACGCTGGAGCTGTTCGCCACGGCCGAGGCCGAGCTGCGCCACCCGGACCTCGTCGGCGAGGCCGCCGGCCAGGGCGTGCCCGTCCACCGGGCCAGCGGCGAGGTCATGGCCGAGCTGTCCCAGACCGTCACGCCGCAGGGCCTGCTGGCCGTCTGCCGCCTCGTACACCAGCCGCTGGAGGAGGCGCTCCCCGCCGCCCCGAGCCTGGTCGCGGTGCTCGCCCACGTGCGCGACCCGGGCAACGCGGGCACCGTCCTGCGCGCCGCCGACGCCGCGGGTGCCGATTCCGTGGTGTTCACCGACGCCTCCGTCGACCCGTACAACGGCAAGTGCGTGCGCGCCAGCGCCGGAAGCCTCTTCCACCTGCCGGTCGTCATCGGCGCGCCGGTCGGCGCGGCCGTCCGCCACCTCAGGGAGCGCGGGCTGCGGGTGCTCGCGGCCGACGGGGCGGGCGAGCGCACGCTCGACGACGTCGACCTGTCCGGGCCCACCGCGTGGATCTTCGGCAACGAGGCGTGGGGCCTGCCCGACGACGTCCTCGCCGAGGCCGACGACGTGGTCCGGGTGCCCATCTACGGGCAGGCGGAGAGCCTCAACCTGGCGACGGCGGCCGCCGTGTGCCTCTACTCCTCAGCCAGGGCGCAGCGCCTCCACCGGGGCTCACAGGCAGGCCCATAGGGAGGTCGCGGCGAGTCCCCCAGTCGGCGGGAAACCCGCTATTGTCGGGCTTGTAGGCGGAGGGGGCGAGGTCGTGCAGGGCGCAGACACCGGTGGTCCTGAGGTCTCAGCCTCGTGCACGATCGCCGTCGACGATCTCCCCGACGGCCTCATCGTGACCGACAGGTTCGGTCTCGTGCTCGCCGTCAACCGGGCCGCCGCCCGGCTCACCGGGGTGAGCGCGGAGCGCGCCGTCGGCCGCGACATGGACGAGGTGTTCCCGTTCCGCGACCACGACGGCCGCGAGTGGTGGAAGGGGCTCGACCCGCAGGGCGGCCTGCGCACCCGCAGCAGGGTCCCCGAGCGCCCGCTCCACCTGCCCGCCGGCCAGGAGCTGCACGTCGCCGCCCGGCTGGTACGCGAGCCCGCCCGCTGCGGCGACGTCGTACGCGTCGCGATCACGCTGCGCGACGGGGGAGCCCGTGCCCGCCTGGAGCGCAGCCGCGCCGACCTGGTCTCCACGGTCGCCCACGAGCTGCGCTCGCCGCTGACCAGCGTCAAGGGCTTCACCGCGACCCTGCTGGCCAAGTGGACCCGCTTCACCGACGAGCAGAAGCGCGTCATGCTGGAGACGGTCAACAACGACGCCGACCGCGTCACCAGGCTGATCACCGAGCTGCTCGACGTCTCCCGCATCGAGTCGGGGCGGCTGGAGCTGCACCGCCAGGTCGTCGACGTGCCCGCCAGAGTCCGCCGGATCATCGCCGGGCGGGTGGCGTCCGGCGAGCCCGAGGATCGCTTCCGCCTCCTCACCCGTGACGAACTGCCCGAAATGTGGCTCGACCAGGACAAGGTCGATCAGATCCTCGGTAACCTGGTGGAGAACGCGGTGCGGCACGGGCGCGGCACCGTGACGATCGAGATCGAGTCCGTCGGGTGGGGATTAGCCGTGTCGGTGCGTGACGAGGGCGAGGGCATCGAGCCCGAGCTGGCGCCGCGCGTGTTCCGGCAGTTCTGGCGGGGCAACAGCCGCAGGCGCGGCGGCACCGGGCTCGGCCTGTTCATCGTGAAGGGCCTGGTCGAGGCCCATGGCGGCACGATCGCCGTGCAGCGGGCGCCCGAGGGCGGCGCGGAGTTCCGATTTACCGTGCCCACCGGCACGCCCGACTTCGCCTGACGCCCTCGAGCCCGCGGCCCGAGCCCGAAGCCTTGAAGATCGAGTCGGCCGGTGGGCGTCCACCGTTAGACTTTGACCGCTCAAGCCCTGGATACGGAGCCCACTCTTGTCTGACTACGACCCCGTCGAGGTGACCCCGTTGCATGCCGACGAGGTGTCCCGCATGGAGGCCGACGCCCTGGAGGCGATCAAGTCGGCCGGCAGCCTCGACGCACTCAAGCAGGCCCGGCTCGCGCACGCCGGCGACCGCTCGCCCATCGCCCTGGCCAACCGCGAGATCGGCGCGCTTCCCCCGGCCGCCCGCGCCGAGGCCGGCAAGCGCGTCGGCG
>NZ_QNFZ01000795.1 GCF_003313395.1 Nonomuraea lactucae | reverse complement strand
GGGCCGCCGCGCACCGGGCGCGGCTGGCGCTGGACGCGGACGGGCGCTTCGTCGCGCTCCACGCCGACGTGGTCGGCGACCTCGGCGCGCACCCGTCCAACGTCGGCGCCTCGCCGTTCGCGGTGACCGCGACCACGCTGCCCGGCCCGTACCGCTTCGACCGGACAGGGGTACGGCTGCGCGGCGTGGTCACGACGACCACTCCGACGGGGTCCTACCGGGGGTTCGGCCAGCCGGAGGCCACCTACACCAGGGAGCGGCTGATCGACGAGGCCGCGCGGCGGCTCGGGCTCGACCCGGTCGAGCTGCGGCTGGGCAACATGATCGGCCCAGACGAGCTGCCCTGCGCCACGCGGACCTGGCAGACGTACGACTCGGGCGACTACCCGCGCGCCCTGCGGACCCTCCGCGACCTGGTCACGCCGCCGGCCCGGGACGACGGCCGCAGGCGCGGGGTGGGGTTCTCCTGCCACGTCGAGGCGACCGGGCTCGGGCCGTCGATGGACATGAAGGCCATGGGGATGCAGGCGGGCGGGTTCGAGACCGCGGTGCTGCGCATGGAGCCGGACGCCTCGGTCGTCGTCGCCTCGGGCGTCACAGGCATCGGGCAGGGCATCGAGACGGCGCTCGCCCAGCTCGCCGCCGACCGGGTCGGGGTGCCGCTCGACCGGGTACGGGTGGTGCTCGGCGACACGGCGGCCACGCCCTACTCCTCGATCGGTTCGATCGCGAGCCGCTCGCTGGCGTTGGGCGGCGGCGCGCTCGTCCAGGCCGCGGACCGGCTGAGGGAGAAGATCCTGGCCATCGCCGCGCACCGGCTGGAGGCGGCGCCGGACGACCTGGAGATCACCGGCTCGGCCGTACAGGTGAAGGGCGACCCGCGCGCCTCGCTGACGCTGCGGGAGATCGCCACGTCGGCGTGGCGCGCCTGGGACCTGCCCGAAGGCGCGACCCCCGGGCTGGAGGAGCGGGTCAGCTACGACCCGCCGGCGTCCACCTACGCGTACGGCGCGCACGCCGCGGCCGTGGCCGTCGACCCGGAGACCGGCGCGGTCGAGGTGGAGGGCTACTGGGTGGTCAACGACGCCGGCGTGCTGGTGAACCCGGCCATCGTGGAAGGCCAGATCCGCGGCGGCGTGGCGCAGGGCATCGGCATGGCGCTGACGGAGGAGATCGTCTACACCGGCGACGGGCAGCCGATCATCGACTACCTGCTGCCGACGACCCGCGAGATCCCCGACATCCAGGTGCTCTGCCTGGAGACCTCCTCGCCCATCACCCCCGGAGGCATGAAGGGAGTCGGCGAGGCGGGCACGATCGGGCCACCCGCGGCGATCGGCAACGCGGTCGCCGCCGCGCTGCCGGAGGTGGCCGGCGATGTCACCGCCACCCCGCTGACGCCCGAGGGCCTGTGGACGCTGCTGAGGAATGCGGGGGACCGGCCCGGGTAGCGGGAGGCGGATGCGCCTCGATGAGTGGTTCCTCACCGACGAGGAACGGGACAACCCGTCGACCCGGCTGACGGCCTGGTCGACGGGCAACCTCGTGCGGCCGCTCGTCCACGGGGCCACGTACTTCGCCGAGCTGAAAGCCGGCCTCGACCGGCTGGGCCCGCGTGACCTGCTGCTGTTCACCGACTGGCGCGGCGACCCCGACCAGCGGCTCACCGACACCGGCCCCGGGATGGCCGCCGCGATGGCGCAGGCCGCGCGCAGGGGAGCGCTCGTACGCGGCCTGATCTGGCGCTCCCACCTGGACGCGCTGCGTTTCAGCGCCGCGGAGAACAGGCACCTGGGCGAGGACGTCGAGGCCGCCGGCGGCCAGGCCCTGCTCGACACCCGGGTACGGATCGGGGGCTCGCACCACCAGAAGTTCGTCGTGCTGCGCCACCGCGGCGACCCGGCCGGCGACGTGGCCTTCCTGGGCGGCGTCGACCTGTGCCACGGCCGCCGGGACGACGCCGGGCACCGGGGCGACCCGCAGCCGCCGCCCATGTCCCCCGAGTACGGCGAACGGCCGCCGTGGCACGACGCGCAGGTGGCGATTCACGGGCCGGCCGTGGCCGAGGTGGAGAAGGTCTTCCGCGAACGCTGGGACGACCCCGCCCCCGAGACCCGCCAGCCGTTCAGGCGGCTGCGCGACCACCTGGAGCGGATGGACGACGTGCCGCCGCTCCCGCCGCCCAGGCCCGCGCCGGAGCCCGCAGGGACGCACGCCGTCCAGCTCCTGAGGACCTATCCCTACCGGCGCCGCCCCTACCCGTTCGCCCCGAGGGGAGAGCGGAGCGTGGCGAGGGGCTACCAGAAGGTGCTGCGCAGGGCCCGCTCGTTCGTGTACCTGGAGGACCAGTACCTGTGGTCCACCGACGTGATCGAGCCGTTCGCCGAGGCGCTGGAACGCGAGCCGGAGCTCCGCATGATCGTCGTGGTCCCGCGCCACCCCGATCAGGACGGCTGGCTCGCCGCCCCCGCCAGCCTGATCGGCAGGAGCGAGGCGCTGGACCGGCTGCGCCAGGCGGGCGGCGACCGGTTCGCCGTCTACGACCTGGAGAACCACGCGGGCACCCCGGTGTACGTGCACGCCAAGGTGTGCGTGGTCGACGACGTGTGGGCGAGCGTCGGCTCCGACAACGTCAACCTGCGGTCGTGGACGTACGACTCGGAGCTGAGCTGCGCGGTGATAGACGAGGAGCTCGATCCGCGCCCGCCCGCCGGTGGGCGGGTGTTCGCCAGGCGGCTCCGGCTCATGCTCGCGGCCGAGCACCTGGACCGCGATCCGGACGACGTGGACGAGCTGTGCGACCCGAAGGCCGCGTTCGAGGCGTTCGCCGAGTCCGCCGACCGGCTGGCCGCCTGGCACCGCGGCGGGTGCCGGGGGACGCGCCCGCCGGGACGGCTGCGCCCGCACTCCCGGCCGGAGGTGGGGCGGCTGCGCAAGGTGCTGGCCCTGCCGCTGTACAAGCTCGCGGTCGACCCCGACGGGCGCCCCGCCGACCTCCGGCGGGCACACCGCTTCTGACCCGCCGGGCTTTCTGACCCGCCGGGCGCCTCCCGCGGCTACGACCGCGCCGCCTGGTACAGCCCGTGGATGGCGAGGACGTAGCCGTACACGCCGAAGCCGACGACGATGCCCCGCGCCACCGGCGACAGGTAGGAGTGGTGCCGGAACTCCTCTCGCCGGTGCACGTTGGAGATGTGCACCTCTACCACCGGCAGCTCCACGGCCTCGATGGCGTCGTGCAGCGCGACCGAGGTGTGCGTGTAGGCCCCGGCGTTGAACACCACGCCGACGCACCTGCCGGCCTTGACCTCCGCGCCGGCCTCGTGGATCCAGTCGATCAGCTGGCCCTCGTGGTTGGACTGCCGGAAGACGGCGTCCAGCCCGAGCTTGCCGGCCTCCTGGCGGCACAGCTCCTCCACGTCCGCCAGCGTGGTCGAGCCGTAGACCTCGGGCTTGCGGGTGCCGAGGAGGTTGAGGTTGGGCCCGTTGAGTATCAGGACGGATGACATCGCGCTCACCCTAACAGCGGCTCCCGGGAAATTCGATTGAGCGCGCCGCCGGGCCTCTGCTGTACTCGCGGTGACAGGTGGCCGATCCAGGAGGCGGGGAAATGCGGCGAGCGTTCATGTCCACCCAGCTCAGAGCTTCCACCTACGCAAAGGACATGACGCTTCTTGCGCACGCTCAACTTGGGGATCCTGGCCCATGTAAACGCCGGTAGGACACGCGCGAACCCCGGGATCCCGGTCCTGCGGCACCTGCGTCCCGGCCGCCGCCAGGCGGCGGCGCTCGCCGTCTCCGTCACCGCCATGACGGCGCTGCCCCTGGCGGCGCCCCAGCTCACCCGGCGCTTCGTGGACGGCGCGATCGACGGCGCCGGGACCCGCCACCTCACGCTCGTCGCGCTCGGCTTCCTCGCGGTCGCCGTCGCCGGACAGGCCGCCCGGCTGGTCACGGCCTGGCTCGCGAGCCGGCTCGCCTGGGACGGGACCGACCGCCTCCGGGAGCGGCTCGCCGAGCACGCGCTCGGCCTCGACCTGGCCTTCCACGTCAGGCACCCGCCCGGCGAGATGATCGAACGGGTCGACGGCGACGTGGTGGCCGTCGCCGACTTCGTCGTCGCGTTCCTGCTGGACGTGGTGGCCGGTGTGCTGCTCCTCGCGGGGATGCTCGTCGTGGTGTTCACCGTGGACCCGCTCATGGGCGCCGCGCTGCTGGCCTACTGCGCGCTGGCCGGGTTCGGGATGGCCCGCGCGCAGCGGCTCGCCGTGCCGTCGGCGGCCCGCTCCCGGGCGGCCGACGCGGAGCTCGTCGGCCACCTCGAGGAGCGGCTTGCAGGGGCGGAGGACATCCGGGCCAACGGCGCGGGCGAGCACGTCGTACGCCGCTTCCACCAGGTCGCCGCCACCTGGTACGGGGCGGACGTCAAGGGCTCGCAGGTCGGCAGCGGCCTCATCGCGGGCACGGCCGTGGCGTTCGCGGCGGGCACGGCCGTCGTGCTCGCCCTCGCCGCGTGGGGCCGCCAGTCCGGGACGCTCACGGTCGGCACCGCCGTCCTCCTCTTCCAGTACACGCTGATGGTCCGCGCCCCGTTCGAGCGGCTGATCGACCGGCTGCGCGGCTACCAGGCGGCCCTGGCCGGGGTGGCTCGCATCGGCGCCCTGCTGGCCGAGCGCCGGACGCTGCCCGAACCCGCCCGCCCCAGGCCCCTGCCCGCGTCCGGGCCGCTCGCCCTGGAACTCGACGGCGTGAGCTTCGCCTATGACGCCGGCGAAGGGGTGCTGTCGGACGTCTCCCTCGCGCTGGCGCCCGGCGAGACGCTCGGCCTGGTGGGCCGTACGGGCAGCGGCAAGACCACCATCGCCCGGCTGGTGCTGCGACTCCACGACCCCGGCGAGGGCGCGGTCCGGGTCGGCGGGCTGGACCTGCGCGAGGCCGACCCGGCCTCGGTACGCCGCCGGATGTGCGCGGTCACGCAGGACGTGCGGCTGTTCGCGGCGAGCGTGCGGGACAACCTGACGCTGTTCCGGCCACTCGCGGACGACGCCCGGTTACGCGCCGTCCTGGACGAGGTCGGCCTCGGCGGCTGGCTCGCCGGGCTGCCCCGCGGGCTCGACACCGAGCTGGGCGGCCCGTCCGCGGGCGAGGCTGCGCCAGGCGGCGGGACGGCAGGCG
>NZ_QNFZ01000798.1 GCF_003313395.1 Nonomuraea lactucae | reverse complement strand
GGCTCGTCGCGGCCGGGAGCGCCGTGGGGGTGGCGGGCCTGGTGCTCGACGTGGCGTCGGCCGCCGTGGACGGCACGCGCCTGGCGGCGGTGGCGCTGCTGCTCGTGGCGGGCTGGTGGCTGTGCCTGGGCGTGGCCCTGCGCCGGGACCGGCCCGTGTTCGGCTGGTTCACGATCGCGCTGGGCACGCTGGCCGTGGCCGACGCCTACGACAAGGTGGTGCACCTGATCCCGGCGATCCCGGTGGGGCCCAGCTGGGTCCGCGGGATGCTCACCGGGGTCTGGGTGCTGTGCGCGGTCGTCGTCCTGGCGCCGCGGCGCGGCCGTACCGGGGAGGAGAAGGCGGCACCCGAAGCCGAGGTCCCCGCATGAGGCCCGCGCGGCTGAAGCGAGCCCTGAAGCAGGGTGTCATGTGCGGCCTGGTGGTGTGCGGGCTGGTCGCGGGCTGCGGGCCGTTCTCGCGGACGCATCGCGAGCCCGGCACCGGACACGCCGTGGCCACCTCGGCGCCCAGCCCGTCCGACGGCGAGGCCCGCGCGGAGATCAGCATCAGGAACGGCCGGGTCAGCCCGCCGCCGGGCTGGCTGGAGGTGAGGCGCGGCCAGACCGTCAGCATCACGGTGACCAGCGACGTGGCCGACGAGCTGCACGTTCACGGCTACGACCGCAGGGCCCCGCTCCGGCCCGGCGAGCCGGTCACCGTGCGGTTCGCGGCGGACCTGACCGGCGTCTTCGAGGTGGAGACGCACGGCGGCAAGCTGGTCCTCACCCAGCTGGCGGTGAGATGACCGAAACCGGGAACACGGCCGCGCCGGGGCCGGGATGAGCGGTCTGGCGGCGCACGGCGTGGGGGAGCGGAGCGATCTGCCGATCCCGCTGTTCTACGCCTACGCGGGCGCCTTCGCGGCGCTGGTGGTGTCGTTCCTGGCGCTCGGGCTGCTCTGGGCGGACTCCCGGTTCAGCGGCGACCGGGCAGGGCGCGTGATCACCCTGCGGTGGCCGGGCGGGCCCGCTCGGCCGCACGGCGCTCGGCACGTTCGGCCTCCTGGCGGCGATCGGCGCCGTGGGCGCGCTGTACGCGGGCTGCCTGGGGTTGGCGGGGCGCATCGGCGGGGTTCGCGGCCTGGCGCCGCGCTTCGCCCGCTCGCTGGTGCCGATCGCGCTCGGCTATCTCGTCGCCCACTACTTCTCGCTGCTCGTCATCGAGGGGCAGCGCGCGGTCATCCTCGCGCTGGGCCTCGACCTCCAGATCGACCAGAACGCCGTCGACCCGGCGCCCGGCCCGGGCCGTGGCCGGGCAGATCCCGCTGTTCGTGCTGATGCTCGGCTACAGGCTCGGCGGCCTCACCCTGCTGTTCGCCGCATGAGGCCGTCTTATCGGCCATATCCGGAAAAAGTGTGAAGAGTGATCGGCGTTCCGGCGGAATAGAGGTGTAACCCACAGAAGGGACACCATGCGCATGGCCGCTCCTCCGGACGTGCCTGTGGCAGCCGATGACGCCGCGCTCATCGAGCAGTCGTGGCACCACCCGGAAACGTTCGCCGCGCTGTACGACCGCTACTTCGACGAGATCCACCGGTACGTCGCCGGGCGGCTCGGCACGCAGATCGCGGACGACCTGGCCGCCGAGACGTTCCTGGTGGCGTTCCGGAAACGGCGGACGTTCGACGCCGCGCGGGGCGCCGTGCGGCCCTGGCTGTACGGGATCGCGACCAACCTGCTCGCCCAGCACAGGAGGAGCGAGACGCGCAGGCTGGAGGCGTTCCAGCGGGCGCCGGCGGGCGAGGTGGCGGACGGCGGGCACGAGGACAGGGTGACGGCCAGGGTGGCCGCCGCGAACGCACAGGGGCGGCTCGCGGCGGCTCTCGGACGCCTTTCCGCCGGCGATCGGGACGTTCTCCTGCTCGTCGCGCTCGCCGACCTGAGCTACGAGGAGGTCGCGCAGACGCTCGGCATCCCGTTCGGTACGGTCGGCTCCCGGCTCAACCGGGTGCGCAGGAAGCTCCGCGGGGCCTTGGGCGGCGTCAACCCCATGATCGGGGGGTTCGATGGATGAGCTGAACGGGCGGCCGGGCGACGCGGGCGAGGTGGCGGCGGTCCGCGACCTGCTCTCCATGCCCGCCCCCTCGCCCGAGGCCGTCGACGCCGGCCGGGCCAGGCTCCTGGCGACGCTGACCGCCTCACCGGCGCGGCCTGTGTCACCGGCCCTTTCGGTGTCACCGGCCGGTCCCGTGTCACCGGCGGCGCTGCTCCCCCTGTCACCGGCGCGGCGATGGGCGCCCCTCCGCAACGGCCTGGTCGGGGTGGTGGTGGCGGCCGGGCTGGCGCTCGCCGTCACCCTTCCGCCCGGCTCGCCCCTCCGCCTCTCACCCGTTCCCCCTGAGCCGGCCACCGCCGAGCCGGGCGCCAGGCAGGTCCTGCTGGCCGCGGCGAGCGCCATGGCCCGGGCTCCGTCCGACGGCGCCTACTGGCGCACCAGCGTGGTCACCGGGCAGCTGATCCTCTCTCCCGACCGCCGGTACGTCATCAAGCGCCGGTCCACCCGCGAGACGTGGCTCACCAAGGAGTACGCCGGGCGGGACCGCTGGACCGGCCGCTACCTCGGCGCCGCCCCCGCGACGCCCCAGGACGAGGCGGAGTGGCGCGCGGCCGGATCCCCGGCGAACTGGCGGTACCCGGCCGACGTCACCGGCCTGGGCCGCGTCTCATCTCGGGCGCTGGTGGAGTCGGCCCCCGGCGAGCCGCGGAACGGGCCGCACCGCGTCGGATGGCGGGACGCGGACGGCATCCTGACCAAGCGGCTCGTCACCTGGGAGGCGCTGCGCGCGATCCCGGCCGACCCCACGAGGCTGCGCGCCTTCCTGGTGACCCGCATCGCCGGCGAGAACGGCGCGTACGTCGGCCGCGAGATGGAGGCCGAGCTGCGAGAGAGCTGCCTGGAGATCATCTCCGGGCTGCCCGTCGCGCCCGAGGTGCGGGCCTCGGCGTACCGCATCCTGGCCTCGATCCCCGGCATGAAGGCGGAGGGACGCGTCACCGACCCGCTCGGCCGTACCGGGCAGGGCCTGAGCTACCGCGTCGTCAGGGAGGGCCGGCCGAGCGACGAGCGGCTGGTGATCGACCCGGCGAGCGGGCTGCCGCTGGCCGAGGAGACGACGAGCGCCGGCGAGGCCGTCGGCGGCCGGGACGTCCGGCTCGGGTCCTTCACCGCCTTCCAGGAGATCGGCTGGACCGACGAAGAACCCGCTCACTGATCCCACCCACCGGATACGGAGCTTGACGATGGCCTTGTGTGGCATGCCCGGATTCACGCTGGAAGAGGTGCGCGAGCGGACCTACAAGGCGCGTGACGCCTGGTGGACGGTGTTCCTGGTGGACCCGCTCGCCGGCCGCCTGGTGGTCGTGCTGGCGAACCGCACCTCCGTCAGGCCCAACCAGATCACCTGGGCCGCGTTCGTCCTCGGACTCGGCTCGGCCGCCTGCTTCCTGATGCCCGGCTGGGGGTGGCCGGCCGCCGGCGCCCTCCTGTACCACCTGAGCTTCGTCCTCGACTGCGTCGACGGGAAGATCGCGCGCCTCAAGGGCACCGGCACCGTGATGGGCGGCTGGCTGGACTACGTCTTCGACCGGATCCGCGTGCTGGCCTGCGCGCTGGCGCTCATGTGGGGCCGGTTCGAGGCAGGCGGCGAGGAGCTGTACCTGGTCCTCGGCGTCCTGGTCGTCTTCCTCGACATGCTCCGGTACGTGGACGCGCTCCAGGTGGCGAAGGTACGCCGCCAGATGCGCCGCCGACTGGACGAGGCGATCGAGGAGGCCACCGGCGTCCCCGCCTCCGCCCGCCCACGCCGGACAGGAGAGCCAGAGGAGCCCGGCGATACCCGCCCGGCGGAATCCGTGGACCTGCAGCAGAACTTCCGTGCGCGATTCGCCTGGTACATCCGCATCCGCGACTGGCTGCGCGACCACCGTGTCAGAGCGCATCTGGTCAGCGGCATCGAGTTCCAGATGGCGGTGTTCATCGTCGGTCCGCTCACCGGCGCGATCGTCCCGGTGACCCTCGGCGCGGCGGCGCTCCTGCTGGTGTTCGAGGCCGCGATCATGTTCAAGCTCTGGCTGTCCTCCCGCGACTTCACCAGGGCGCTCGCGGAGATCCGTTCGACATCGGTGCTGGCGGCGGTGTCACCGGCCGGTGATCGCGCGGCGGGTCTAGGCTCGGAGCATGTTGCTTGAGCATCGCGGCGGGAGGCCGGTGGTCCCCGAGTCCGCCTACGTCGCCCCGTCGGCCGTGCTCTGCGGTGCCGTCGTCCTGGGCGAACGGGCCCGGATCCTGCACGGCGCCGTGCTCACCGCCGAAGACGGCGAGGTGCGTACGGGCTCCGACGTGGTCGTGATGGAGAACGCCCTGGTGCGCGGCAGGGCGGGGCACCCCGCCGTGCTGGGCGACGCGGTGCTGATCGGCCCGCACGCCCACGTCAACGGCGCGACCGTCGAGGACGAGGTGTTCGTGGCCACCGGCGTGTCGATGTTCCCCGGCGCCGTCGCGGGCACGTGCTCCGAGCTGCGGATCAACAGCGTGCTGCACGCCAACTCCAGATTGGAGCCCGGCACCGTCGTCCCCATCGGCTGGATCGCGGCGGGCGACCCGGCGGAGCTGTTCTCGCCCGACCGGCACGCGGAGCTGTGGGAGAAGCAGCGCGACCTCGACTTCCCCGGCACCGTCTACGGTGTCCCGCGCGGCACGCCGATGCGCGTCATCATGGCGCGCCAGGCCGGCTTCTACGAGGCGCACAGGGAGGACCGGCTCCTCGACTGATCATCTCACCGGCCGCGGCGGAAAAGCGGTTGTGCCGGGCGGGGCCGAAGCCGGACGATCCTCCTGATGACCATCCGCCTGATGACCACTCTCCTGATGACCACTCTCTTGATGACCACCGACAATCCTCCAGGGGCGTCTCGCCCGCTCGCGCTCGTCACGGGCGTGGGCCGCACCGTGGGCATCGGCGCGGGGATCGCCCGCCGGCTGGCGGCGTCGGGCTGGGACATCGCCTTCACCTGCTGGACCGCCTACGACGAGCGCATGGCCTGGGGCGCCGAGCCCGGCGCGACCGGCGCGATCAGCCGGGACCTCGCCGCCCGCGGCGCG
>NZ_QNFZ01000796.1 GCF_003313395.1 Nonomuraea lactucae | reverse complement strand
GTCCCGGCGGCGGCGCTCGCGCGGCCCGCGGCGGCGACCGCTCCGGCGCTGCGGACGACCGCTCCGGCGCTGCAGACGTCAGGCGTCGCGCCCGCGTCTCTCGCCGGGTTCGACAACGTCGTGAAGACCTTCGTGAAGCAGCGCGCCATCTCGTGCGCCCAGCTCGCCGTCATGAAGAACGGCAAGATCGTGCTGGCCCGCGGCTACCGCTACACCGACGGCTCCCAGGCCGTCCCCACGGTGACGCCCACGTCGCTGTTCCGCATCGCGAGCCTGAGCAAGAACATCACCTCGGCGGCGATCATGCGCCTGGTCCAGGACGGCAAGCTCAGCTTGTCGGCCAAGGTCACCCAGCTCCTGGGCCTCACCCCGGCCGACACCCGCATGCACCAGGTCACCGTGCTCCGGCTCATGCAGCACCTGGGCGGCTGGGACCGGGACGTCTCCAAGGACCAGCTCTGGCTCGACCACACGATCTCGGCCGCTCTCGACGTGCCGCTGCCGATCACCCACGCGCACATCACGAAGTACGCCACCGGCAGGCCGCTGGACTTCGCCCCCGGGTCGAAGATGGTCTACAGCAACTACGGCTACATGCTGCTCGGCCGGATCATCGCCAAGGTGTCGGGCATGTCGTACGAGTCGTACGTCAAGACCAAGCTGCTCGCCCCGCTCCGCATCACCCGGATGCGGCTCGGCAGGAGCCTCCGCGCCCAGGCCGCGCCCGGTGAGGTGATCTACCAGTCGCAGTACACGAACAAGTCCGTGGTGGACACCTCGGGCACCGTGGTGCCCTACCCGTACGGCGGGTTCAACATGCCCAACCAGGACGCCAACGGCGGCTGGCTGGCCTCCGCGGTCGACCTGGTCCGCTGGACCCTGGCCTTCGACCGGCCGGGGCTGGTGCTGAGCTCCGCGTCCATCGCCAAGCTGCTCGCCAAGCCCGAGACGGGCGTCAACGAGTACGGCTCGTGGTACGGCGGAGGGTGGTGGGTCCGGCAGGTGCCCGGCCACCTCAACACGTGGCACAACGGGTCCATGCCGGGCACGTTCACCTACCTGGCGCGGCTGCAGAACGGGTTCAGCTACGCGCTGCTGTTCAACCGGCGCGAGGAGCAGGGGTCACCCGACTTCGACGGGATCGACGACGAGATGAACGAGGTCCGGGTCTCGTCCTGGCCGGCCACGGACCTGACGCCCAGGTACTTCTGACCTCGGGCGGGGCGGGGCGGGGCGGACGGTGCGTGGCGGGTGGTGTACGTCACGCCCCGGCCGACGTCAGAACCCGGTCGACCTCAGGACCTGGTCGACCTCAGGACTCGCTCGACCTCAGGACCCGGTCGACGAACGCCGGGTCCTGAAGGGCGTCGGCTCCGTCCAGGAAGTTGATCACTCGCAGGAGGGCCCGCCCGACCTCCGGGTCGCGGTGGGCGGCGTGATGCAGGCGGCCCATGAACGCGTGGCCGTGCCGCGTCTGCTCACTGCGGGGCCCTTCGACCTCGGGGTAGCGCAGGTCCGACCCGACCACCGTGGCCCACACGGCATCGAGGAGACCGGTGGTCCGCTCGAAGAACCGGACGGCGAGCTTGGCCGGGCCCTCCAAGAGGCTGTCGCGCAGTTCGAGCGCCTCCAAGGACGCGACGGTCATGCCCTGCCCGAACACCGGATTGAAGCTGGAGATGGCGTCGCCCAGCACGAGATACCCCTCGGGGAACCTCGACAGCCGCGCGTAGTGCCGGCGCTTGGTGGCCGGGAAGCGAGTGGACACGGGCTCTTCGACCGGTTCGAGGGTGCGGATCACATCGTGGATGTCCGGGGCGGCGAGTCCCGCTGCGAAAGCCGTGAATCCCGCGTGGTCCCGCGGTGGCTCCTCCCCCAGGTAGCCGCCGAGAGTGACGATCCAGCGGTCGCCTTCCTGAGCCAGCATGACGCCGTTGCGCCGGATGTCGTCGGTGACGCCGATGATGGCCCCGAGGTCGCCGTTGAGCTGGTCGGGCGTGCGCCGGTAGTGGTGGGTCGTGTACCGGAGGTCGATCCGGACCCGCTCCTCCTCCGGCGCGGGATAGCCGAGCTCCTCCAGCCAGACCGCGGCCCGGCCGCCCCGGCCGGACGCGTCCACAACCAGCCCGGCCGGTATGACTCCGGCCGTGACGTTCGGCTCGGCTCCGGGGATCCGTGACATGACGCGTACGCCCGTCACCGGCCCGCCGGTCTGATCGGTCAGGAGACCCACGGCCTCGCAGCGGTCGACGATCCGCACGTTGTCCAGGGCTCGCAGGCGGTCACGGATGGACGCCTCCAGCAGCGGCCGGCTGACGAGCAGGCCTTGCAGGTCGCTCGGAGCCTGCCGCAGGAGCAGTCCCTCGTTGTACCAGCGGGCCTGCGCCTGTACGTCTGCCGAAAGCACTCCCTTGCTGATCAGCCCAGCCGTCAGCCCGGGGAACAGCTCCTCCATGATCTCCCGGCCGCGGGCCAGCAATCCATGCGCGTGGCGGCTCTGGGGAACCCCACGGCGATGGAGTTCGCCGGCGCGTAATTCGTCCCGCTCGATCACGGTCACGCGGCCGTACTGGTCGGCCAGCACCCGGGCCGCGAGCAGGCCGGCCATGCTGGCTCCGATGACCACGACGTGATCAGCTTCAGGGTTGGACGGCATCATCGTTTCTCCCACGGTGTTGTCGCGTTCGATCCCCAGCTCCTCGACATCGGTGGTTTCACCGGCGAGCTGGACGCGGTCAGGAACAACGATCGCCAATGTCCGCCTGGGCGTCATCGGTTGACCGACCTATTCATGCGACAAGGTGCCAACGGGACGACGGTGGTCGCCCTACACGGGCATAAGAGCAGGCGCGCGCGTACAACGCGGCACCATGCACGACCCAAGAAGACCGCTCGGCCGCCTACAGCACAGGGAGGTAGCGGCCGAGCTCGAACTCGGTCACCTGGCGACGGTATTCGCGCCACTCGGTCCGCTTGTTGCGCAGGAAGAAGTCGAAGACGTGCTCCCCGAGCGTCTCGGCCACCAGCTCGCTCTGCTCCATCACCGCGATGGCCTCGTCGAGGGACTGGGGCAGGGGGCGGATGCCCAGGGCGCGCCGTTCGGCGCTCGTCAGGGTCCAGACGTTGTCCTCGGCGGCGGCCGGGAGCTCGTAGCCCTGCTCGATGCCCTTGAGCCCGGCGGCGAGGATGAGCGCGAACGCCAGGTAGGGGTTGCAGGCCGTGTCGAGCGAGCGGAACTCGATGCGCGTCGAGCCGCCCTTGTGCGGCTTGTACATGGGCACGCGGACCAGCGCCGAGCGGTTGTTGTGGCCCCAGCAGATGTAGGAGGGGGCCTCGCCGCCCTGGCCGGCGATGGCCTCGGCGCCGCCCCACAGGCGCTTGTAGGAGTTGACCCACTGGTTGGTGATCGCGGTGATCTCGGCGGCGTGCCTGAGGAGGCCCGCGATGAACGACCGGCCGATCTTGGAGAGCTGGTATTCGGCGCCCGCCTCGTAGAAGGCGTTTCGGTCGCCCTCAAACAGCGACATGTGGGTGTGCATACCGGAGCCGGGGTGCTCGGTGAACGGCTTGGGCATGAACGAGGCCCAGATGCCCTGCTCCAGCGCCACCTCCTTCATGACCAGGCGGAACGTCATGATGTTGTCGGCCGTGGTGAGCGCGTCGGCGTAGCGCAGGTCGATCTCCTGCTGGCCGGGGGCGCCCTCGTGGTGGCTGAACTCCACCGAGATGCCCATCGACTCCAGCATCATGATCGCCTGGCGGCGGAAGTCGTGGCCGGCGCTGTGCGGGGTGTGGTCGAAGTAGCCGCCGGAGTCGATCGGCTCCGGCCGCTGGCCCGGCTCGGGACGGCTCTTGAGCAGGAAGAACTCGATCTCCGGGTGGGTGTAGAAGGTGAACCCCATGTCGGCGCACTTGGCGAGCATGCGCTTGAGCACCCAGCGCGGATCGGCGTGCGAGGGCGAGCCGTCGGGCATGAGGATGTCGCAGAAGATGCGCCCCGCCCCGGGCGCCTCGCTGCGCCACGGCAGGATCTGGAAGGTGGCCGGGTCGGGCTTGGCCAGCATGTCGGACTCGTAGACGCGGGCGAAGCCCTCGATGGCCGAGCCGTCGAATCCGATGCCCTCGGCGAAGGCGCCTTCGAGCTCGGCCGGTGCGATGGCGACCGACTTGAGGAAGCCGAGCACGTCGGTGAACCAGAGCCGGATGAACCGGATGTCGCGTTCCTCGAGCGTGCGGAGCACGAACTCCTGCTGGCGGTCCAAGGCATCCCCTCGCGAAGACGATTCAGCTCTCCCTACCAGAATGCCGTGTCCGTGTTTCGCGCACGTTACGGGGGGTGCCGGTGCGAGCCTCGCTGACAAACTCTGCAAGCAGACTTACTGTGATCTTCGCAGTCAGTCAGTCTCGGGGGAGGCACGGGTGGCTATCGACCTGCTCAATCACAAGCTTGATCGGGCGTTCGACCACGTCGACGCGGCGGGGCGGGGCGTCGTCGGCCGCGAGGACCTGCTGGGGCTCGGGGCTCGCATCCTGGTGGGGTTCGGCGAGTCGCCGACCTCGGTTCCGGGCAGCGTCCTCGTCGATGGTTTCGGCCAGATATGGTCGGCTCTGTCGGACGCGCTGGGCAGGGACAGCGACTGCCGGATGTCGCGGGAGGAGTTCCGTACGGGCATGACGGCGGCGTTCGTGACCGGTGACGGGTACGAGCCGGTGTTCCGCTCGGCCACGGTCGCGGTGGCGGAGATCTGCGACGGCGATGCGGACGACCTGATCGGGGTGCGGGAGTTTCGAACGATGCTGAGCGCGTTCGGCACCGCCTACGACGACGTGGACGTGGCGTTCGACCGGATCGACCGCACGGGCAGGGGCGCGCTGACCGTCGACGAGCTGGTGGAGGCCGCGCGGCAGTACTACACGGGCGACGACCCGAACGCGGCGGGCAACTGGCTCTTCGGACCCCTGTGAGCAGCGGCATGACGACGAGCGCCGGCGTGATGACGACTGTGAGGACGAGCGTGCGGACCGCTCTGCGGTCCGTGCTCCACTGGAAGCCGCTGGCCCCCGCGCCGCGCGGGGGCGGCCCGGCGGCGCTGGCGTTGCTGCGGCTGACGGAGCGGGTGCCGGCGCT
>NZ_QNFZ01000797.1 GCF_003313395.1 Nonomuraea lactucae | reverse complement strand
GGGCCGCCGCCGCGGCCGAGCGCGCCGCCGCGGCCGTGGAACATGCGCAGCCGCACGTCGTGCTCGGCCGCCCAGGCCGTGAGCTGCTCCTGCGCCTCGTAGAGGCGGAGCGTCGCGGCGGCCGGGCCGAGCTCCTTCGCCGAGTCGGAGTAGCCGAGCATGATCTCCATGCGCCGGCCGGTGGCCGCGAGCCGCTCCCGCATCCGCGGGATCTCCAGCATCCCGGACAGCACCCGCGGGGAGTTGGCCAGGTCCTGGCCCGACTCGAACAGGGGCACCACGTCGAGCACCGGGGCCCGCGAGCCCAGCGCGTGCTCGGCCAGCTCGTAGACGGCGGCGATGTCGGCGGCGTCGCGGGTGAAGGAGACCACATAGCGGGAGCAGGCCCGCACGCCGAACCTCTCCTGGATCCAGCCGATCACCCGGATCGTGGACAGCACCTCCTCGGTGCGTTCGGAGAGGGGGCCGCCCGCCCTGATCTCCTCCAGCGCCGCCGCGTGCACCTGGGAGTGCTGGCGCACCTCCAGCTCGGCCAGGTGGAAGCCGAACGTCTCCACCTGCCAGATGAGGTGCTGCAGCTCGCCGTACGCCTGCCGTACGGCGTGGCGGGCCAGGGAGTCCTGGGCCAGGCGCAGGTCGGCGAGCAGGTCGCCGGGCGAGAGGTAGGCCAGGTCGAGGTCGCGGCGGTGGGTGGCCGCGATCCTGGAGGCGACGAACAGCAGCCACTGCCGGTGCGGCTCGCGCGGCGAGCGCGTGGCCAGCTCGGAGATCAGCTCCGGGTGGGCGTCCTCGGCCGCGGCGATGGCCCCCTTCAGCTCGGGCGACGGCGGCGCGAACTGGGCGGTGGCGGTCAGCGTGCGGCCGATGCGCGTGGTGGCGGCCTCCAGCGCGATCAGCACGTGCTCGGCATGGATCTGGACGGCCTCGCGCGTGACCTTGGCGGTGACGTTGGGGTTGCCGTCACGGTCGCCGCCGATCCAGCTCCCGTAGCGGATGAACGGCCTGGCCAGCGGCGGGCGGGTGCCGGTGCCCTCGCCGAGGGCCGCGTCGAGCGAGCGGTAGACCTGCGGCACCACCCGGAACAGCGTCTCGTCGAAGGCGGCCATCGCGGTGCGCACCTCGTCGAGCGGGTCGAGCTTGCTCGGGCGCAGGTGGGCGGTGCGCCACAGCAGGTCGATCTCCTCCAGGAGCCGCCGCCCGCTCTCGGCGCGCTCGGAGGCGCCGCGGCCAGGTGTGTTGTACTCGGTGAGCTGCCCGCTGATCCGCTGGATCGCGGTGACGACCGCGCGCCTGCGCGCCTCGGTCGGGTGCGCGGTGAGCACGGGGTGCAGCTCCAGGCTCTCCACCAGCTCGGCGACCCGCTCGGCCCCCAGCTCGTTCACGGCGTGCGCCAGCGACTCGCGCTGGACGCCGCCCTCGGTGTCGCGTTCGCGCAGCGTGCGGATGCGGTAGTGCTCCTCCGCCAGGTTGGCCAGGTGGAAGTAGCAGGTGAAGGCGCGGGCGATCTGCACCGCCCGGTCGATCTCCCACTCGGCCACCATGGCGGTGATCTCGTCGGCGGAGACCCCGCCCCTGCGCGCGGCGATGACGGCTTTGCGCAGCCGTTCGACGTCGGCCAGCAGGTCCTCGCCGCCATGCTCGGCGATGACCTGCCCGAGCAGCTTGCCGAGCAGCCGCACATCGTGGCGGAGCTCCTCCGGCATCTCGGTGACGGCGGCGCTACGACGCTCGATGCCCTGGTCAATCATGTTCCGAAGGGTACCGAGTCGCCGGGAATGCCCGTAGGCGGGTCTCACCAAATGGACTAGACCACTGGTCAGCGGGCCGGTACACCCCGCCCTTCATGGAACCGCCGCAGGTGGAGCGATTACCCTTGCGCGCATGACTGCGGAGCCCACGCCGGATGCGCCGGACATCCACACCACCGCCGGCAAGATCGCCGACCTCGAGCGACGGCTGGACGAGGCCGTGCACGGGGTGTCCACGGCAGCCGTGGAGAAGCAGCACGCCAAGGGCAGGATGACGGCCCGTGAACGGGTGCTCGCGCTGCTGGACGACGACTCGTTCGTGGAGTTCGACGAGTTCGCCCGGCACCGCTCGTCGATGTTCGGGCTGGAGCGGCGGCGGCCGTACGGCGACGGCGTGATCACCGGCTACGGCACCGTGGACGGGCGCCAGGTGTGCGTCTTCTCGCAGGACGTGACCGTCTTCGGCGGCTCGCTGGGCGAGGTGTACGGCGAGAAGATCGTCAAGGTGCTGGACATGGCGCTGAAGACCGGCTGCCCGATCATCGGCATCAACGAGGGCGGCGGCGCGCGCATCCAGGAGGGCGTCGTCGCGCTCGGGCTCTACGCGGAGATCTTCAAGCGCAATGTGCACGCCTCGGGCGTGATCCCGCAGATCTCGCTCATCATGGGCGCCGCGGCGGGCGGACACGTCTATTCTCCGGCGCTGACCGATTTCATCGTCATGGTGGACCAGTCCTCGCAGATGTTCATCACCGGGCCCGACGTGATCAAAACGGTGACGGGCGAGGAGGTCACGTTCGAGGAGCTCGGCGGAGCGCACACGCACAACACGAAGTCGGGTGTGGCCCATTACCAGGCCTCCGACGAGGACGACGCTCTGGAGTACGTCAAGGCGCTGCTGTCCTTCCTGCCGTCCAACAACCTGGACGAGGCCCCGGTCTTCGACCCGGCCACTGACCTGGAGCCCGATGCCGAGCTCGACGCGCTGATCCCCGACTCGGCCAACCAGCCCTACGACATGCACCGGGTCATCGAGCACGTGCTGGACGACGGGGAGTTCCTGGAGGTTCAGGCGCTGTTCGCGCCGAACCTCGTGGTGGGCTACGGCCGGGTGGACGGGCAGTCGGTGGGGGTGGTGGCCAACCAGCCCATGCATTTCGCCGGATGTCTGGATATCGACGCATCCGAGAAGGCAGCCCGATTCATTCGGACATGCGATGCTTTCAATATCCCGATCCTGACATTTGTTGATGTGCCGGGTTTCCTTCCCGGAACCGATCAGGAATGGAACGGAATCATCCGCCGCGGCGCCAAGCTGCTCTACGCCTACGCCGAGGCGACCGTACCGCTGATCACGGTCATCACCCGCAAGGCGTACGGCGGGGCGTACGACGTCATGGGCTCCAAGCACCTCGGCGCCGACATCAACCTCGCCTGGCCGACCGCCCAGATCGCGGTGATGGGCGCGCAGGGCGCCGTCAACATCCTCTACCGGCGCGAACTGGCCGCCGCCGAGGACACCGACACCGAGCGCGCCAGGCTGGTGACCGAGTACGAGGACACGCTGGCCAACCCGTACATCGCCGCCGAGCGCGGTTACGTGGACGCGGTTATCAGGCCGTCCGAGACCCGTTCGCAGATCGTCAAGGCGCTGCGCGCGCTACGGAACAAGCGAGCCTCGCTGCCGCCCAAGAAGCATGGGAACATCCCACTATGAGCGGACACCTGCGCATCATTCGCGGAGACGCGACTCCGGAAGAGATCGCCGCCCTCGTGGCCGTCCTCGCCGCCCGCGGGCCGGCCCCCGAGCCTCCCCCCGCGGCCCCGCGAACTCAAACTTGGCGAAACCCCGCGAGACAGATGCGTAAGCCACTGTCCTCGGGGAAGGCGGCTTGGCGGACGAGCGCCCTACCCTAGATGGATCCCGTGAAACGGGTGTCAAGTTCCCGAGGAGTTGGGACTATCTAGAAAAGTAGGAGTATATAGTCGGCCGATCAACTAACGCCGCGGCCCGGAGGACATCATGGGCATCCCAGACCTCATGCCGCATCCTGTGGCAGCGAAGTACGCCGTCCTGGTGGATGTCGGTTATCTGTACGCCGCCGCAGGAGAAGTCCTGCTGGGGGCGAAGGAACGCAAGGAATACAGGGTGGCCGCCGATGAGCTGATCCAGAGCCTACAGAAACATGCAACGGAACGCATTTCCGGCGAACTTCTGCGGATCTACTGGTATGACGCCGCCCGTGACCGCGTGCCCACCGTTGATCAGCGGGTCATCGCCCAGCTTCCCTGGGTCAAGGTACGGCTTGGCAACCTCAACGCGCGTGGCCAGCAGAAAGGGGTGGACGCGCAGATCAGGAGCGACCTGGAGGCCCTGGCCAGGCACCACGCGGTGACCGACACGGTCCTGCTGGCGGGCGATGAGGACATGGTGCCCGCCGTGGAGGCCGCCCAGGCGTACGGCGTGCGCATCCACCTCTGGGGCGTCGAGCCCCCCTATGGCACCAACCAGGCCGAACGGCTCGTGTGGGAGTCCGACACCGTTGAAGTGATCTCCGCTGATTTCCTGAGGCCCTTTTTCAGCCGTGCCCCGCAGCCCGTGGCGGTCCCCCCGCCCGCTGCCGCTCCGTCGCCCGCGCAGGTGTTCGCCGGGCGGACGCCCACCAAGCCGCACGTCAAGCCAGGTCAGGTGGCCAAGCTCGGGCCGAGCCGGCCCCGCGTGGAGGACGTCGGAGAGCACGTGGCGCAGAAGTGGATCCTCACCCGCGGCCGCGACAACATCCGCGACCTGCTCCCCGGGCCGATCCTGCCGACCGTCATCGACACCGAACTGCTGATCGAGGCCGAGAAGGAGCTGGGGCACTCGCTGCGGCCGTTCCCGGAGGCGCGGGTGTGGCTGCGCGACGGGTTCTGGGCACGGGTCTACCGGGAGTTCGACCTGGGAGTGGGGGTCTCCTCGAAGTGACCCCGCGCCGGCGCCTCGGCGTGAGGCGTCACCGGAGCCTCGGCGCGGCCTTCCACCAGCGCCTCGGCGCGGGGCTTTGCCAGCGTTTCGGCGCGGGGCTTTGCCAGCGTTTCGGCGCGGGGCTTTGCCAGCGTTTCGGCGTGAGGCCTCACCAGCGTCTCAGTGTGAGGCCTCACCAGCGCCTCCGCCACCTCCGTGCGCGCGTACAGGACGAACCGGCCGGTGCGGTGTGGCGTGCACAGGCCGGCGGCGCGCAGCGCGGTGAGGTGCTGACTGACGCCCGGCTCGGAAAGGCGGGTGCGCTGGGCGAGGTCGCGGGTCGAGGCGGGCTGGTCCAACTCGGCCGGCAGCCGCGCGCGCGTGCGGCCGAGCACCGCCCGGCGCCTCGATGCCGGGCGCCGGGGCGGCCAG
>NZ_QNFZ01000793.1 GCF_003313395.1 Nonomuraea lactucae | reverse complement strand
GGCCAGCACCACCGCGCACGAGCCCTTCGAGGCCGCCGCCACCGCCTCGGCGAGGGGGTGCAGCTCGGGCGCCAGGCCGACCACCGCGACCGTGGCCCCGTGCCGCGCCACCACGACGGGCCGCACCCCTTGCTCCCGCCACTCGGCGACCTGCCGAAGCCCCTCCGCCTCGCCGCCTGCTTCCGCCGTGAGCGGTCCGGCGGTCCAGCCGTCGCGCTCGCGGCGTGCCGAGGGATTCCTGAGGTCGAGGAGCGAGTACAGGCGGGTGTGCAGCTCGTCCGGCTCGACGCCGGGATCCAGCGGCACGACGCCGTGGACCGTCCACCGGCCCGTGGTCAGCACCCCGGCGTCGAGAACCACCGTGTCGACGCGGTCCATCCGCTGCAACGCGTGCCGGTCCAGCACGATCGTGTCCCGCCCCGCGAGGGCGCGTACGACGGCGCTGGTGAACGCGTCCCTGCCCAGCCGGGCCGCCCTGGGCGTCCCCGTGACCAGCACCGAGAGTCCCCGCTGGTGATCGCGGGTGAGCGCCGTGGCCACGCCGTGCGCGACGAGGGCGGCCGGGCTCATCGCGCCGGCGTACCGCTCGACGGGGCCGTCCGGCAGCCTCGCCGGGCGCGGCGCCTCCGCCATCCGGGTGTGCCGGTACGCCCCGTCCACCGCGGCGAACTCCTGCTCCCGCAGCTCCCAGGCCCGGCGGCCGGCGGTGGAGTCGACGTACCGGCCGGCCGCGGCTACGGAGTCGATGAGCAGCGATACGGGGCGCACGGCGAGCATGTGGGTGACGATCCGGGTGGAGGCCAGCACCGCATCGACCGCGGGGCGGCCGATGCGGTCCTCCAGCTCCCGGCGTACGCGCGGGGTGTGCTCGGCCAGCCCCACGAAGGCGGGGACGGTGGGCGGGAGTTTCGGAACGCGCACGACGTGACCGGCCAGCGCCACGCCGGCGCCGACGAGGTGCAGGCCCAGGCTCACGGCGGCGCGCGCCTGCTGCTCGACGCCGTCGAACACACGCCCGGCGTCCCACCCCTCCCCGTCGCCCTGCTCCTCTTCCTCGGCGCTGTCGTCAGGGCGTTCCCGCTCGCCCAGCCCTTCACCGAGCCCTTCGCCCAGCCCCTCGTCGAACTCCTCCACGATCGCCACGAGCTTGGCCAGGTCGGCCTCACCGCCGTCGTCCGTCTCGGCCGTGTCGCATCCGACGAACACGAAGCCGAGCGCGCCGTTCACCTCGGCCCGCTCCACCCCGGCGGCCCGCAGCCGCTCTTCGAGCGCGCGCGCCGCCCGCTCGGTGCCCGGCCCACCGACGTACCGCACCTCGATGCGCACGCCTCCCGGGCACGCCCGCACGAGCCGCGGGCGCGGGAGCATCCCGCGCACCGGTTCGGGGAGCATGTTCAGCAGCGTGCCGGCGGCGGAGAGTACGCCGGACAACAGCATGTGTTCCTCCCCTCGAATACGCGGTGCCAGGTGAAGCTGTGTCGGATTCGGGGGGTTCGACGCCTGTGGCGCGGGCCGGCCGGGGCCGTCTACGTGCCGCTCTTAGGAGCAGCGCCCTTCGCCTCCTTGGAGGCACCAGGAGAGGCGGTCTTCCCACCCCCGGAGGCGGTCTTCGCACCCGAGGACGGCGTCTTCCTCGCGGACGACGTCTTCGCGCTCGCCGACGACGTCTTCGCGCTCGCGGACGACGGCGTCTTCGCGCTCCCCGACGCCGCCTTCGCGCCCGACGCCGCCTTCGCGCCCGCGGTCGACGCCTTCGCTCGTCCGCCGCCGCGCTTCGTGGCGGAGGCCCGACCCCGGCCCCCGGTGGCCGCGCCACGGCCCTGCGACGTGGTGGAACGCTTGCCTGGCCCATCGACCCGGAACTCCCCGGCCTCCCTCGCCCGCGCCCGCTGCGCGATCATCGTCCCCGCGCCGATGGCGGCCGCGACAGGCCACTCGATCGCGCCGATCACCGCCAGCGCGCCCAGCGCTCCGTAGTACGCGATCCGCTCGGGGGGCGGCAGCACCGACCGGGCGACGTCGACGACGTGCCCCATCTCCTGCTTGCTGACCCTCGGCACGGTCGGCCGCGACACATTCAGACGCGGCATGGACAGGCGCGACACGTTCAGACGCGGCATGGACGGGTGCGGCATGGTGAGGCGCGGCAGCCGGACATCCGGAGGGCGGACCTGGATGGTCAGCATCGGCAGGTCCAGGGTCAGCTCCTTGCCGGAGCGGGAGGCCGACCCGGCGGCCGAGCGGGTCTGGGCGGTGGTCATGATCTCTCCTCCGGGCTGAGGACCCTCTCCGTTTCCCTATCCCACGCCGGAGCGATTCATGCCCGATACTGGCTATTTGACCCTTTCACTACCATCCGACCATCACTCGTCACGGCGGAGGAGTACGAGGTCCTCCCGGAGGAGATCGCGAAAGCCATCGAGATCGTCGACGGCTACGTGGTGTATCGCGCCGCGCCCACGCCGGACCACCAGACGGCCGGCAGGCGGCTGGCCAACCTGCTGGAACGCCACGCCCGCGCCGCGATGCGCGAGGGTCACGAACGCATCACCGTGAACAGCGACGTGGACCTGCGCCTGAGAGACGTCCCGCTGCTCAACCGGCGGCCCGACGTGGCGCTCTACAGGTGCCTGGAGGACGCCCACGGCGAACGACTCCGGGCCGAACACGCGTTGCTGGTCGTGGAGATCGTTTCCCACGGCTCCGAAACCCAGGACACAACTGACAAACTCGGCGAATACGCCAAGGCCGGAATCCCGCACTACTGGATCGTCCGGCTCGACCGCACGGGCGTGTCCATCATCGAGCGCTACCGGCTGGACAGCGCCACGATGCTGTACAAGCACACGGGCACCTTCATGAAGGACGAGCTCGGCGAGACCCCTCTGGTCGCCAACCCCATCCCCGTCGTCGTCGACTGGACCGAGCTGGAGTTCTGACTACGAGAAGACGTGGTCGACGACTCGGGCCGTGGCCTTGCCGTCGTCGCGGGGGGCGAAGGTGGCGCGGAAGGCGTCGTAGCGGTCGGCGTGGGCGGGGGCGATCTCGTCGATGGAGCGCAGCGCCTCGATCACCTCGGCGGACGTCGACAGCACCGGCCCCGGCGCGATCTCCGGCAGGTCCACGTACAGGCCGCGCTTCGCGGAGTATTTCGCCAGGTCGTACGCGTAGAAGACCATCGGCCGGCCGGTGGCCGCGAAGTCGAACATGACGGACGAGTAGTCGGTCACCAGCACGTCGGCCACCAGCAGGAGCTCGGCCATGTCGGGGTATGTGGTGACGTCGTGGGCGATTTCCGGGACGGCGGGCATCGCCTGCATCGGGTGCGCACGTACCAGCAGCTCGTGGTCCGCCCCGAGCTCCTCCCGCGCCTTGGCCAGGTCGAGCTTGACCATCGCGTTCTTGCGGTCGTAGTCGCGCCACGTCGGCGCGTACAGCACCACCCGCTTGCCCTCGGCGAGCCCGAGCCGCTCGCGCACCGCCGCCGCGAGCCCGTCGCGGTCGGGCGAGGTGAGGACGTCGTTGCGCGGCAGCCCGCTCTCGAGGACCTCGCCCTGGTAGCCGAACGCCCGGCGCAGCACCGGCGTGGCCCATGGCGACTGCGAGAGCAGGACGTCCCAGCCGCGCACCTCGGCCGCCTGCCGGTGCCAGATCGGCGGCCGGGGGTCGCGGGCCATGTGGGCCTGGTCGTTGCCGATGTGCTTGGCCGGGGTGCCGTGCCAGGTCTGCAGGACCACCTGGTCCTCGCGGGAGCGGAACCAGACGGGCAGGAAGGCGTTGGTCACGATGTAGCGTGATCTGGCCAGCGCGGCGTGGTGCTCGCGGCTGCCCGCGCGGACCACTGTGGCGCCGTCCGGCGGCACGAACGCGCCGTCCTTGACGATCCAGATATGCTCGCGGTCGTCGCCGCGCCGCAGCCGCTCCTCGTGGATGGCGCGGACGCTGTCGGCGTAGAGGCGGCCGTCGTTGACGACGTAGACGGTGGCGTCGTTGAGCGGCTCGGTGCGCTGCGCGGGGTAGAAGACGCGCCGCAGCACGTGGGTGCCGGCCACGCCCTTCTCGTCGGCGGGCCGCTCCTCCTCGACGGTGATCACGGGCACGTCGAAGCGGGTGGACACCATGCGGTAGGCGCGTCCGTCGAACGCACGCGGGTCCTCGTCGAGGCCGGGCAGCGCGGCGTGGTCCACGCGCAGCGGGACGATCTCGCCGGACGGGTGGCGGATCGACAGGTTCCAGGTGCCGGAGGACAGCGGCACGCTCTCGCCGAAGCGGTCCATGGCCGAAGGTGTGATCCGCACGGTGAAGTCGTCGCCGTCACGGTCCATCGGGATGCCGTAGCACAGCCCCGACCGGTGGCGCAGCGTGATCACGCGCGGGCCGGCCGCGTCGGGATAGCGCCCGCGAAGCACCAGGGAGGAGCGCTCCCACAGCGCCGAGGTGATCACCGGCCGGATGCGGTGGGCGGAGACGATGACGCGGTCGCGGCGGTCGCCGAGCACGGTGATCTCGCGGTCTTCGGAGACGGCCCGGGTCTCGACCAGGTTTCCCAGCATGACGGACGCCGCCGGGTCGCCCTTGGGCTCCACCCAGAGCCGCCGCCCGTCCTTCTCCTGCAGCAAGGCTGGTACGGCGAGGCCGACCACGACCTCCGTGCCCCCTGCCACGGGCGTGAAGTCGGCGGCCATGCGATGGCCGCCCAGCCGGGCGTGGCCCTTGGTCACGCTGCGGCCCGACAGGAAGATCTTCAGCTCGAGGCGGTCGTCGTCGACGGAGACGGAGGTCAGCTCGGCGCGGTTGGGCTGGAGCACGACCTGCAGGGCGCGGTCGGAGGTCCACACCGGGCGGGCCCACCAGCCGGGACGCAGCTCAAGCCCGGACGGCCGCTCGGGCCTGCCTATCGACGAGCCGCGCAGCAGGCCGGTCGCCCGGGCGCCGCGGCTCCAGAAGACGATCTCGGCCCGCCATGTCGTGGTGTCGTGCACGGCCGGGCGGTGGCGCATCCGCCGCCGGACGGCGGAGACGACGCCGCGCAGCGCGCCGCGCCAGCGCAGCG
>NZ_QNFZ01000794.1 GCF_003313395.1 Nonomuraea lactucae | reverse complement strand
GTCGTCGGGCAGGGCCAGGCGCGGCAGGCGCGGCCGGCGCCAGGCGGCGCGCAGGGCGGTGGTGAGGTCGGAGGCGGACGACACGAGGCCGGTCAGCCGCTCGCGGAACGTCCTGCGCCGCGGCAGGTCGGCGACCAGGCGGTCCAGCTCGTCGCGGTTGCGGGCGCGGAGTGCCTGGTCCACGCGGCCGACGAACGTGTCGTGGGAGAGCCTGCCCTCGACGGCGCGGTCGCGGAGCTCGTCGATCGCGCGATCACGTTCGCCATCTGACGCGCGGAACGGCGGGTGCGTCGAGCTCATGCCCCGAGTATCGGCCTTTCCAGCGTTCTCTGTCCAGAAACCCCGAATCTGCCGGGGCTTCAGGCGAAATCAGTTGCCCGGCCGCTCAACATCGGCCAGGTCTACACGACGCTTTCCCGGATGGAGCGCGACGGCCTCGTCGCCCCCGGCGACGTGCACGCGCTGAAAGGCGTCGACCTCGACGTCTCGCGGGGCGAGCTGGTCGCGGTGATGCGAGGTCGGTTACGTCTTCCAGGACCTCAACCTGATCCCCGCGCTGACGGCCGCCGAGAACGTCATGCTGCCCCGTGAGCTCGACGGCGTCCGGGCCGGGCAGGCCAGGACAGAGGCGCTGGCCGTGCTGGCCGCGGTCGGGCGTGGTGACCGGGATCGCCCTGAACTGGCCCATGACGCGCATCGGTGCTCCCGGCCAGTCCCTCCTGGATCCGGGCCCCACCACGATCGCCGTGCCGTGGCTCTTCGTCGCCGTGGGCGTGCTGGGGCTGCCGCTGGTGGCCGCCGTGGTGGCGGGATCGTTCACGCGGACGCGGCTGGTGGTGGCACGTCGGCTGGTGTGAGCCGGTACTTCAGCGTCATCAGCACCGCCAGCAGGATGATCAGCGCCGGGGCCGCGGTCTGCCCGACGAGGACCGCGGTCACGGCGCTGTCCGGCTGCTGGACCGGCCTGCTGGCCTCCGACTCCACGAAGCCGCCCAGCGACAGCAGGCCGCCGAAGAGCAGCGCGCCGAACGAGCTGACCCCGCTCTCGATCGCCGTCCACAGCCCGGTGAACACCCCGGCCCGCCGCTTGCCCGTCGCCACGGCGTCCACCGCGATCACGTCCGCCAGCATCGAGAACTGCAGCAGCTGGACGCCCGCGAAGCCCAGGCCCACCACGAACAGCATGAGGTGGGCGTACCACGCGCCGAACACGGGCGTGGCCAGCGCTCCCATCGTGCCCGCGCCGAACAGGAGCCCGGCCAGGATCATCGCGCCGCGCTTGTCGAAGCGTCTGGCGAGCCGCACCCAGAGGGGCATCGTCAGCAGCATCGGCCCCACGATGGCCGCGAAGAGCGTGCTCGTCGCCTTCGGGTCGCCGAGGGTGTAGGCGGCGAAGTACGGCGCCGCGGCCAGCATCATGCTGACGGCCATCATCTGGGCGCAGCTCAGCGCCAGCAGCCAGACGAACGCCGGGTTGGTCCTGGCCGCCGCGATCTGGTCGCGCAGGCGCCCGCTGTCCGGTTCGGGGGCGCCGGTCATGGGGGCGCGGGCCGTGCCGAAGAACGAGCCGAGCATCGAGGCGAACAGCACGGCCGCGATGACCGCGGCCATCAGCCGGTAGCTGCCCAGCGTGCCGCCGCCGCCCTGGCTGTTGACGATGGCGGGGGCCAGGATGCCGCTGATCACGGTGGCCGCCCCGATGAAGACCAGCCGCCACTGCAGCAGGGAGGTGCGCTCGTGGTAGTCCGAGGTCATCTCCGCGGGCATCGCCTTGTACGGGACCTCGAACAGCGCGTACGCCGTCGCCGCGGCCATGAAGCACGCCCCGACGTAGAGCGCGGCCGGCAACCCCGTCACCGGCGGCCCGGCGAACACCAGGAAGAACGCGACCGGCAGCGTGCACGCGCCCGCCAGCAGCCACGGCCGCCGCGGGCCCAGCCGCGACGTCGTGCGATCGGACCAGCGCCCGACGAGCGGGTTGATCGCCAGGTCCCAGACCTTGGGCGCGGCGACCACGACCCCGGCCAGCCAGGCGGGCACGGCCAGGAAGTTCGTCATGTAGTAGAGCAGCAGCAGCCCGGGGACCGCGACGAAGGTCGCGGTGCAGAAGGACCCGACGCCGTAGCCGAGACGCACGCCTCTGGAGACGCCCTGCACGCCGATGGCAGGTGTGATCATGTGCCCATCTAAACCGAGCGAGCCCTTGTTCGGTAGGGCCCAGTTTCCGTCCGGCCGGACGCATCGGCTCCCGCCGGTCGGGCGCATCGGTTCCCGCCGGTCGGACGCATCGATTCCCGCCGGTCGGGCGCGTCAGGTTCGGCTAGTCGGACACGTTGGCGCACACCACGTGGGCGCAGATCTCGATCATCCGGCGCTCGCTGCGCGCGTCGGCCACCCGCGCCATGAGGATCGGCGCCTCGCTGGCCGCGAACTGCGGCAGCCGGGCGCGCACCATCCGGTGCAGGTCGCGGACCACGTCCTCGGCGGCCGACATGTGCACCTTCACGTGCAGCATGATGCCGGGAGCGCCGGACGCGGTGCGGGCCTCGGAGATCCAGACGTGGTGCACCAGCGGGAAGTCGATCAGCAGATGCGCGATGGCGCGCCGCAGGGCGGGCAGTATCGGGTGCGCGCAGCGCCGGTAGCCCGGATCCACCTGCTGCATCGGGCCCGACAGGTGCGGCCGCGGCGCAGGGATCCACGGCAGCGACGGCGCGTCCGGAGTGGCGGGCTCGACCTGGGCGAGCGCGGTCCCGCGCGACACCGTGGCCATCGCGCCCGTGGCGTACGCGGCGGGGGCGGCGCCCGACAGGACCGGCGTGGGCCCCGTCCGCGTCGAGGTCAGGAAGCGCTGCAGGTCGTCGATCGGCACGGCGGCCGCCGCCGGACCTGCGGCGTCGATCACGATCTCCCGCACGCCGGTGACGCGCTGGATGTCGAGGATGGTGTCGGCGTCACACGCCGACAGCGAATGGCTGCCCCGGTGCCTGGCGTAGGTCGCCGGCCCGGTGTATCCGAGCAGCACCCGGTCGCCGGCCTGGGTCGTGCCCAGGACGACAGAGCGGTCGGGTCGCACGGCCACCAGGACTCCACCCTCCGCCAGTGTCGCAAGCAGGCGATGCGGGGCGCCATGCTGTGCGAGCACGTCGGCAAGCGCAGGATTCCCGATGCTCATATGACGAACCATAGGTAGTCGGCCACGGCTTATCAGGCTAATGGCCAATAAATCTCCCGATCAAGACAAAGATGGGCACAGTGTGGATGAGTTTGCCGCCTCCCGGGTACGACGGGCGTCTCACATTGCGGGTCCCTCGTGAACGCGTTCACAAGCGCGGATAGACTCTGGGGGATCCCGAGGGGCTCGTCGACGCGTCCCTCCAACCCGCCGCATGCCGTAAGGATCCACTCGTGAACAAGCCCGTCGTACTGGTCGCTGAGGAGCTCTCGGAGGCTGGCCTCGCCGTGCTCGGCGCCGATTTCGAGGTCCGCCACACCGACGGCGCAGACCGTTCCCAGCTGCTGCCCGCGCTCGCCGGCGTGGACGCGCTCATCGTCCGTTCCGCCACCCAGGTCGACGCGGAGGCCATCGCCGCCGCGCCGAAGCTGCGCGTGGTCGCCCGCGCCGGCGTCGGCCTCGACAACGTGGACGTCGAGGCGGCCACGAAGGCCGGCGTGATGGTCGTCAACGCCCCGACCTCCAACATCACCAGCGCCGCCGAGCAGACTCTCGCGCTCATCCTCGCCAGCGCGCGCAACACGCCCCAGGCTCACGCCGCGCTCAAGAACGGCGAGTGGAAGCGGTCCAAGTACACCGGCGTCGAGCTCGACGGCAAGGTCGTCGGCATCCTCGGCCTCGGCAAGATCGGCCAGCTCGTGGCCCAGCGCCTGCAGCCGTTCGGCGTCGAGCTGATCGCCTACGACCCCTACCTGCCGCCGGCCCGGGCCGCGCAGATGGGCGTCAAGCTGGTCGGCCTCGACGAGGTCATCAGGCAGGCCGACTTCATCACCGTGCACCTGCCCAAGTCCAAGGAGACCGTGGGGCTCATCGGAGACAGGGAGCTGCACGCGGTCAAGCCGTCGGTGCGGATCATCAACGTGGCCCGCGGCGGCATCGTGGACGAGGCCGCGCTCTACTCCGCCATCAAGGAGGGCCGCGTGGCGGGCGCCGGGCTCGACGTGTACGCCAAGGAGCCCTGCACCGACAGCCCGCTGTTCGAGCTGGACCAGGTCGTCGCGACGCCGCACCTCGGCGCCTCCACGCACGAGGCCCAGGAGAAGGCCGGCACCCAGGTCGCGCGGAGCGTGAAGCTGGCGCTCGCCGGCGAGTTCGTGCCCGACGCGGTCAACGTCCAGGGCGGCGCGGTGGCCGAGGAGGTCAAGCCGGGCCTGCCGCTCGCGGAGAAGCTGGGCCGCGTCTTCACCGCCCTCGCGGGCGAGGTCGCCACCAAGCTCGACGTCGAGGTGCGCGGCGAGATCGCCTCGCAGGACGTGCGGGTGATCGAGCTGGCCGCGCTCAAGGGCGTCTTCAACGACGTGGTGGAGGACTCCGTCACGTACGTCAACGCGCCGCTGCTGGCCAAGGAGCGCGGTGTCAGCGTCGAGCTGGTGACCAGCTCCGACAGCCCCGACTGGCGCAACGTGGTGACCGTGCGCGGCGTGCTCGCCGACGGCCGCCAGGTCTCGGTCTCCGGCACCCTGTCCGGCCCCCGTCAGATCACCAAGATCGTGGAGGTCAACGGGTACGAGATGGAGATCGAGCCCACCGAGCACCTGTCGTTCTTCACCTACACCGACCGGCCCGGCATCGTGGGCGTCGTCGGCCGGCTCCTCGGCGAGCACGCGATCAACATCGCCTCGATGCAGGTGGCCCGGGACGCCAAGGGCGGCAAGGCGCTCATCGCGCTGACCGTCGACTCCGCCATCCCGGCCGAGGTGGCCGAGCAGATCGTGTCCGAGATCGGCGCCGAGAGCGGCCGCACGGTCAACCTGGAGGACTGAGCCCGACTGAGCCCCGGGCGGGCCGCCGCCGGAGCGCTCCG
>NZ_QNFZ01000792.1 GCF_003313395.1 Nonomuraea lactucae | reverse complement strand
CCCCCCGGCCCCCTGCCGCCACTCCCCGCGCCCCCACTCCCCGCGCCCCTTCTCCCCGCGCCCACCACCGGCCGAGGCGCCGGACCGTCATGCCTCCCTCGCCCGCTCTCCCGCCTCGGGCGCCTTGCGAGAGACGAACCGTATGCTGTACGGTACGGCGTACCGACCACACTGGAGGAGATGCCTTGACCCGCGACGACATCCGGCCCTTCCGGTTCGAGACCGCCCCGGGCGCCCTCGACGACCTGCGCGAGCGGCTCGACCGGGTGCGCTGGCCGGACGAGGTGCCCGGCCACGGCTGGCAGTACGGCGTGCCCCTCGGCCACCTCAAGGGACTGGTCCACCACTGGCGCACGGGCTACGACTGGGAGGGCGCGCAGGGCGAGCTGGCCGCGCACGACCAGTTCGTCACCGAGATCGACGGGCAGAGCATCCACTTCCTGCACGTCCGCTCCGCCCGCGAGGACGCGCTCCCGCTGCTCATCACGCACGGCTGGCCCAGCTCGCCCGTCGAGTACCTCGACGTGATCGGCCCGCTCAGCCGCGACTTCCACCTGGTCGTCCCGTCCCTGCCCGGCTACGGCCTGTCGGGCCCGACCCGCGAGATGGGCTGGGGGTCCACCCGCGTCGCGAAGGCGTGGCTGGAGCTGATGACCCGGCTCGGCTACGAGCGCTTCGGCGTGCAGGGCGGCGACTGGGGCACCTGGATCTCCCGCGAGACCGGCGTGCTCGCCCCCGAGCGGGTCGTCGGCATGCACGGCAACGGCATCATCTGCTTCCCCGTCGGCGCGCCCGGCGAGCTCGACGGCCTCACCGAGGTGGAGCAGGAGCGCATGGCCTTCCGCGAGCGCTACCTGACCGAGCAGTACGGCTACAAGCTCATCCAGTCGACCCGCCCGCAGACCTTCGCCTACGGCATGTCCGACTCACCGGTGGCGTTGCTGGCCTGGTTCGCCGGCGTCTACCACGAGTGGAGCGACGCCGAGATCCCGGCCGACCGGCTGCTCACCACCGTCATGCTCTACTGGCTGACCAACACGGCCGGCTCGGCCGCGCGCTCGTTCGTCGAGACGCCCGACACCGACCAGGACACCACGGTCGAGTGGGAGCTCAAGCCGGCCACGGTGCCCACCTCGATCTCGGTCTTCCCGAAGGACATCCTGCGGCCGATCCGCCGCTTCGCCGAGCGCGACAACAACATCGTCGGCTGGGTGGAGCACGACCGGGGCGGCACGTTCGCCGCCCTGGAGCGGCCGGAGGCGTTCGTCCACGACGTACGGGAGTTCTTCGTCAACCTCCGCTGACGCTTCCGCTGGGACGCTCCGCCGGGCGGGTGGCTCCGGCGGAGCGGTCCGTACGGCGGCGCGCCGATCACTCCCGCCGGAGCTCGTGCTCCAGCTCCTCCAGCTCCGCGCCGCCGGCCATCAGGGCCGTCAGCTCCTCGCGGCTGATGTCGGCCTTGCCGTACTCGCCGAGGCTCGTCCCCCGGTTGAGCAGCAGGAACCGGTCCCCCACCGGGTAGGCGTGGTGCGGGTTGTGCGTGATGAACACCACGCCGAGCCCCCGGTCGCGCGCCCTGGCGATGTAACGCAGCACGACGCCCGCCTGCTTGACGCCCAGCGCCGAGGTCGGCTCGTCGAGGATGAGCACGCGGGCGCCGAAGTGGACCGCCCTGGCGATCGCGACCGACTGCCGCTCGCCGCCCGACAGCGTGCCGACCGGCTGGTCCACGTCGCGGATGTCGATGCCCATCGCGCGCAGTTCCTCGCGGGCCACCTTGCGGGCGGTGGCCACGTCGAACGCGAGGCCCTTGCGCGGCTCGGAACCGAGGAAGAAGTTGCGCCACACCGACATGAGCGGGATCATCGCCAGGTCCTGGTAGACGGTGGCGATCCCCCGGTCGAGCGCGTCGCGCGGGCTGCCGAAACGCACCTCGGCGCCGTCCACGAGGAACGCGCCCGCGTCGTGCTGGTGCACCCCGGCCAGGATCTTGATGAGCGTCGACTTGCCCGCGCCGTTGTCGCCGAGCACGCAGGTGACCTTGCCCTCCTCGACGCCCATCGACACGCCGCGCAGCGCCAGCACCGAGCCGAACGTCTTGCCGATGTCCCGGGTCTCCAGGATCAATGCTTCACCTCCTCCGCGTACCGCCGCACCAGCCGGTTGGCGAGCGTGGCGAGCAGCAACATCGCGCCCAGGAAGAACTTGAACCAGTCGGCGTCCCACCCCAGGAAGACGATCCCCTTGTCGGCCATCCCGAAGATCACCGCGCCGATGGAGGCGCCGATCGCGGAGCCGTACCCGCCCGTGAGCAGGCACCCGCCGATCACCGCGGCGATGATGTAGATGAACTCCTGGCCGATGCCGATGTTGGCCTGCACGGACGTGTAGCGCAGCGCCAGGATCGAGCCGACGAGCCAGGCCGCGAACGCCGTCGTCATGAACAGGGCGATCTTCGTGCGGGCCGCCGGGACGCCGACCGCGCGGGCGGCCTGCTCGTTGCCGCCCACCGCGAAGATCCAGTTGCCCGCCCGGGAGCGCATCAGCACCCAGGTGGCGACGGCGGTGACGAGCAGCCACCAGAGGATCGCCACCCGGAAGGAGGTGCCGGCGATCTCGATCGTGCCGGCGAAGATCGTCCTGGCGCCCTCGAAGCCCTCGGCCCGGCGCAGGCCGCTGACCTGCACCGTGCCGGTGAGCGCCTTGGTGACGCCGAGGTTGGCGCCCTGCAGCATCAGGAACGTGCCCAGCGTGACGATGAAGCTGGGCAGTTTCGTCCGGGTCACGACCATGCCGTTGAAGAAGCCGATGGCCAGCGCCACGGCGAGGGCGACGAGCATCGCCGTCCACACGTTCAGGCCGTACTGCGTGGCGAGCGTGACGAGGATCAGGCCCGTGGTGCCGGTCAGCACACCGGCCGACAGGTCGAACTCCCCGCCGATCATCAGCAGGGCGATCGCGACCGCCATGATGCCCAGCGTCGCCGCGGGGTCCAGCCAGTTGGCGATGCCCGCGGGCGAGCGGAACACCTCCGACTGGCTGGCGAAGAACGCGAACACCACGATCATCCCGACGACCGCGCCCAGCTCCGGCCGGATGAGCAGCCGCCGGAGCAGGCCGACGCCGGCGATCCGCTCGTCGGCCCGCTCCGCGACAGTGGTCACGCCGCCTCCTCTCGACGGGTCATCGGGTGCCCGCCTCGGCGAGCTTGGCGACCTGCTCCGCGTTGTCCTTGGTCACGAAGCCGGGCCCGGTGTTGACCGGCAGGCCGCCGCCGACGGTGTTGAGGTTCTTCTTGTACAGGGTCAGGAACGTGATGGGCAGCCAGCCCTGCAGGTACTGCTGCTGGTCCACGGCGAACAGGATCTCCCCGTCCTTGATCGCGGTGACCACGTCCGCGGACAGGTCGAAGGTGGCGAGCTTGGCCTGCGATCCGGAGTCCTTGATGGCGTCGCGGGCGGCGACGGCCACGGCCGGGTTGAGCGCGAGCACGCCGTTGAGCTGCTTGTCCGACTGGAGCTTCGCGGTGACCTTGGAGGTCACGTCCGCCAGGTTGCTCACGTCGACCTGCAGCCGCTCGACGCTGCCGCCGAGGGTCTCCTGGGCGCCCTTGCAGCGCTGGTCGAGGCCGACGTTGCCGGCTTCGTGGATGACGCAGAGAAGCTTGGTCACGCCCGCGGCCTTGAGCTGCTCGCCCGCGCCGCGACCGGCCACGTCCTCGGACTGGCCGACATGGGTGATGGCGCCGAACTCCTTGGACGAGTCGCTCCCGGAGTTGATGGTCACCACCGGGATCTTCGCGGCGACGGCCTTGCCGATCGCCTCCTTGAGGGCGTCGGGGTTGGCCATGGAGACCACGATGCCGTCGACCCTCTTCGAGACCGCCTGATCGATGAGCTGCGACTGCTTGCCCGGGTCACCGTCGCCCTGGTAGGTGACGGTGGCGCCGTACTGCTTCCCGGCCGCCTCCGCGCCGTTCTTCACGACGTCCCAGAAGGCGTCGCCGGGAGCGCCGTGGGTTATTACGGCGAAATTGCCGACACTCGCGGCAGCCGGCGCCGAGCCGGCGGTTGCGGCGCTCTGCGCGCCGGGCTCGGACTGGGACGAACAGCCGCTCAAGGCAAGGGCGCTGAGCAGGGCAAATACGATCGGGGTTCGTCTCATGGGACACCTCCAGGACCAACGGGCTAGCCCTGGTTCTACCGCAATGGCTCCGGTTTGTATAGACATACGGACTAATGAACCCGCAATGGAAGCAATAGAACGGAATCATTCGTTCCCGTATGCTGGAGTCATGACTACTGCACCGATGAGCGGCCGCAAGGCGCAGGCCGCACGGAACGACGAGCTGATCCTGCGCGCGGCGCGGGCGGTCTTCACCGCCGATCCCGGCGCTCCCATCGCGGCGGTGGCCGAGCGGGCGGGCGTCGGGATCAGCGCGCTCTACCGGCGTTACCCCAGCAAGGAGGCGTTGCTGCAGAAGCTCTGCGGCGACGGGCTCCGGCTCTACATCGAGGTGGCGGAGAAGGCGCTGGAGGACCACGGGGATCCCTGGGAGGCGTTCGCCGGCTACATGCGCGGCATCGTCGACGCCGACACCAACTCGCTCACCATCAGGCTGGCCGGCACGTTCCAGCCCACGGAGGAGCTCTACCGCGACGCTGCCAGGGCCTCCGACCTGGCCCTCCAGGTCTACGGGCGGGCCGTCGAAGCGGGCGTGCTGCGGCCGGACGTGACGGCCGCCGACATCGCGCTGCTCTTCGAGCAGCTCGCCTCGGTGAAGCTGGGCGACGACGAGCGGACCTCGCAGCTCCGTCACCGCTACCTGACGCTGATGCTCGACGCGCTGCGCCGGCCGCCGGCCCACCGCCCGCTGCCAGGCCCGCCGCCGGAGGACATGGAACTCGCCGCCCGCTGGACGCCCTGACCCGCCCGCCGCACGCTTCAGGCGGGGGCGGCGAGCCGGTCGGCGAG
>NZ_QNFZ01000790.1 GCF_003313395.1 Nonomuraea lactucae | reverse complement strand
GCGCCGGTGCGCACCTTCCCGCGGATCCACCCGCTGGAGCGGCTGCGCGGGCCCGAGTCGAGCGACGACAAGGCGGCGGCGCTGGCCCGGATCCGGCTCGACGCCTGGGGGCCGCTGGCCCGCCTGTCCGCCGAGCTCGGCCTCCCCGCCGCCGGGCCGCTGTCGCTGCCCGGCTGGTACGCGATCCGCTGAGACAGGCTCTCAGTCACCCGGGCCCCGGTGGGCGAGCCTGTCACGGGCCCACCGGGCGGTAGCGGCCGCGGAGGCGTACCAGGGGCTGGAGGGTGGCGTCGACGTGGGCGACCGCGAGGACGCGCGCGATGAACAGCGTGTGGTCCCCGGCGGGGACCACACGCGTGGTCTCGGCCTCCAGGGCCGCCACCCCGCCCTCGATGATCAGCGCGTCCGAGTGCGGGCCGCGGTGGTGCGGGATGCCCGCCACGAGGTGACGGGCGCTCGGCCGGCCCGCGGCGGCGAAGCGGCTGGCGATGGCGGCCTGGCCGGCGGACAGCAGCGAGGCGGCCCACCGGTCCTGCCGGAGCAGCACCTCGCAGAGGTAGCCGCTGCCGACAAGGCTGACCAGGACCAGCGGCGGTTCGAGCGAGACGGACATCAGCGCCGAAACCGTGGCGCCGAGGTCGTCGCGCCCGTCGCGCACGGTGATCACCGCCACGCCTGCGGCCAGCTGCGCCATCGCCTCGGTGAACTCGGACACGGTGAACTCAGACACGGCGGGGGCTCCCGGCCGGCGAGGCCCCCGCCGGCCGGGTCAGCCGAGGCCGTTGGTGGTCAGCCATTCCTTGGCCACCGTCGCGGGCTCGTCCTTGTTGACCGAGATCTTCTGCATCATGTCGAGCAGCGACTCCGTCGTGAGCTTGGCCGAGACCGCGTTGAGGGTGGTCTTGACCGTGTCGTTCGCCGAGGCCTTGTGCAGCAGGGGCGTGACGTTCTGGGCCGGGAAGATGTTCTTCGGGTCCTGGAGCGGCACGAGGTTGTTGGCGGTCATCTTCGGGTCGGTGGTGAAGACGTTGCCGACCTGGATGGTGCCGTCCTTGAGCGCGTCGGGCGTGGTCGGACCGGTGGGCTTCCACTCCTTGAACTCCAGCCCGTAGACCTCCTTGAAACGGGCCTCCCAGCGCTTCTTGAACTCGGGCGGGCCGCCGACGATCATGTTCTTCGAGGCCTTGGCCAGGTCCTCGATGGTGTTGAGTGACTGCTTGGTCTGGGTGTCCTTGGTGACCGACAGGCTGTCCTTGTCCTCCGCCGGCGAGGAGTCGAGCACCTCCAGCTCGGGCGGGAGCTTCTCCTTCAGCGCCGCGTTGACCTGCTCGGTGGTGCTCGCCTTGTTCTCCAGGTCGATGAAGGACAGCAGGTTGCCGTTGTATTCGGGCACGATGGTCAGCCCGCCGCTCTTGACCTGGTCGTAGACGACCTCACGGCTGCCGATGCGGGGCTTCTCCTCGACCTGCACGCCCTTGGCCTCCAGCGCCTGCGCGTAGATCGAGGCGAGGAGCACGCTCTCGTCGAAGTCGAACGATCCGATGACGGCCTTGCCACCGCCACCGCCCGCGGTGGCCGATCCGGTCGGGGCCGCGCTCGTCGTGTCGAGCGGGTTGCCCCCTCCGCCGCCGCAGGCGGTCAGCGCGAGCGCCGCCGACAGGAGCACCGCCACGGTGCCGAACTTGCGTCCCATCACATTTCCCTTCTCACCGGTTAACGGCTTCTTACGCGCTGGCTGACCCCGGGCGAGACGGTCGTCCGCTGCACGAGCGTGAACCCGATCTGCACCACGAGCGCGAACAGCACAATCAATACGGAACCGCCGACCACGCTCGCGTAATCCTTCGTGGCGAACCCGTCGATGACGAATCGGCCGAGCCCGCCCAGCCCCGTGTACGCGGCGACTGTCGTGGTCGCGACCACCTGGATGGCCGACAGCCGCAGCCCGAGCAGGATCAGTGGCAGCGCCACGGGCACCAGCACCCGGCCGAGCACCTGCCCGCCCCTCAGCCCCATCCCGTACGCCGCGTCGCGCAGCTCGGGGTCGACGCCCCGGACGCCCTCGTACGTGTTGACCAGGATGGGCGGCACGGCCAGCAGCACCAGCGGGATGATCACCGGCCAGATCGACGCGGTGCCGAGCAGCAGCACGAACATCACCAGCAGGCCCAGCGTCGGCAGCGCCCTGGACAGGTTGGCCGAGACGACCACGAGCAGCGCGCCCCGTCCGGTGTGGCCGATCAGCAGCCCGAGCGGCACCGCCAGCAGCATGGCGAGGACCAGCGCCAGGGCGGAGAACTCCACGTGCTCCAGCAGGCGGGCCGGGATGCCGCCCGGCCCCGACCAGTTGGCGGGGTCGCCGAAGAAGCCGGTCAGCCAGTTCACGACGCCCTCCTCGCCCGCACCCAGGGCGTGAGCAGCCGCTGCGCGAGGACCAGCAGGGCGTCGGCGACCAGCGCCAGCGCCACGATCAGCACGATGCCGACGATCACCGGAGGCAGGAACGGGTTCTGGTAGGCCCGGGTGAACAGCATGCCGAGGCCCCCCTCCCCGATCACCGCGCCCACGCTGACCAGGCTGATGCTGGAGACGGCGACGACCCGCAGCCCGGCCAGCACGACGGGCGTGGCGATCGGCAGCTCGACCCGCAGCAGGCGGCGCAGCGGGGTGAAGCCCATGGCCACGGCCGACTGGCGCACGTGGTCCGGCACCGAGCCGAGCCCGTCGACCACGGCCGGGATGAGCACGGCTATCGCGTAGAACGTCAACGGGATGATCACGGTGGTCTTCGACAGCCCGGTGACCGAGATCAGCAGCATGAACACCGGCAGCGACGGCAGCGCGTAGATGACGTTGAACAGCCCGGCCGTCGGCTGGTAGAGCCAGCGCCAGCGCACGCTGGCCAGGCCGAGCGGCAGGGCCAGGGCCAGCCCGGCGACGATCGGCACCAGCGACATGACGAGGTGGTCGCCGAGCAGGTTCTTGATGCTGCCGCCCCGCCCGGTGTCCCAGTTGCGCGCGATCCACTCCCAGATCGTGGGCGGCCCGTCAGCCACCAGCCAGATCGCGGGCGGCCCGTCGGCCAGCAGCGCGTCACGCATCGGCGGCCTCCGCCAGCGCCGCGTCGAGCGCCTCCCGGGTGGCCACGCCGGCGACCTTGCCCTCCTCGTCGACCGCCACCGCGCAGCCCGACGGCGACAGCAGCGCCGCGTCGAGGGCCGCGCGCATGGAGTCCTGGCCGGGCCGGAACGTCCCGTACGGCTCCGGGCCGCCCCGCCCGTCGCCGGCGATCCAGCCGAGCGGCCGGCCGTCCTTGGTGACGACGAGCAGCCAGGGCTCCGACCTGCCTCCCTCGTACCCCTCGGGGACGGTCAGGTCGGTGCGCAGCCGCAGCCCCTCGGTGGAGACGAACTGCAGGCGCCGGATGCCCCGGTCGCGGCCGAGGAACTCGCGGACGAAGTCGTCGGCGGGCTCAGACAGCAGCGTCTTCGGGTCGGCGAGCTGCGCCAGCCTGCCGCCCACGCGCAGCACGGCCACGCGGTCGCCCAGCTTGATCGCCTCGTCGATGTCGTGGGTGACGAAGACGATGGTCTTGTTCAGCTCGGCCTGGAGCCTCAGCAGCTCGTCCTGCAGGCTCGTCCGGACGATCGGGTCCACGGCGCTGAACGGCTCGTCCATGAGCAGCACGGGCGGGTCGGCGGCCAGTGCCCTGGCCACGCCCACCCGCTGCTGCTGCCCGCCGGAGAGCTGGAACGGGTAGCGCTCCCCCATCGCCGGGTCGAGCCCGACGCGCTCCAGCAGCTCCATGGCCCTGGCGCGGGCCTTGCCGCGGTCCCAGCCCAGCAGGTGGGGGACGGTCGCGATGTTGTCGACGATCTTCTTGTGCGGGAAGAGCCCGGCCTGCTGGATGACGTAGCCGATGCCGCGCCGCAGCGTCGGCGGGTCGATCTCGCGCACCGGCCGGCCGTCGAGGAGGATCTCGCCCTCGGTGGCGTCGATCATCCGGTTGATCATCCGCAGGGAGGTCGTCTTCCCGCAGCCCGAGGGGCCGACGAACACGGTGACCTCACCTGTGGGCGCCTCCAGTGAGAGATGGTCCACGGCCACCGTGCCGTCCGGGTAACGCTTGGTGACGGAGTCGAATGTGATCACGCGCGACCTCTCGCTCCCTGGCAGGGGTCGTAGCCCCTGCCACGACCGCCGCATGATCTCTTGAACGACCACAGTACGGCGGCGATAACCCCTGTGTCGCTGCGCCCCCCGGGTTAAACGCTTCAGCCCAGCAGGGAGAATTGACATCAAAACCGGATCTCTTGCTGCGCGGGCGTGCACAAGTTGGCATGATTGCCTCACGATCTGTCAGACGCTCCAGTACCACCAGTCCCACCCCTCCGCCCCCCGCTCGCACCTCAGCAAGAGGAACGGCCCGTGACACAGCCGCTCACCGACGGGCGCCCGCGCGCCGAGCTGGTCGCAGAGCTCTACGACCGTCACGCCGCCGGGCTGTTCGCGTACTGCGCCGACCAGCTCGGCGACCAGGACTCCGCGGCGGTCGTGCTGGCGACCGTCGTCACCGGCGTGCCCTCGCCGGCCCCGCCGCGCGCCGCGCTCTACGCCTATGCCCGCCGCGAGATCCACCGGCGCGACATCGCCTACACGCCTCCAGTCGTCGACCCGCTCACCGACCCCGCCGCCGCGCTCGTGGAGCGCGCGCTGCGCGAGCTGCGCCCCCACCAGCGGGAGGTGCTGGTGCTGGCCGAGCTCTGCGGGCTCTCCCGGCCTGAGCTGGCCTGGGTGCTCGACGTGGCGCCCGACACGGCGCAGGAGCTCCTGATCAACGCGGCCCAGCGCTACCGGCAGCTCCTCGGCGCGGCCCTGACCGCCACGGCCGGGCGGGCGTCGGGGCCGGTGGCCGACGTCCACCGGGCGCTGGCGGTGGCGTCGCTGCGCGACATCCTCTGCCGCCTGCCG
>NZ_QNFZ01000791.1 GCF_003313395.1 Nonomuraea lactucae | reverse complement strand
CGGGGCAGCCGGACCCGGCCGAGCAGCTCGACGGCGCGCTCGCGGGCCCGGGCGGCCGGGACGCCGTGCAGGGTCATGACCTCGGCGACCTGGGCGACCACCCGCATGAGCGGGTTGAGCGCGGTCATCGGCTCCTGGAACACCATCGAGATCCGCCGGCCGCGCAGCTCCTTGATCCGGCGTTCGGGCACGCCGACCAGGTCGTGCTCGCCCAGCCGGGCGGCGCCGGAGGCCGTCACCCCCTCGGGGAGCAGGCCCAGGAGGGAGAGGGCGGTCAGCGACTTGCCGGAGCCCGACTCGCCGATCAGCCCGACCCGTTCCCCCGGCGCGATGCCGAACGACACCTCGCGCACCAGCTCGATCGGGCCGGCGTGGACGGACAGCCCGTCAACCCTCAGCACGGACCCTCCTCAGCCTGGGGTCGAGGTGGTCGCGCAGGCCGTCGCCGAGCAGGTTGAACCCGAGTACGGCCAGCGCGACGGCCAGCCCCGGCCACAGCGCCAGGCGCGGGGTGGAGAAGAGGAGCTCCTGTGACTCCTGCAGCATCCGGCCCCACGAGGGGGTGGGCGGCCGGGTGCCGAAGCCGAGGAACGACAGCGCCGCCTCGGCCAGGATCGCGATGGCGAACGACACCGACGCCTGCACGATGAGCACGGAGCCGATGTTCGGCAGCACGTGCCGCACGGCGATGGCGGTGCGGCGGCGGCCCGCGGCCCGCGCGGCGAGGATGTAGTCGGTGACCATGACCTGCATCGTCGCGGCCCTGGCGACGCGGGCGAAGGCGGGCACGGTGGCCACACCGATCGCGGCCATCGCGGTGAGCGTGCCGGCCCCGTAGACCGCGGCGAGCATGACGGCGAGCAGCAGCGCGGGGAACGCGAACACCAGGTCGTTCAGCCGCATGATGAGCTCGGACAGCCAGCCCTGGGAGCGGGGCGCCATCCCGGCGACGACGCCCAGCGGCGTGCCGATCAGCGCGGCGACGCCGACGGCGACGATGCCGACGTAGAGGGTGGTGCGGGCGCCGACCATGAGCTGGCTGAGCGTGTCGCGGCCGAACTTGTCGGCGCCGAGCAGGTAGCCGTCACCGGGTTCGCGCAGCTTGCCCGCCGCGTCCACGTACGTGGGGTCGTGCGGCGTCCATACGAAGGAGGTCAGCGCGGCGAGCACGACGAGCCCGACCAGCGCACCGCCGATGACCAGCGCGGCGTTTGGGCGGCCTCTCATCGCGATCCCCGCAGCCTGGGGTCGAGCGCGGCGTAGCAGACGTCCACCACGAAGTTGATCAGCAGGACGGCCACCACGAGCACCATCACCACCCCCTGGACGAGCAGCAGGTCGCGCCCGGCGACACCGTTCAGGAGCAGGTCGCCCAGGCCGGGTACGACGAACACCCGCTCGACCACGACCGCGCCGACGAGCAGCGTGGCGAGCTGCAGGCCGAGCACGGTGACCACGGGGATGGAGGCGTTGCGCAGGCCGTGCCGCCACAGGGCGCCCATGCTGCCCCTGCCCTTGGCGCGGGCCGTGCGCAGGTAGTCCTCGCGCATCACGTCGAGCACGGAGCTGCGCACGTACCTGGTCAGGACCGCGCCCTGCACGAGGCCGAGCGAGAGCCACGGCAGCAGCAGGCTCCGCAGCCACTCCACGGGGTCCTCGGCGACCGGCACGTAGCCGCCGGAGGGCAGCGCCTGCGCCCGCACCGCGAACACGAACACCAGCAGGATGCCCGCCAGGAACGCCGGGACGGCGATGCCGGCCTGGCTGGCGGCGCTGATGGCGGCGCCGAGCGCGTTGCGGTGGTGCACGGCGGCGAAGGTGCCCGCCGGCACCGCGATGAGCAGCGCGATGGCCATGCCGCCGAGCACCAGCACCCCCGTCACGCCGAGGCGGTCGGCGATCTGCGGCCCCACGGGCGAGCTGGTGACGTAGGAGGTGCCGAAGTCGCCCTGGGCCAGCCCGCCGAACCAGTCGAGGAACTGCGCGGCGGGCGGCCGGTCGGTGCCGAACTGGGCCCGCAGCCGGGCGACCGCCTCGGGCGTCGCGTTGACGCCGAGCGCGATCTCGGCCGGGTCGCCGGGCAGCACCGCCATGAACGCGAAGACGGCCACGCCGGCGACGGCGGTGCTCGCGACGAGCACCGCCATCCGCTTCAGCAGGTAGAGGGTCACTGCTTGGCGAGCCCGGTGAAGTCGAAGGACTCCGAGATGCCGTTCTTCGGCAGCCCGGTGACGCCCTTCTTCGCCACGATGAGGTTGGGGAACAGGAACAGCCAGTCGGCCGCGGCGTCGTCGGACAGCAGCTTGGCGGCCTTCTTGAGGTCGTCGGCCTGCTGCTGCTCGCTCCCCTGGTCGGCGGAGGCCAGCAGCTTGCCGAACTCGGGGTTGTCGTAACGGAAGTAGTAGGACTTGTCGGCGAAGATCCCCATGTCGCGGGGTTCGACGTGGTTGATGATGGACATGTGGTAGTCGCCCTGCTTGAACACCACGTCCAGCCAGCGCGCCGGGAACTCCAGCGGCTCGATGTCGGCCGTGATGCCCACCTGGGCGAGCTGCGACTTGACCACCTGCGCGGCGGCGACGGCGTAGGGCAGGTTGGGGATGCGCATCTTGACGGTGTAGGTCTTGCCGCCGAGCAGCGCCCTGGCCTTGGCGACGTCGTAGGGGCGGTCGCCGGTGCGGTCCTCGTACCAGGGGTCGGTGGGCGGCACCATGGAGCCGATCAGCTGGCCGCGCCCGGCCCAGGCGGTGTCGAGCAGCGCCTTGTGGTCGATCGCGTGTCGGACGGCCTGGCGCACCTTCTTGTCGTCGAACGGCGGGCGGCCGTTGTTCATCGACAGCACCACCTCGCCGTTCGTGGTGCCCTCGACCGTCTCGAAGCGGCCGGGGTCGGCGAACTGCCGCAGCGACTCGGGGGCCTGGACACTGGAGATCACGTCGATGCCGCCGGTCAGCAGCGCGTTGTTCATGGCCGTGGCGTCCTTGAAGTACTTCAGCGTGACGGCCGTGAGGGAGGGCTTGGCTCCCCAGTACTTCTGGGCGGCCTCCAGCCTGATGGAGTCGCCGCGCTTCCACGAGGCCAGCACGTACGGGCCGGTGCCGACGGGCTTGTTGGCCAGGTCGGAGACCCCCGTGCGGCTGAACATCGCGCCGAGGCGGGTGGCCATCGAGTAGAGGAAGCCGTTGCTGGGCCGCTTGAGCGTGACGACGGCGGTCGAGTCGTCCTTCTTCTCCACCTTGTCGATGACGTCGAGCTGCGCCTTGATCTTCAGCTTCCAGTCGGTCCGCACCCGGTCGAGGGAGAACACCACGTCGTCGGCGGTGAAGGGGGCGCCGCTGCTGAACGTGACGTTGTCGCGCAGGGTGAAGGTGTAGGTCCGGCGGTCGGGCGAGACGTCCCACTTCTCGGCCAGAAGGGGCTGGACCGTGCCGTCCTGGCCGAGCTTGACCAGGCCCTCGTAGACGTTGACCAGCAGCGCCTGCGGGATGGCGGCGCCCTCGGTGGAGGTGAAGTCGAGGTTGGCCGGCTCGGCCACGAACCCCACGGCGAGCGACTCACCCGCGCCGGTGCCGCCGGTGCCGCGGGAGCCGCCGCCGCAGGCCGCCGTGCTGAGCAGGAGACCGCCCAGGGCGATCCAGGTGACGATGCGCCTCATGTCCATAGCCTCCTGGCTAGTGCACTGGTCTGACCAGTAGGCTATGCACATTGCCAGCACTCGACGGCTCAGGTCAAGGGGGCTTACATGGGTGGTCCGCGTTTCGAGCCGGTCCGGGCCGTTCGCGCCTACGAGCGGATCGTGGAGCAGGTCGAGGAGGCCATCGAGAGCGGCGCGCTCTGCCCTGGCCAGCGGCTGCCCAGCGAGCGAGACCTGATGACCCAGTTCTCGGTGAGCCGTTCCACGGTGCGCGAGGCGCTCCGGGTGCTCCAGGCGCGCGGCCTGGTCCGGTCACGGCCCGGTGATCCGAACGGCGCCGAGGTGCTGGCGTTCACCCCGGCCGCGCTGCACAAGTCCATGACCACGCTGGCACGTGTGGAGGGGCTGTCGCTCGCCGAGCTGGTGCAGTTCCGCATGGTGCTCGACTCCTCGGCCAACCTGCTGGCGGCGCGGCTGCGCACCGACGACCAGCTGGCCGAGATGGACGCGGCCATCGCCAGGATGCGCGAGGCCGTCGAGCTGGGCTACGACGAGTTCAGCGCGGCCGACGTGGCCTTCCACGACGCCGTGGCGCGGGCCAGCCGCAACAAGCTCGTCCAGATCTGCACCGACGTGGTCCGCTCGATCGTGCTGGGCCTGGTCTCCGGCAGGATCGCCGAGGCTCCCGACCGGGCGGGGCTGATGCGGCGGAGCATCCGGCACCACGAGGAGGTGCTGGCCGCCGTCCGCGCCGGCGACGGCCCGCTGGCGGCGAGGCTGTCACGGCAGACGATGTACGACTACTACGTGGCGTACGTGCCGGCCGGGGAGCGCCCAGCGCTGCGCGCCCTGCTCGAATAGCATTCGAATAGCAGCGGATAAGCGCACTTCATACCCATTGCCGGTGTATCTTTCAGCATGGCGCGCGACGATCCGGACGGGCTCGCCGAGGCGTTCCTGCGCGAGCCCCGTCGCTACACCAGCCACCAGGTCGCCCAGATGGCCGGGGTGCCGGTCTACCGCGCGCGCCGGTTCTGGCGGGCGCTGGGCTTCCCGAACGTCGCCGACGACGCCGTCGAGTTCACCGACTCCGACGTGGAGGCGCTCAGGACGCTGCTCGGCATGGTCAGCGACGGCGTCTACGACGAGGAGCACGTGCTCCTCATGGCCCGCTCCCTCGGCAGGGCCACCGCGCGCCTGGCCGAGTCGCAGGCGCAGCTCGGCGCGGAGGAGCTCGACCAGGCGGGCGTGCCGCTGGGCGAGCGGCCCAGGGCGTGGCGCAGGCGGGCCGACCGGGTCGTGCCCGACCT
>NZ_QNFZ01000789.1 GCF_003313395.1 Nonomuraea lactucae | reverse complement strand
GTGGCGCTGACCGGCGCGCTGACCGGCGCGCGCGGCGCCGACGGCGCCCTCGTCGTCTCCGGCACGGCCGAGCCGGTGCTGGGCGCCGCCCTCGCCGGTGTGCTGGTGCTGCCCGTGTCCACCGCCGAGGGTGAGGAGTGGGTCGCGCTCGACGCCTCCGCCGCCACGGTCACCTCCCTGAAGTCGCTCGACCTGACCCGGTCGGTGGCGAAGGTGGAGCTCTCCGAGGTGACCGTGCCCGAGGACCGCGTGCTGGACGGGGTCGAGCGGCCCGACGTGCTCAACCTGGCCGCCGTCCTGCTGGGCGCCGAGGCGGCCGGGCTGGCGTCGTGGTGCGTCCGGATGGCGGCCGAGTACGCCAAGGTACGGGTCCAGTTCGGCCGCCCGATCGGCCAGTTCCAGGGCATCAAGCACAAGCTCTCCCGGATGCTGGTCGCGCTCGAACAGGCCCGCGCCACCGTCTGGGACGCCACCCGCGCCGAGGGCCGCGAGCTGGAGTACGCCGCCGCGGTCGCCGCGGTCGTGGCCCCGGACGCGGCCGTCCAGTGCGCCAAGGACGCGATCCAGACCTTCGGCGGCATCGGCTACACCTTCGAGCACGACGTCCACCTCTACTACCGGCGCGCGCTGACGCTCCGCGCGCTGCTCGGCTCCTCGGCCGGGTGGGCGGCGACCGTCACCGCGCTGGCCCTGCAGGGCGTCACGCGGGAGATGCGGATCGACCTGCCCGAGGACGCCGAGCCGCTGCGCGAGTCCATCCGCGCGGAGATCGCCGAGATCAAGGCTCTGGAGGGTGTGGAGCAGAGGCGGGCGCTGGCCGCCGCCGGGTTCGTCATGCCGCATCTGCCCAGGCCGTGGGGCCGCGCCGCTTCGCCGCTGGAGCAGGTGCTGATCGCGCAGGAGCTGAAGGCCGCGCGGGTCAAGCTCCCCGCGATGATCATCGGTGCGTGGGTGGTGCCGTCCGTCGTCTCGTACGGCACGCCGGAGCAGCAGGAGCGCTTCCTGCCCAAGACGCTCAGCGGCGAGATGGTCTGGTGCCAGCTCTTCTCCGAGCCCGGCGCCGGCTCCGACCTGGCCTCGCTGCAGATGAAGGCCGAGCAGGTGGAGGGCGGCTGGAGGCTCAACGGCCAGAAGATCTGGACCTCCGTCGCCCACCTCGCCGAGTGGGGCATCTGCATCGCCCGCAACTCCTCCGAGGGCTCCAAGCACGAGGGCATCACCTACTTCCTCGTCGACATGAAGGCTCCCGGCGTCACGGTCCGGCCGCTGACCGAGATGACCGGCGAGAACCTGTTCAACGAGGTCTTCCTCGACGACGTGTTCGTGCCGGACGACCTGGTCGTCGGCGAGGTCGGCCAAGGCTGGAAGGTGGCGCGCAACACCCTGTCGAACGAGCGCGTCTCGCTCTCCTCCGGCTCGGGCAGCACCGGCTCGTCGGTGCCCGACCTGCTGGGACTGGTCGGGCGGCTCGGCCGGGAGCTCACGCCGGTCGAGGCGGGGCAGCTCGCCGAGGTGGTCTGCGAGGGGCACTCGATCAACGCGCTGTCCCTGCGGGTCACGCTCAAGCAGCTCGCCGGGGCCGAGCCGGGCGCGGACGCCTCCGTGCGCAAGCTGCTGTCCACCTCGCACGCCCAGCACGTCGCGGAGGCCGCGGTCGGCCTGCTGGGCGCGTCCGCCGTGGTGGCCGCCGACATGAAGCTCGGCGACGCGGGCTACTGGAACCGGGCCGTCCTGGCCACGCGGGCGATGACCATCTACGGCGGCACGACTGAAGTACAGCTCAACATCATCGCCGAGCGCCTGCTCGGCCTGCCGCGGGACCCCGAGCCGGGCAAGTGAGCGGCGGGGGCCGGGCTCCGGCCCGGCCCCTTACGGGGCGATAGCCGCCGTGCGGAAGTCACGGGCTGACGGGCTGGAGCGGGGTCGGCGTGGCGTTCCTGGCGGGGCGCGGGACGCCGGCCTTGATCTCGCCGACGCACGCCGTGCGGCCGTCCACCGTCCGGATGCCCAGTTCGCCACCGCTCCCCCTGACCGTGGCGAACGTCCAGCCGAAGTCCTTGCCGGCCTGGACCGTCACCGCCTGCCCGCCCCCCACCCGTACGGCGAGGGTGGCGGCCGTCGGGTTGAGGTAGCCGACCTGCACCGTCCACTCGCCGTCGGGCATGGGCAGCGGCAGGGGGAAGCGCACCTCCTGAGCCGAGACCGGCGTGCAGCCGCCCCGCTGCGGGATGGTGAGGCCCTCGATGTTCACCGGGCGCAGGCGGCCCTCCGGGTCGAAGACCAGCGGGTTCGGCAGCGGGCCGGTCAGCCGCCTGGTCCAGGTCACCGGCCGGGGCGCGATCGGGCCGAGCACCTTGGAGGCGAGCGCGTAGTCGTAGAAGAAGAACGGTGCCACGACCTTGTCCGGGACGTGGGTGTCGAGGATGACGGCGCGCTCCGGCGCCCGCTGGAGTGCCAGCCTGCCGGTCTCGACGTAGCTCTTGACATGGTCGCCGAGCGGCAGGCGGGTGTAGGCGGCGACCGACCACACCGAGCCGGCCGCGACCCCGGCCGCCAGCGGGATCCAGGCGTGCCTCAGACCGGTCAGCCTGGGCCGTCCGCGCAGCCAGGGCCGTTCCTCGCCCCGCAGCGGGATGAACGCCAGCCCGATCGCCACGGCCAGCACGACGGCCGTGGGAGAGACGTACCTCAGCTCCGAGCCGCCGAGGTCGGGGCCGAGCTGCACGACGCGCCCGATCATGACGGGCACCACGTCGGCCAGCGCGAAGTACGCCAGCAGCGTCAGCCATGCCAGCCAGGCCCGCCGCCGGTAGATCACCGACACCGCCACCGCGACCACCGCGACGCCGAGGGCCGCCCAGGCCGCCGCCGGGGGAACCGCCGCGATCGCGTAGTCCTCGGTGATCGGGTGCCACCGCCACGGCCCGCCCAGAGCCGCGGGCACCAGCGCGGCGCTCAGCAGCTTCCAGGCGAAGCTCAGGGCGACGACCGGGTCGGGCAGCGCCGGCCGTACCGTGTCGTTGGTGAGCTGCACGGACGTGAAGAACTGGCGGAAGAAGATCACCGCGTAGACCGCGATCACGCCGGCGTAGAGGATCCAGGCGGGCAGGCGGCGGGCACGCGGGAACCAGCCGACGGTCAGCACGAACGCCAGCAGCAGGATGAACGGCGCCTTGACGAAGAACGCCATGGCGAAGACCGTCCACCCCGCCGTGGCCAGCGCGTGCCGGAAACGCCCGGTCCTGGCGTAGAGGACCTGCGAGCTCAGCGCCATCGGCAGCGCGATCTGGAACGGCAGCGTCTCGATCACCACCGCCCACCACGACAGCGACGAGATCGTCAGCGGCGTCAGCAGGTAGAACGCCAGCGGCACCAGGATGGCCGGGCGCGGCCCGAACAGCAGGTTCAGCAGCCGCAGCAGCGCCAGCCCGGCCCCGGCCAGCAGGCCGATCGTGACGGCGTGGGCCAGCACGTCGTTGTAGACGCCGAGACGGCCCATCGCCCACTGGATCGCGAACGGCCCCGGCATCAGGTGCCCGTAGTCGACCCGCATGAGGTAGTCCCAGGACAGCTCGCGCTCCAGCCCGCGGGCGATGAACGTGAAGTCGTCCTGGCGGAAGTACGTCCGTCTCACCAGGTCGAACTTCCAGACCAGCTGGACGGCGATCATCACGATGGCCGCCGCCAGGACCGCGTCTCCGCGTTGCTTCAGGCGCGTTCCCACCGTTTCCTCGCTCGTCGCCACCGGCCCCTCTCTGCCCGGAAGCGTAACTGATGGGGGTTCAGGCGGAATGACCGTTGTGTGGTTGTGATGTCATAGCGGGATGTCTCGGACCACCCGAGCCGGGCTGATCGCCGCACTGCTCGGCCTCGCCCTGGGCTGCCTCGCGCTCGGGCCCGCCCTGGGATGGGGCTTCGTCCTGGTGCAGGACATGGTGTTCGTGCCGGATCCGGCGTTCTCCCGCTTCACCTTCGGGCTGGCCGGGGGCGCGCCGCGGGTGGTGCCCAGCGACGCCGTGGTGACGGCCCTGTCGTCGGTGCTGCCCGGGGAACTGGTGCAGAAGACGCTCCTCCTCGGCGTCTTCGCGCTGGGGTGCTCCGGGGCCGCGCTCCTCGTGCCGTCGCAGGCGCCGGCGCCCCGGCTGGTGGCGGGGGCGTTCTACGTGTGGAACCCGTACGTGGCCGAGCGGCTGCTGATGGGGCAGTGGGCGCTGCTGCTCGGGTACGCGGGGCTGCCGTGGGTGGTGGGCGCGGTGTCGTCGGGGCGGCGGACGGCTCTGGCGATGCTGCCCGCCGCTGTGGGCGGTTTCGCCGCCATGACGATCACGGCGCTGACGGCCCTCCCGATCGCCGCCCTCCGCCACGGCCGGGATGGCGCGGAGCGGGTGGCCGGGACGGGGCGGGTGGCCGGGACGGTCCGGGTGGCGGCGCTGCTGGTGGCGTTCAGTCTGCCGTGGCTGGTGCCCGCGATGCTCCGGCCGCACGCGGTGAGCGGGGACCGGGTGGGGGTGGAGGCTTTCGCGGCGCGGGCCGACACGCCCTTCGGCGCCGTGGGGAGCCTCCTCTCGCTCGGCGGCATCTGGAACGCCAACGCGGTGCCCGCCGGCTACGAGACGCCGCTGGGCGCGGCGGCCAGGCTCGCGCTCGCCCTGGTGGGCGTGGTGGCGTTCGCGTGCCTGCCGAGGGGCGCCGGAGGTCCGGCGTACCGGAAGGGGCTGGCGGTCGCGGCGGCGGCCGGGTTCGGGATCGCGGGCCTGGGGGTGACCGAGGCGGGCAGGGACGTGCTCGCCTGGCTGGTGGGGGTGTGGGGCGGGTTCGCGGTGTTCAGGGACGCCCAGCAGTTCGTCGCCCCCCTGGCGCTGCTGGTGGCCGTCGGGCTGGGGCTGCTCACCGCCGCCGCCGGGCGCGTGCCCGGCAGGGAGGACGC
>NZ_QNFZ01000788.1 GCF_003313395.1 Nonomuraea lactucae | reverse complement strand
GTCGGCGTGGGGGTGAGGGTCGGAGTCGGCGTGGGGGTCGGGGTGGGCGTTCGGGTGGGGGTCGGGGTGGCCCGCTGGCGGGTCGGGGTGGGCGTCGGCTCCGGGGTGCCCGTCTCGGGGGCGGGGGTCTGCGAGGCGCTCGTCTCGGGGCCGCCGGTCTCCGGCTCGCCGCTGGACGGCACGACGGCGCCCGAGGAGTCGCCGGTCGCGCTCTCGGGCGGCGAGGTGACCGGCTCCGGTGTGTCGCTCCCGGTGGCCGGGGGAGGGCCCAGCTCGGGCGGCGACTGGGAGGGCACGGCCGCGGCCACGTCGATGGGTTTCGGATCGCGCTCACGGTTGGCCAGCACGATCACCGCGGCGACGGCCACCACGGTGGCCAGGCCCGCGCCCATGGCCAGCCGTACCGAGTTCTGGCGCGCCCCGCGGATCGCCCCGCGGAACACCGTCTGCGCGAACGAGGTGGTGACGTCGGCGGGAGGCGTCTGCGGCATGGGCAGGAGCAGGGCGAGCAGCGCCACCAGCGCGGCCAGCCGCCGCCGGCCGCGCTCCTCCCAGTCCTCGCCGTAGGCGGCCCGCGCCGTCTCCTCCAGCTCCGCCACGAACGCCTCCGCGCTCGTCGGCCGGTCGGCCGGGTCCTTGGCCAGCCCGCGCATGAGCAGCTCGCGCACCGGCTCGGGCGCGTCGTGCACCGGGATCGGGGCGTACACGTGCTGGTAGCCGAGCACGCTCGGCTCGGTCGAGCGGTAGGGACGGTGACCGGTCAGGCACTCGAAGAACACGGCCGTGGCCGCGTACACGTCGGTCGCGGGCGTGGCCGGCGCGCCCGCCCACAGCTCCGGCGCCATGTACGGGGGCGTGCCCTCGGGGTGCGAGGCCGTGCCCTCGCGTACGGCGATGCCGAAGTCGACGAGCTTGCTCACCCCGTCGTGGCGGACGATGACGTTCTCGGGCTTGTAGTCGCGGTGCACGAGGCGCATCGCGTGCGCCCGGGCGAGGCCCAGCAGGGAGCCCTTGAGCACGACCAGCGCGGCCTCGGGGCCCGTCGTGCCGTTCTCGCGCAGCAGGGCCCGCAGCGAGACGCCGTTGACCAGCTCCATGACGATGGCCGCGCCCTCGGGCTCCTGGACGTATTCCCAGAGCGTGGCGATGTGCTGGTCGCGCAGCGTCACCAGGACGCGGGCCTCCGCCTGGAAGCGGGCCAGCGAATGCGGATCGCGGCGCAGCTCCGCCGAAAGATATTTGATCGCGACCTTCACGCCGGTCTCGTCGTGCACGGCGAGCACGACTCTGCCGCTGGCGCCCGCGCCGAGCTGCTTGACCTCCGTGTAGCCGGGAGCACTCCACTCCATCTGCCTGCCTCCCATCAGGAGTCGGCCCACCTGATGAGACGCACGATCCAGGGAAAAAGTTTGCCAGGTGGTTCCTGAACCATGGAACTACCGTCGGCCGCCGATGTGAACAGGTACGCCGATACCTTCTCGGAGCAGCGGGTCGGGCACCGGCACCCCCCAGGACGTCACCAGGGGCAGCACCCCGGCCCAGACGGGGAGCTCGTAGTCCTCCTCGTCGTCGCCCGGCCCGCCGGTCCTGATCTTGACTGACGCCTCCTCCAGCGACAGTGCCAGCACGGCCGTCGCGGCCAGCTCCTTGCGTGACGGCTGCCGGGCGTAGTCCCACTGGCCCGGCGCGAGCTGCTCGGTCACCGCCCGGAGCCCCTCCAGCCGCTCGTCCTCGTCCGTCACCTGCCTGGCCCGGCCGTAGACGACCGCGGAGCGGTAGTTGACGGAGTGGTGGAAGACCGACCGGGCAAGCACGATGCCGTCCACGTGCGTGACCGTGAGGCAGACCTCGGCGCCGTCGGCCGCCCGCAGCGAGCGCGCGCCGGTGGATCCGTGCAGGTAGAGCGTCTCACCGACGCGCCCGTAGCCCGTGGGCACCACCATCGGGTGCCCGTCCACCACCACGCCCAGGTGGCAGACCAGTCCGGTGTCGAGCACCTCGTACAGGTCGTCTCTGTCGGCGCTGCCGCGCTGCTTCAGGCGTCCGAGCTGGGTGCGGGGTGTGGTGGAGAGCATGAATAGACGGTATTCGCCGAGTGGACCTATCCTGTAGTGCCACTATTGACCGCTTTCTGGAGACCACTTTCCGTGCGTAGCGTCGTCGACCTGCCCGTGTCCCTGGACCGGCGCTCCCCGGTCCCGCTCTCCGCGCAGCTGGCCGACTGGCTGCGCGGGGCCATGCTGGCGGGCACGCTCGCGCCCGGCGAGCGGCTGCCGTCCTCGCGCGGGCTGGCGGCCCAGCTCGCGGTGAGCAGGACGGTGATCACGGAAGCGTTCCAGCAGCTCTACGCCGAGGGCTGGCTGGAGGGACGGCACGGCTCGGGCACGTTCGTCGCGCCCCTGGAGACGCCGCGGCGAGCCGTCCCCGCGCCCGCGCCCGTCCCCCCTGTTCCCGCACCGCTTCCCGTCCCCCCTGTTCCCGCACCGGTTCCCGTCCCCCCTGTTCCCGCACCGGTTCCCGTCCCCCCTGTTCCCGCACCGCTTCCCGTCCCCCCTGTTCCCGTCCCCGCGCCCGCACCAGTTCTCGTCCCCGCGCCCGTCCCCGCGCCCGTGCCTGTATCCGTGCCTGGGCCCGAGCGGGTGCCGGATCCGGCCGGGGACGAGGGCGTGCGGTGGATCGACCTCAGGCCCGGCCATCCCTGGGTACGCGACTACGACCGGGCCGCCTGGAAGCGGGCCTGGCGCAGGGCCGCCGACCTCCCGCCCGGCGACCGCCCCGACCCGTACGGCCTGCCCCGCCTGCGCGAGCTGCTGGCCGACCACCTCCGGCGCTCGCGGGCCGTCGCCGTCGGCCCGCGGAACATCCTGGTCACCAGGGGCACCGGCAACGGTCTGGACCTGTGCGCGCTGGCGCTGCTCGGCCGGGGCGCCCGCGCGGGAGTCGAGGAGCCCGGCTACCGGGTGGCGCGGACCGTGCTCGCCGCCAGGGGAGCCGAGCTGGTGCCGTGCCCGGTGGACGAGCACGGTGTGATCGTCGACGACCTGCCCGCCGATCTCGGCCTCCTCTACACCACCCCCGCCCACCAGTACCCGCTCGGCGGCCGGCTGCCGATCCCGCGCCGCGAACGCCTGCTGGCCTGGGCCAGGCGCACCGGCGCGACGATCCTGGAGGACGACTACGACGCCGAGTTCCGCTACGACGTCGCCCCGCTGCCCGCCCTGTTCGGCCTGGACCCGTCGCGGGTGGTGCTGCTCGGCACCCTGTCGAAGACGCTGGCCCCCGATGTCGGCGTCGGCTGGCTGGTGGGCTCGGAGGAACTCCTCGACAGGGTCGCCCGTACGCGCGAGGACCTGGGCGACCGCACCAGCGGGCCGGTCCAGCAGGCCGTGGCCACCCTGCTCGAACGCGGCGACCTGGACCGCCATCTGCGCCGCATGCGGCTGGAGTACGCGCGCCGCCGCGCGGTCATCGTCGAGGCGCTCGGCGGCGTGTGCCGCCTGCACGGCGACACGGCGGGGCTGCACGTGCTCGCCGAGCTGCCCGCCGAGGCAGTGGTCCCGGTCGTCGCCGCCGCGCGCGACGCGGGCGTCCTCCTCGACACCGTCGAGCGCCACCACCTCGGTCCGCCGCGGGTGCACGGGCTCGTCATCGGCTACGGCTCCGCCTCGCTCGCCGAGGTGCGCCGCGGCTGCGGGATCCTGGCGCGACTCGTTGCGCGGCAAACCGAATGCCGTTCTAATGTTGTCCCATGACCGTACCCGGCCTTGACTGGCCCCGCCTGGTCGACTGGATGGCCGCGCACGTCCCCAGCGCGGGCGAGCCTCTGCGGGCCTCGCTGATCTCCGGCGGCAAGTCGAACCTCACCTACCTCGTGGAGGCGAGCGAGCGGCCTGTCGTGCTGCGCCGGCCGCCGCTCGGCCACGTGCTGCCGACCGCGCACGACATGCGGCGCGAGTGGCGGGTCATCTCCGCCCTGGCGGAGACGCCCGTGCCGGTCCCGCCCGCGCTCGCGTTCTGCCCTGACGAGGACGTCATCGGCGCCCCGTTCTACGTGATGGGCCACGTCGACGGCACGGCCGTGCGCACCAGGGAGGACCTCGGCGATCCACCGCCGGCACAGGCGCGGCGGCTCGGGGAACGGCTGGCCGAGATCCTCGCCGCCATCCACGCCGTCGACTACGGGGAGGCCGGGCTCGGCGACTTCGGCCGCCCCGACGGGTACCTGGCCAGGCAGCTCCAGCGCTGGGAGCAGCAGTGGGAACGGTCGAAGGCCGCCGACGTGCCCGAGTACGACCGCCTGGTCGCGAGGCTGCGCGAGCGCATGCCCGCGACCTCGGCGAGCACCCTCGTGCACGGCGACTACCGGCTGGACAACACGCTGGTGCGGCTCGACCCCCAGCCCCCGGAGATCCAGGCCGTGGTCGACTGGGAGATGTCCACGCTCGGCGACCCGCTGGCCGACCTCGGACTGACCCTGGCCTACTGGCACGACCCCGGAGACGACGAGCGCGCCGCGGTGCCGGTCGCGGGTGACGTGACCCTCGCGCCCGGGTTCCTCAGCGCCGCCGAGTTCGCCGCGCACTACGCCAAGGCGTCCGGCAGGGACATCGCCGACCTGCACTTCTACGTCGCCTTCGGCAACTTCAAGCTCGCCGTCATCGTCGAGGGTATCCACGCCCGCTTCAGGCAGGGTAAGACCGTTGGGGAGGGCTTCGACGGCCTCGGAGCCGCCATGCCCACCCTGATCGCACGTGCCCACCGCATGCTCGACCAGGAGGCCTGATCATGAGCTCAGTGGCATTGATCACAGGCGCGGCCAGCGGCATCGGGGCCGCCGTGGCCCGGCGGCTGGCCGACGGCGGCGCGCGGTGCGTGCTCGTCGACATCGACCGGCCCGCCGCCGAGCGCCT
>NZ_QNFZ01000787.1 GCF_003313395.1 Nonomuraea lactucae | reverse complement strand
GGGCGTGCCGCCACCCGCGGGGCCGGGACGCGGACCGGGCCTGGGGCCCGGACGCGGAACCGTGGGGGTCGGCGCCTCCGTGGCGCCATTGCCGGCCTGGCCTTCCGCCGGCCGGGGAGCAGCCTTCGGCGGCTGCGGCTTGGACGACGAACCGCCGCCCCTGGAGGGCCCACCCTTGGATGCGCCCAGAGCTTCGGTGAGCCTGCGGACCACCGGCGCCTCGATGGTGGAGGACGCCGAACGGACGAACTCCCCCATCTCCTGGAGCTTGGCCATGACGACCTTGCTCTCTACGCCGAACTCCTTAGCGAGCTCGTATACCCGGACCTTCGCCACTGCACTCCCTTACTCGGCCCGGGAGGCTGGCTGTGCCGTCCGGACCGTCGTTACGTTGACGTCTTCATCGCCGCGTGCTCATCAGGCGCTCATAGCAATCTGACTCCGCCCATCAACTCGGCGTCCTACATGACATGTCGTACTTCTCCTCTTCCAGGCGCGCTCGCACGCGCGATACGTCGAGCGGCCCTGGCACGCGGAACGCGCGCGGAAACGCTCGGCGACGCTCGGCAAGCTCCAGACAGCTCACGGACGGGTGCAGCGACGCACCACGTCCGGGAAGCCGTCCTCGCAGGTCAGGGATCACGTGATCCTCGACCAGCACAAGGCGGAGGAGCTCGGACTTGGCCGTGCGAACCCTGCAGCCCACACAGGTGCGCTGTGGGGTCGCTCGGCCACCATATTCCAGCTTACCGCGTCGACGCATCTACGGAACCGGCGGCATCCTCGGCCTGGGTGTCAGGGCGGATGTCAATCCGCCATCCGGTCAGCCTGGCGGCGAGCCGGGCGTTCTGCCCCTCCTTGCCGATCGCCAGCGAGAGCTGGTAGTCGGGCACGGTCACCCTCGCCACTCGCCCCTCGAGATCGAGAACCTCGACGTGGGAAACACGCGCGGGAGACAGGGCATTCCCGACGAACTCCCCTGGATCCTCGGACCAGTCGATGATGTCGATCTTCTCGCCGTGGAGCTCGGTCATCACGTTACGCACCCGGGCCCCCATGGGACCGATGCAGGCGCCCTTGGCGTTGACGCCCGGCTTGCGCGACCTGACCGCGATCTTCGTGCGGTGCCCGGCCTCCCTGGCCACCGCGGCGATCTCCACGGTGCCGTCGGCGATCTCCGGCACCTCCAGCGCGAACAGCTTCTTCACCAGGCCCGGATGCGTGCGCGACAGGGTGACCGAGGGGCCCTTGTGCCCCTTCTTCACCTGCACCACGTAGGCGCGGATGCGCTCGCCGTGCACGTAGTCCTCGCCGGGGACCTGCTCGTTGTGGGGCAGCACGGCCTCGATCCTGCCGAGGTCGACCAGCACCACGCGCGGGTCCTTGCCCTGCTGGATCACGCCGGAGACCAGCTCGCCCTCGCGGCTGGCGAACTCCCCGAAGTTGATCTCGTCCTCGGCGTCTCGCAGCTGCTGCAGGATGACCTGCTTGGCGGTGGTGGCCGCGATCCTGCTGAAGTTGCCAGGCGTGTCGTCGTACTCCCGGACGACCTCGCCGTCCTCGTCGAGCTCGGCCGCCCAGATCGTCACGTGCCCGCTCGACCTGTCGAGCTCGGCGCGCGCCTTGGGCGGGGCGCCCTCGGTGCGGAAGTACGCGATCAGCAGCGCGTCCTCGATCGCCTTGACCACCAGGTCGAAGGAGATGTCCTTCTCCCGCTCCAGGCTGCGCAGGACGCTCATGTCGATGTCCACGAGGCTCCCCCCTAGCCCTCGTCGCCGTCGACGTCCGCGTCGTCCGCGTCGTCGTCGATCCGGCGGAACTCCACCTGCACCCGTCCGCGGGCCAGGTCCTGATAGTCGAGCCGGCGGCCCGCGCCGTCGACGTCGAGATCCACGCCGCTCTGGTCGGCGGAGCGCACCCGGCCCTCCACCACGGTGCCGTCTCTCAGCTCCGCCTTCACCAGCCGCCTGGCGGCACGCCGCCAGTGGCGCGGCTCGGTCAGCGGGCGGTCGACGCCCGGCGAGGACACCTCGAGGGTGTAGGCCGTGGGGCCCATCGCGTCGTCCTCGTCGAGGACCGTGGAGACGGCCTGGCTCACGTCGGCGACGTCGTCGAGGCTGACACCGCCGTCGCGGTCAACGACCACCCGCAGCAGCCGGCGCCTGCCGGCCTGGGTGACCGTGACGTCCTCCAAGTCGAGGCCCTCCGCGCTGACGACGGGCTCAAGGAGCTTCATCAGGTGGTCGCGGGGTGATGCGCTGCCCATATCGACCTCCCCTATTGTCATGTCTCAGCCGGGCGGACCTCGCCTTCGGCTCTCCGCCGCCCGGCCGCTCAGCCAGCGACGACAGTTGACACCCTATCTGTAGGAGGGCACGGAAAGAGCGCCACTCGGCGCGTACGGACCGCGAGCCTCGCCTGACCGCGAGTGCGGGGCGCAGCCCGTACGATGCTACTTGCGCCCGTGGTCCCGAGGGCCGCCCGTGTCCCGCGCCGGGCACGGTCCCGGGAGCCACTCGCGCCCCGCGAGTGTGGTCCCGGGCGCGTGTCCGGGGTCCCGGCGCCCTTCACGGCGATCGTGGCCGCAGTCCCGGCGGCCACCGCCGGCCGTAGTCCTGGAGGTCCCTTCCGTGCGCCCATCCCTCTCCCGGCGAGCCGTGCTGGCGGGCGGAGCGGCCGCGGCGGCTCTCACCGGATGCAGCGGCCCCACGACCGGCCCCGAACACCCCGCCACGCCACCCGAGCCTCCGGAGCGGCTCCTGGCCCGGCAGCTGATGGCCGACAAGGAGCACCTGATCGGCCTCTACGCGGCGCTGATCGCGAAGGGGGCCACCAAGCTGGCCCCCTTCCGCGACCGCCACCAAGCCCACCTCACCGAGCTCCGCAGGCGCTTCCCCGGCGTGACCCCCTCCCCTGCCCCGCCCTCCTCCGGCGCTCCGGGCTCCCCCCAGCCGGCCGCCCCTTCGCCGGGCGCCCCGCAGTCCGCCGGGCCTTCCGCCGGGCCTTCGCAGGGCACGGCCGCCGCTCCCGTGGTGTCGCTGTCGCGGCTCCGGAGCCTGGAGCGCAGGGCCGCCGCACTTCGGCCGCGCCAGCTCGCGAGCGCCTCTCCGGCCTTCGCCCAGCTGATCGCCAGCATCGGCGCCTGCGAGGCCGCCCACGCCGTGGCCCTGCCGAGATCGCTTTGACATCTCCCCCGCCTGAAGATGGGGGATGTCAACGGCAACTATCCCGCAAGGAGGAGGTCGCGTTGAGGTTCGCGGTTCGCAGGCCCGCCCAACGGCGCGCCTCCCCGCGCTGCCACCGTGGGCCCCATGGCGGTGTCTCTGATGTTGTCTCTGATGTTCTTCGCCGCGTTGATGTCGGCGTTGTCCCGCCACCCGCAAGCAACACAACGGCGGGCCAGATCGGTCGAGGTCTTCTCCACCCAGTCCCTGCGCCGGTCGGCCTCGCGCGCCTTCAGCTTCGCGACCGCCGCCTTGACCTCGGCGCGCCGGTTCGAGCCGCGCTTGGCGCGGGCCAGCTTGCGCGGCAACCGCGGCAGCCGCGCCTTCTCCGCCTCTCGCAGCCTCGGCGCGGACAGCAGTTCGGCCGTGGACAGCGCGGCCGACACGACGACGCCCCGGTCCACGCCGACCACCTCACCTGTCCCCGGTGCCAAGATGGGCGCGGGGATCGCCGCGAAGGCGACATGCCAGCGGCCCGCCTTGTCGCGCGTGATCCGGTAGGACTTCACGCCCCCGGGCACGGCGCGGGACCAGCGGAACCGCACCCACCACATCTTCGGGACCCTCACCTCGCCCACGTTGCGGGAGACGCGGCGCACGTCCCCGGGCTTGACCGCGACGATCCGGAACCCCTCGCCCTGCCCGCGCTTGCGCCACGTCGGCTTGCGGTGGGTCGCCCGCTCCTGGGCAGGCGTGGGGCAGAGCCGGTAGCGGGACACGCCGATCAACCTACCGATCAACACCGACAAAACCCGGAGACCAACATGTCCGACCGTCCCGGCTTTCCTGCCCGCCCCGAAGGACGCAGCCTCCAGCCTGTAGGTGCTCGGTGAAGGGTGGCGGCGTGGATGGGAGAGCGGGGGCGATGGCAGCCACGGGCGGTGGCGGCACCGAGGCACTGGGCGGCACGGTGACGGCCGCGAAGGGCGCCCGCGCCGAAGGGCTGAGCCAGCCGGTGACCGCGGCGAAGGGTGGCGACGCGGAACGGCTGAGCAAGGCGAAAGGTGGCGACGCGGGACGGCTGGGCAAGGCGCTGGCCGCGGAGCACGCGGCCGTCTTCGCCTACGGCCTGATCGGCGCGCGCACCACGGGGAGGCTACGCATGGAGGCCGCCAGGGCCTTCGAAGCCCACCGCGCCCGCCGCGACCAGCTCCGCTCGCTCATCACCAGTCGCGGCGGCAGGCCCGTCGAGCCGGAGCCGTCGTACTCCCTGCCCGTCGTGCCGTCCACACCCGCTGAGGCCGTCCGCCTGGCGGTGCACGTCGAGACGGGCATGACCGCCGCGTACCTGGAGCTCGCCGCCTGCGACGACCCGGCGTTGCGCAAGTACGCGGCGCTGGCCATGCAGGAGTCGGTGACGCGGTCCTACTCCTTCCAGCCGTCCATCGCCACGGCCTTCCCGGGCATGCCCGGCGCGTCGCCCGCTTCCTCCCCCGCCCCTTCACCGGCCAAGGACGGCGAGTGACAGGCGAGTGAAACCCCCGCCGCCATGACATCCTCCCTCCGAGTGAGGGACCTCGCTCCAGGCGCAGAGTTCGCCGGGCCTGTCGACCCGAGTGCTGGGGCTTGGGCCGCCAGCGGCACGCGGCCTGGCCGGCCGATGGCCGCACGCCACCCTCACGTCGGCGACCGCGAGCTCGCGAGGCCAGCGGGCCGCGCTTTCC
>NZ_QNFZ01000786.1 GCF_003313395.1 Nonomuraea lactucae | reverse complement strand
CGGCCCGGGTCCGTACGGCACGCGCGAGTGGCGGCCGGGCTGGCCGAGCTGGAGCGGTGGCTGGCCGACCAGGTCCGGCAGGGCCTGACGGCGGCGGGCGAGCGCGACTGGGCGGACCTGGCCAGACGCCTCGTGGACGCCCAGGCCCCCGGCGTGGCCGGCGTCGTCTCCCGGCTGGCCCAGGTGCGGGCGGAGGAGGACTGGCCGGTGCGGCTGCTTGAGGAGTACGCCCTGCTCGACCTGCTCGCCGTGGCCTACCGGCGCCGCTTCGAGCTGCCCGAGCCCCTGGCGCAGACGGTCCTGATACGGACGGGGTTCCCGCTCACGCGGGAGGAGGTGCTGGCCGGTCCGGTGCTGCGCGACCACTGGGACGTGCTGGGGCAGCGCGACGAGGTGCACGACAGGCTGACGGCGCGCCGCGTGTGGCTTCGCGGGCGACGGACGGGCAGGGCGGCTCTCGTGCTGTCCTTCGCCCCGGCGGGCCAGCCGCTGGACGCCTCGCTGGTCACGGGCACCACGCTCGACGCCGACCTCGCCTTCTACCCGGGCGCCGCCCCCCTCCGCGCCTTGGTGGCGACCCGCCACTCCACCACGGCCCGCTCCGGCGATCCGGCCGTTCCGGGTGGTCCGGGTGAGGAGGTGGAGGGAGTTCGAAAGGCAGGGGAGCCGCCTGGGGTGTCGCCCGAGGAGGCCTTGGACGAGGTGGCCGGGGCGCTGGCCGGTGACCCGTGGGTGGATTCATGGCCGGTCGTGCTGGCGGGTGTCGTTCCCGGGCGCGCCGGGCTGGGCGGGTTCCCGTTGCATCCGAGGGCACGCGACCCGTGGCGGCTGATCGCCGTCTCCGGAGGGCGTCCCGTCACCGTCGCCGCCGAATGGACGCCGCGAGGGCTGCGCCCCCTGACGGTGTGGGACGGGGAAGGGATGATGGTGATCTTTTGACATCCTCCCTCGCCTGAAGTGAAGGCGGGGGATTCCAACGGCAACTACATCACGAGGAGGAGGTCGCGTTGAGGTTCGCGGTTCGCAGGCCCGCCCGATGGCGCGCCTCCCCGCGCGGCCACCGTGTGCCCCACGGCAGTGTCTTTGATGGTGTCTCTGATGTTCTTCGCCGCGTTGATGTCGGCGTTGTCCCGCCACCCGCAAGCAACACACAGGAAAAGGGCTTGGCTCTCGCGACTCTCCCGGGCCATGTGCTTGCAGGCGTTGCAGGTCTGCGACGTGTAACGCGGGTCGATCTTCCGGACGCGGCCGCAAGCCTTGTGCTCCAGCCGCCTCACCAGCCGCCCCCACCCGGCGGCGAGAATGCTCCGGTTCAGACCCGCCTTCTGCCGGACATTGCGGCCGGGCGCTTCGACGGTGCCCTTCGCCGACCGGGTCATGTTGCCGATCTTCAGGTCTTCGACGGCGATCACATCGAAACGGCGGGCCAGGTCGGTGCTGGTCTTCTCCACCCAGTCCCTGCGCCGGTCGGCCTCGCGCGCCTTCAGCTTCGCGACCGCAGCCTTGACCTTGGCCCGCCGGTTCGAGCCGCGCTTGGCCCTGGCCAGCTTGCGCAGCAACCGCACCAGCCGCGCCTTCTCCGCCTCTCGCAGGGTCGGCGCGCACAGCAGTTCGCCCGTGGACAGCGCGGCCGACACGGCGACGCCCCGGTCCACACCGACGACCTCGCCCGTTCCCGGCACCGGGATCGACTCCGGGATGACGGCGAACGTTACGTGCCAGCGACCCGCCCGATCGAGGGTGATCCGGTAGGATTTCACGCCCCCGGGCACGGCGCGGGACCAGCGGAACCGCACCCAGCCGACCTTGGGAACCTTCACCTCGCCCACGGTGCGGGAGAGGCGGCGCACGTCGCCCGCCTTGACCGCGACGATCCGGAACCCCTCGCCGTGGCCGCGCTTGCGCCAGGTCGGCTTGCGGTGGGTGTTGCCGAAGAAGTTCGCGACCGCCTGGGCGAAGTCCTTGAGCGCCTGCTGCTGCACCACGATCGACCCGCCGCGCAGCCACCCGAACTCCGCCCGCGCCTGCGTCAACTGGCGGCACTGTTCGGCGAACCCCGGCCCGCTCCTACGTCCCGGCCGCCAATGCGCGTGCTGCTCCACGGCGAGGTTCCACACGAACCGGGCATGCCCGCAATGCTCGGCCAGCGCCCGCTCCTGGGCAGGCGTGGGGGAAAGCCGGTAGCGGGACACGCCGATCAACCTACCGATCAACACCGACAAAACCCGGAGACCAACGTGCCCGACCGTTCCGGCTTTCATGCCCGCACTGAAGGACGCAGCCGCCAGCCTGTAGGTGCTCAGTGACCTGGGACGATCTGGCCTCGACGGCCCTGGTGGGCACCGACCGCAGGCCGTACCAGGGCGATCTGCTGGCGGACGCGGCCGTGGAGGTGGCGCGGCGGCGCGCGGGGCGGCGGCTGGTCACTCCGGACGTGCCGCCGCCTGCGCCCGAGGAGGAGCAGGCCACCGTCGGCCGGCGGGCGGGGGAGCGGCTGGTGAGGATCCTGGCAGGCGAGTACGAGCGGCTGCTGCCCGAGTGGCTGGCCGCGGCGGCGGCGACCGGCCGGAGGGTGCCCCCGTACGTGCTGCCCGAACTGCTCGACAGGGGCGGCCGTGACCGGTCGATCCGGGCCCACCTCGGCGTGCTGGCCGGGCAGCGGGGCCGGTGGCTCGCCGGGCAGCACCCCTCCTGGGCCTATCTGCTGGAGGAGCCGACCGGCGAGACGTGGGAGCTGGGCGGCGCCGCCGACCGCCGGGCCCATCTGCGCGGGCTGAGGGCGGCCGACCCCGGAGCCGCCAGACTGCTGCTGGAGAGCACCTGGGAGGAGGAGACACCCGACGACCGGGCCGAGTTCGTCGGGGTGCTGTCCGGCGGGCTGTCGATGGACGACGAGCCGTTCCTGGAGCGGGCGCTCGACGACCGCAGGCGCGAGGTGCGCCAGCAGGCGGCCAACCTCCTCACCCGCCTGCCCGGCTCCCGCCTGGCCCGGCGCATGGCGGGGCGGGCGACGGCCTGCTTCACGGTCACGACCGGCCCGAACGCCGTGATCTCCGTCGAGGCTCCCCTGGCGTGCGACAAGGCGATGGAGCGCGACGGCGTCAGGGCCAAGCCGCCCCGGGGCACCGGTGAGCGCGCCTGGTGGCTGCAGCAGCTCATCGCCCGGGCACCGCTGGCGATCTGGGGGCATGCCCCCGCCCGGCTGCTCGCCATGCGGATACCCGAGTGGGACGGCGAGGTGAAGGCGGGCTGGGTACGGGCCGCCGTCCTGCAGCGCGATCCGGAGTGGGCGCGGGCGATGTTCGCGTGGGACCCGATCGCCGACCTGCTCACCGTTCTCGGGCCCGAGGAGCAGCAGGAGCTCGCCGCGGCGTTCGTGCGCCGGCACGACCACGACAGCCAGCTGATCATGGTGCTGGGCGGGGTGTCGCCGCACTGGCGCGAGGGGCTGGCCACGGCCGTGCTCGCCAAGATCGTCAAGCTGGCGAGCACCCAGCCCTGGAACCTCGGCGAGCTGGTCAAACTGGCCGCGGAGCGCATCGACCCGGCGCTCGGCGAGGCGGCCGAGCGCTTCTCACCGGAGCCGGCCGTGTCGCAGGTCGCCGCCGCGCTGCGATTCCGTGCCGACATGTTGGAGGAGCTTTCATGACAGTCCTGCGCCCGCACGCGGAAGACCAGTACGCGGAGGAGCTGGCCATGCTGGCCAAGGACGACGACCGGCCACGTCCGCCGGGCTGGAGGCTGTCACCGTGGGCGGTGACCGCGTACGTCCTGGGCGAAGGCGAGGGCATCACGCCGAAGTACGTGGGCGCCCGCCGCATCGTCGAGGTGGCCGTCGCCACGCTCGCCACCGACCGGGCGCTGCTGCTGCTCGGCGTGCCGGGCACGGCCAAGACCTGGCTGTCGGAGCACCTGGCGGCGGCGATCAGCGGTGACTCGACGCTGCTCGTGCAGGGCACGGCCGGCACCGCCGAGGAGGCCGTCCGCTACGGCTGGAACTACGCGCGCCTGCTGGCCGAGGGCCCCTCTCTGGAGGCGCTGACCCCGTCGCCGGTGATGCGGGCGATGGCCGAGGGGCGTGTCACGCGGGTGGAGGAGCTCACCAGGATGCCGTCCGATGTGCAGGACGCCCTGATCACCGTCCTGTCGGAGAAGACGCTGCCGATCCCCGAGCTGGGCAGGGAGGTCCAGGCTCAGCGCGGCTTCAACCTGATCGCCACCGCCAACGACCGCGACAAGGGCGTGAACGAGCTGTCCAGCGCGCTGCGCCGTCGCTTCAACACGGTCGTGCTGCCGATGCCCGCCACGACCGAGGAGGAGGTCGACATCGTCGCCCGCCGGGTCGCCCAGCTCGGCCGTTCGCTGGAGCTGCCCGAGACCGGCACGGGCCTGGAGGAGATCCGCCGCGTGGTGACGGTGTTCCGCGAGCTGCGCGCCGGCGTCACCGAGGACGGCCGCACCAAGGTCAAGTCGCCCAGCGGCACCCTGTCCGCGGCCGAGGCGATTTCCGTGCTGACCAGCGGCATCGCGCTGGCCGCCCACTTCGGCGACGGCGTGCTGCGCCCGGCGGACGTGGCCGCCGGGATCGTCGGCGCGGTGGTGCAGGAGCCGGTGTCCGACCGGGTGGTGTGGCGCGAATACCTGGAGACGGTGGTGCGCGAGCGTTCGGGCTGGCGCGACTTCTACCGGGCCTGCCGCGAGGTGTCATGAACGTCTCGGTCCTGGGGGTGCGGCATCACGGTCCGGGGTCGGCGCGGGCCGTGCGGGAGGAGCTGCGGCGGCTGCGCCCCGACGCGATCCTCGTCGAGGGCCCGCCGGAGGCCGACGGCCTCGTGGCGCTCGCGCCGGAGCTGGAGCCGCCGGTCGCGCTGCTCGCGCACG
>NZ_QNFZ01000785.1 GCF_003313395.1 Nonomuraea lactucae | reverse complement strand
GGCCGTCTCCCGGATCGCGGTCACGAAGCGCTCGCGCGCCGCCGCGTCGAACGCCGCGCCGCGCGTCAGCACGGCCAGCGACACCGCGCGCCCGTCGGCCGCCTGTCCCAGGTACACGAAGCCGGCCGGCGCCGAGTGCAGGCGCGCCTGCACCACGAAGGGCCCCAGCCGGGGAGGATCGCCATACTGCAGCGGACTTGCCACGTTTGCCATGAAAGCACAGACGTGGCGTGATGCGCGTTCGCGGCGCGTTTGGTGGAATGGGCCTCATGAGCGTCGCCGAAGAGTTGCCAGGCGGAACCGACGCGGCCGTGCTGCGTCAGGCCCTCGACGAGGTCCGGCGAGTGATCGTCGGACAGGATCACATGGTCGAGAGGCTGATCGTGGCCCTGCTCGCACGCGGGCACTGCTTGCTGGAAGGAGTCCCAGGCGTCGCCAAGACCCTCGCCGCCTCGACCCTGGCCACCGTGGTGGGCGGTACGTTCGCCCGCATCCAGTTCACCCCCGACCTGGTGCCGAGCGACATCGTCGGCACCCGCGTCTTCCATCCGTCCAACGAGAAGTTCGACGTCGAGCTCGGCCCGGTGTTCGTGAACTTCCTGCTCGCCGACGAGATCAACCGCGCCCCGGCGAAGGTGCAGTCGGCGCTGCTGGAGGTCATGGCCGAGCGTCAGGTCACGCTGGCCGGCGTCACCCACCCGCTGCCCAGGCCGTTCATCGTGCTGGCCACCCAGAACCCGATCGAGTCCGAGGGCGTCTACCCGCTGCCCGAGGTGCAGCGCGACCGGTTCCTGTTCCGGGTGCGCGTCAACCACCCGAGCGCCCACGAGGAGCTGGAGATCCTGCACCGGATGAGCGTCACGCCGCCCACGCCCGAGCGGGTGCTCGACCCCGACCGGCTGCTGGCTCTGCAGGAGGCCGCCGAGCAGGTGTCGGTCCACCAGCTGGTCGCCGACTACGTCGTGCGGCTGGTCATGTCCACCCGCGCGCCCGCCGAGTACGGCCTGGGGGAGCTGGGCGAGACCATCGAGATCGGCGTCAGCCCGCGTGCCACGCTGGGCCTGGTCGCCGCCGGGCGCGCCCTGGCGCTGCTGCGCGGCCGCGACTACATGCTGCCCGACGACGTCCGCGACGTGGCCGTGGACGTGATGTCGCACCGGCTGATGCTCACGTTCGACGCGCTGGCCGACGGCGTCGATCCCGAGCAGGTCGTCCGGCAGATCCTGCACGCCGTGCCGCCGCCCCTCGTCGTCTGGAACCAGCAGCGGTGACGACGACGGCCGAGCAGGCTCTCAGACGCCTGGAGCTGGTGGTGACGAGGAAGCTCGACGGGCTCCTCCACGGCGCCCACCAGGGGCTGCTGCCCGGCACGGGCAGCGAGGCGGGCGACAGCCGCGTATACGTCCCCGGCGAGGACGACGTGCGCCGCATGGACTGGGCGGTCACCGCCCGCACGACCGTGCCGCACGTGCGCGACCTGATCGCCGACCGCGAGCTGGAGACGTGGGCGCTGGCCGACCTGTCGCCCAGCATGGACTTCGGCACCGCCGACAGCGACAAGCGCGATCTCGTGGTGGCCGCGATGGGCGCGATCGGGTTCCTGTCCAGCCGGATGGGCGACCGGTTCGGCGCCCTGGTGCTGCACGACGAGTACGTCCACCGTATGCCCGCGCGTTCCGGACGCCCCGCCCTGTACGGGCTGCTGCACTCGCTGATGGACGCGCCGCGCGGCCGTCCCGTGCCCGACGCCCCCGACCTGGCGGAGGGCATCGAGGTGCTGTCGGCCACCCGCAGGCGGCGCGGCATGCGCGTGGTCGTGTCCGACTTCATCGACGCCCACCCGGAGCTCGACCCCGGCGCCGAACGGCCGTGGGAGCGGCCGATCCGGCGCCTGTCGGCCCGCCACCAGGTGCTCGCGATCGAGGTGATCGACCCGCGCGAGCTCGAGCTGCCCGACGTGGGCCGTGTCGCGTTCGCCGACCCGGAGACCGGGAACGTACGTGAAGTGCACCTTTCACCCAAAATCCGCCGCGATTACGCCGAGGCCGCCATGCTGCAGCGTGACGGCACCCGGGCGGCGCTGCGCCGTGCCGGGGTCGCGCACCTGGTGCTGCGCACCGACAGGGACTGGGTGTTCGACATCGCGCAGTTCGTGCTGCGCCAGCGCCGCATGAGCCACCTCGCCCACCGGAGGGCTCAATGACTTTCCTGTCCCCCGCGTGGCTGTGGCTGTTCACGCTGGTGGTGCTGCTGATCGCCGGCTACGTCGCCGCGCAGTTCGCCCGGCGCCGCTACACCGTGCGCTTCACCAACGTGGCGCTGCTCAACCTCGTCGTGCCGGCCGGGCCCGGCTGGCGGCGGCACGTGGCGCCGCTGCTGTTCCTCGTCATGATGTCGCTGCTCGTGCTCGGCGCGGCCAGGCCGGCAGACCAGGTACGGGTGCCGCGCGACCGCGCCACCATCATGATCGCGCTCGACGTGTCGCTGTCGATGGAGGCCGACGACGTCCAGCCCGACCGGATCACCGCCGCCAAGACCGCCGCACAGGCGTTCGTCAAGGAGCTGCCCGACCGGTTCAACGTCGGCGTGGTCTCCTTCGCGCGCTCGGCGAACGTGGTCATCTCCCCCACCACCGACCACCAGGCCGTGGTGACCGCCATCGGCAACCTGTCGACCCGGCCGGGCACCGCGATCGGCGAGGCGGTGTTCAACGCGCTCGACTCGGTGCGCTCCTTCGACCAGGAGGCCGCCACCGACCCGCCGCCCGCCGCGATCGTGCTGCTGTCCGACGGCGACAACACCTCCGGGCGCTCGGTCAACGAGGCCATCGAGGCGGCCAAGAAGGCGCGGGTGCCGGTCTCCACGATCGCGTACGGCACGCAGGAGGGCACGGTCAACATCGACGGCCGCCCGGTGAACGTCCCGGTCAACAAGCAGACCCTGCAGTCGCTGTCCGACGGCACCACCGGCCGGGCGTACTCGGCGGAGTCCGGCAGCGAGCTGCGCGACGTGTACGAGCAGATCGGCACCTCGCTCGGGTTCAAGCTGGTGGACCAGGAGGTCACGCAGTGGTTCATCGTGGCCGCGATCGTGTTCGGGAGCCTGCTGGCGGGCGCCGCCGTGCTGTTCGGCACCAGGATCCCGTAACGTCTGCCACGTGGCCCACTACTTCTCCGAACGGCCGGGCACGGCGAGCAGGCCGGGCAGCGTGGACCTGGTGCTGCCCGACCTGCACCTCCGGCTGGAGACCGACAGCGGCGTGTTCTCGCCCGAGCGGGTCGACCTCGGCACCCGGATCCTCCTGGAGACGGTTCCGCCGCCGCCCCGCGAGGGCGACCTGCTCGACCTCGGGTGCGGCTACGGGCCGATCGCGCTGACGATGGCCTCGCGCGCGCCCGAGGCCGTCGTGTGGGCCGCCGACGTGAACCGCCGCGCCATCGAGCTCACCGAGCGGAACGCGCAGGCCGCGCGCCTTTACAAAGTAAGACCCGTGCATGTCGACGAGGTGCCGGACGAGGTCACGTTCGACGCCATCTGGTCCAACCCGGCCATCCGGATCGGCAAGCCGGCCCTGCACGGGATGCTCACCAGGTGGCTGTCGCGGCTGGCGCCCGGCGGCGTCGCCTACCTGGTCGTCCAGAGACACCTCGGCTCCGACTCCCTGCAGCGCTGGCTCGGCGAGCAGGGCTGGCAGGCCTCCCGCGAGGCCTCCCGGGCCGCCTACCGGATCCTGAAAGTGGAGAGATGAGAAGGCAGCTGCGCCCCACCGACGTCAAGCGGCTCAACCGCACCTGGCGGCGGCAGACCGGCAACAGGCTCTCCCTGATCCTCGAGTCGGTCACCGGCCCGTTCAACGTGGGCTCGATCTTCCGCAGCGCCGCCGCGTTCGGCGCCGACCAGATCTGGCTGGCCGGCAACTCCACGCCGCCCACCAACCCGAAGGCGGGCAAGACCGCGCTCGGCACCGACCGCCTGGTCACCTGGCACGACCCGGTGCCCGCCACCGAGGCCGTCAAGGCCGCCCGCGACGACGGCTACACCGTGCTGGCGATCGAGCTGACCGCCGAGGCCGTGCCGCTGCACCGGGCCGACCTCGGCCGCGACGTGTGCCTGGTGGTGGGCAGCGAGGACCACGGCTGCTCCCCCGCCCTGCTCGACGCCGTCGACGGGGTCTGCTACATCCCGCAGGTGGGGCGGGTCGGCTCCGTCAACGTCGCCGTGGCCGCCGCCATCGCCCTGGCCGAGGCGCGCCGCCAGGAGTGGCAGAATCTCCCCGATTCGTAACCTGTTCTTTGTCCGCGTTCTTCATCCAGCGATTGCACGGAAGGCATACTTCAGGACGTGTACGCCCGCCGTTTCCCCTTTCTGGACCATCCGGGTCCGCTGGCCTTCGCCCACCGAGGTGGCGCCGCGGAGGGCGCGGAGAACACCGCCGAGGCCTTCGAGCGCGCGGCGCGCCTCGGTTACACGTACCTGGAGACCGACGCGCACGCCACCGCCGACGGGGTGCTGCTCGCCTTCCACGACCACACGCTCGACCGGGTCACCGACCGGCGCGGGCGCGTCTCCGAGCTGCCCTACCGCGAGGTCAGGCAGGCCCGCATCGGCGGCGTCCACGAGATCCCGCTGCTGGAGGACCTGCTCGGCGGCTGGCCGGAGATCCGCTTCAACATCGACGTGAAGGAGGCCACCGCGATCGCCCCGCTCGCCGAGGCGATCAGGCGCACGGCCGCGCACGACCGGGTCTGCCTGACCTCCTTCTCCGACGAGCGCCTGGTGCTGGCCAGGGCCGCGATCGGCAAGGAGGTCTGCTCGGCGCTCGGCCCGCGCGGCGTCGCCGCGCTCCGGGCCGCCGCCGCGACGTCCGGCTACGGCCGCCT
>NZ_QNFZ01000784.1 GCF_003313395.1 Nonomuraea lactucae | reverse complement strand
GGCCCGCACACCCGGCTGGCCGGGGTCTGGGCCCGCCGCCCGGAGGCCGCCGCCCGGCTGGGCGCGCCGGTCTTCGAGCGGGTCGAGGAGCTGTTCGACGCCTGCGAGGCCGTCGCGTTCTGCGTGCCGCCCGCCGTACAGGCCGAGATCGGGGTCCGGGCGGCGCGGGCGGGCAAGGCGCTGCTGCTGGAGAAGCCGCTCGCCGACTCCCTGGAGAACGCCGAGCGCCTGGCGGAGGCGATCCGGGAGGCCGGGGTCGCCTCGCAGATGGTGCTGACCCTTCGCTACGCCGCCGGTACCCGGGAGTTCCTGGCGCGCTGCGCCGAGATCGAGCCGTTCGGCGGGCACGCCGCCAACATCACCGGCGTCCTGCTGGGTGACAACCCGTTCGCCACGCCGTGGCGGCTGGAGCGCGGCGCGCTGCTCGACGTGGGGCCGCACGTGGTGGACCTGCTCGACGCCGCCCTCGGGCCGGTCACCGGCGTGCGCGCGCACGGCCACCCGCTCGGCTGGACCGGCCTGCTGCTCGACCACGAGGGCGGCGCCGTCAGCGAGGCGTCGCTCTGCATGGCCGCTCCCGGAGACCCGCGGCCCTCCAGCGTCGCCGTCTACGGACGCAAGGGCAGCGCCCTGCTCCGGCCCGCGGACGACGGGGCGCTCGCCACCGTCGCCGAGGAGTTCGCCGGCACGGTACGGCAGGGCGGCGGGCACCCCCTCGACGCCGCCCGCGGCCTCCGGCTGCAGCGGATCATCGCCGAGGCCGAGGCGCAGCTCGCCGCCCCTTGACTCCGGGCCCGTCCGGGGTGTTGATAGCGTTCGTCCGACGCGCAGAGCGCAGCGAAGTCCGGTGCGAATCCGGCGCTGTCCCGCAACTGTCATAGCCAGGTCGCCTGCCTCCGCGCCGACGCCCCGGGCCCCGCCAGGGCCAGGCCGCTCTGGCTGGCCGGGGCGGTGGGTGTGCTGGCCGTCTCCATGGTGGCCGGCCTGCTCGACGGCGCGGCCGACATCTCCCCATGGCAGGTGGTCGTCCAGGTGCTCGACTGGCTGCCGCTGGTGGACGCCGACTCCGGCCTCGCACCCGTCGAGCGGGGCCTGCTCCATGAGATCCGGCTGCCCCGCGTCGGTGCTCGACCGGCTGGACCTGGCGGAGTTGGCGGCGCGCCGCGCGGGCGAGCTGTCCGGCGGCGAACGGCAGCGCGCGGTGCTGGCCAGGGCGCTCGCCCAGCAGGCCCCCGTGCTGCTCCTCGACGAGCCCACCACCGCCCTCGACCTCGGACACCAGCAGCAGGTGCTGGAGCTGGTCGACCGCCTCAGGCTCGCCGACGGGCTCACCGTCGTCACCACGCTGCACGACCTGACCGTCGCCGGGCTGTACGCCGACACCCTCCTGCTGCTCGCCGGGGGCCGCGCGGTGGCCGCCGGCGAACCCGGCCAGGTGCTCACCGAGGCGCTCGTCGGCACGCACTTCGGCGCGCAGGTGAAGACAGAGCCGGGCCCCGGCGGGCGGCCCGTCGTCCACCTCGTCAGGGGAGGACCGTGAGGCCAGGAGTGACGACTTCGTGACTGAGGGTCACGAGATCGGGGAAGTAGCATGTGGGCGAGGGCGAGATCCGCGACAATGAGTGGGTGACCGCGATGGCGACGACCGAACCTACCACCGGGCGCACGGTCCTTCCCGGCGTGCCACCCTTCACTGTCGACGACCTGCTCAAGTTCCCCGACGACGGGAACCGCTATGAGCTCTTCAACGGGAGCCTTCTGGTGAGCCCTTCCCCCGTCCCGCTGCACCAGCGTGCGATCCGCCGTCTCGAGCGCATCCTCGAAGACGCGGCTCCGCCTCACCTGGAGCCGCTGCAGGCCGTGAACCTGCGAGTGAGCGCCAGGGACTACTTCATCCCCGACCTGGTCGTGGTGCCGGTCGAGGTGACGGAGGCGGGGGAGCTGATGTTGTCGCCCGACGACATCCGGCTCGTCGTGGAGGTGGTGAGCCCGAGCACGAAGGCTCGGGACAGGCTGCTGAAGGTCGAGAACTACGCCGCCGCCGGCATCCCGCTGTACTGGCGGATCGAGCTGGACGAGGGGCCGACGGTCTACGTCCACGAGTTGGCCGACGAAGCCTACGGACCGCCGACCGCGCACAAGGCCGGGGCCATCGCCACCTTGGACGAGCCCTACTCCGTCGCCTTCGATCCCGCTGTCCTGCTCAGCCGTCACGGGTGAGGGAGCCGTCCGGGGCCAACCGGACGCCGTAGTCGTCCTCGGCGCCTCGCAAAGTGACGCGGCCCGACTCCAGGTCCTCCGCCACCGCCCCGAGATCCCGCTCGTACGGCGGGCCGATCCCGCCGCCGCCCGTCGTCTCCACCACGAACGCCTCTCCCGCCGCGAACAGCACGTTGTTCATCTTGGCCGCGAGCCGTTCGAGCGTGCCGTCCGGGCGCCGCCTGAAGAAGCCGCCCAGCCGACCCGGCAGACCGCCGTCGCGGCCCGGCGGGGCCAGGCGCAGGCGGTCGCCGCGGGTCGTGACGTGGCAGTCCGCCAGGAACCTGTGGACGGTGCGCGAGCCGAGCCCGCCCCGATGGCGGCCCGGCCCGCCCGAGTCGGGGATCGTCTCGATCGACTCGACGACCAGCGGGCAGCGGCTCTCCACCGGCTCCGCCTGCGGCACCGAGTTGCGGCCGATGCCGAAGTGGACGCCCGTCGCGTCGGGCCCGTCGAGTCCCTGGCGCGCACCGACGCCGCCGAAGTCGTAGGCGAGGTGGATCCAGTACGGCGCACCCACGGCGGCGATGGAGAACGGCTGCAGGATCCCGCTCGCCGCGATGGCCCGCTCGGGCACGGCGTCGGACAGCGCCTGGAAGACGGCCTCCATGGCCGCGTAGATGGGCACGAACCTGCCGCCGCAGGGGTAGGGGGAGCGGGCGTTGAGCAGCGAGCCCTCCGGCAGGCGCACGTCGATGGCGCGCAGGCAGCCGTCGTTCATGGGGATGGCGGGGTCGAGGAAGCACCGTACGGCGAAGACGGCCGCCGCCAGCGACTGGGAGGCCGAGGCGTTGACGGCGGCGGGCACCTGCCCGCCGGTCCCCTCGAAGTCCACCACCACGTCCGCCCCGGCCGCCCCCGCCGTGACGGCCACGCGGACGTGGTGCTCCCTGCCGGGGGTGATCCCGTCGTCGTCGATCGGGTACGACGCCTCGAACCTGCCGGCGGGCAGCCCGGCCAGGGCGGACCGCGTCCTGGCCTCCGTGTGGTCCAGGTAGTCCTCGATCCCCGCGGCCAGCCCCGCCTCGCCGTACTCCTCGATGAGCGCGCCGAGCCGGGCGGCGGCCACGGCGGTGCCCGCGATCAGGGCCCGCACGTCGCCCATGACCTTGTCCGGGGTGCGGCTGTTCGCGCGCAGGATCGCCTCGACGGCGGGTTCGAGGCCGGCGGCGGTGGCCAGCCGCACCGGCGGCAGCCGCAGCCCTTCCAGGAAGATGTCGGTGGCCAGCGGGGCCATGCCGCCGGCGGACAGCCCGCCCAGGTCCGAGACGTGGATCATGGTCGCGGTGAAGTACGCGGGCGTGCCGCCGACGAAGACGGGCCGGTAGACGAGCAGGTCGTTGGTGTGCACGCCGCCCCGGTAGGCGTCGTTGAGCACGTACACGTCGCCGGGCCGCATCGCGCCGAGCGGGATGTCCGCGACCAGCTCGGGGAGGGCGACCTTGAGGGCCATGCTGTTCATGAGCGTGGTGGCCACGGACTGCGCGATCAGCCGTCCCCGGGCGTCCAGGACGGCGGCGGAGGCGTCGGAGCCCTCGACGATGAACGTGGAGTACGCGGAGCGCACCACGACGATGCTGGCCTCCTCGGCGGCGACCACGAGCGCGTTGCGCAGCACCTCCGCCGTCAGCACGTCACGCACGCGCGGCCTCCTCGCGGAGCAGGTGCACGGCGCCCGCCGGGCCGGGACGGGCGGTCCACCCGGGCGGCACCACGATCGTGGACTCGGGGTCCTCGATGATGCCGGGGCCGGGGAGGGCGGTCAGGGTGGCCCGGGTGTGGACGGGGACGCGGGTGTAGCCGCCCGCCTCGGGGAAGTAGGCCGCCCGCGTGCCCGGGACCGGGGGGGCCTCCGGAAGGGACGCGGAGTCCGACGCCAGAGCCGACGTGGAGGCCGAGTTCGAGAGGGTCACCCGGACGCGGTAGCCGACCAGTTCGATCTCGCCCCGCTGCTCGATCCCGTACACCTGGGCGTACCGCGCGAAGAAACGCGACTCCAGCGCCTCCCGCGACGGGCTCCACTCAACCGTCAGGTCGTGCGACTGCCCCCGGAAGCGCGCGTCCACCGACCGGCGCACCCGCACACCCGGATCCGACGGCGACACCCCGAGGTCCTCGGCCGCCGCGCGTGCCAGCGTCGCGAAGACCTCCTCAGGGTCCGCGGCTCCCAGCCGCGACAGCACCCGGTCCGTCGACAGCTCGCCCGCGAGCAGCCCGGCGGCCGATGCCACCCCGCAGTGCGCGGGCACCACCACCAGCCCGATCCCGAACCGCTCGGCCACCCTCGCCGCGTGCATCGGCCCCGCCCCGCCGAACGCCACCAGCGCGAAGCCTCGCGGGTCGATCCCGCGCTGCACCGTCACCACGTGCACGGCCGAGGCCATGGCGGCGCTGACGATGGTGTGCACCGCCAGGGCCGCCTCCGCGCGCGAGACGCCGAGCGGCCCCGCGATCCGGTCGACGGCCTTCTCCGCGAGCGGCGGCGACAGGGGGATCGACGCCGACGCCAGGTAGCCGAGCACGAGGTTCGCGTCGGTCACGGTCGGCTCGCCGCCGCCGAGGCCGTAGCAGGCCGGGCCGGGGGAGGAGCCCGCCGAGCGCGGGCCGACGCGCAGCGCG
>NZ_QNFZ01000782.1 GCF_003313395.1 Nonomuraea lactucae | reverse complement strand
GCTCGCGCCCCGCGCCCACACGCCGAGGCTCTCGCAGAGCATGGCGCACGCGACGATCGCGGCGCACCACAGCAGCCAGACCTCCGCGCCCGGCCCGCCGGTCGCCCCGGTGAACGCGTCCACGGTCCTGCCCGCCGCGTACGGCAGGGCGAGCTCGGCCGCCGCACCCGCCACCGCCGTGACCGCGAGGACGGCGGGCCACGGTCCGGCTTGCCGTACGGTCCGCATGACCAGCAGGTCTCCGGCGCGCACCCGGCCCTCCCCTGTTCGAGCGATGATCGAGCGATGATCGAGCGATGATCGAGCGATGATCGAGCGATGATCGAGCGATGTCGGAATCACGGGTGATCCCCGCGCCGGCCAGGGCGGCGGCGCGGGGATCAAATCCACCTGTCACTGATCAGATGCTCAGTGGCACGCGGCGACACTGAGGTTGCTCGGGCTGCCGGAGTGGCAGGAAAGCACCGTGAGAGTGCTGCCGCCGCTGGCGACGTCGCTGTTCGACGGGGTTTCGAGGCCCTGCAGGTCGAGAAGAACCATGGTTCACACCTCCTTCCGGGTATCGGGGGTCGCGGGCCGCGCTCCCACGGCGGCCTCCAGGAATGGCAGGCGAACCGGGTGCTCGCCGAGCAGCGAGCCGAGGGCGAACAGGACGCCTGCCGTGCCTGTCGCGAAATCCATGGAGAGCCGCAGCAACTGGTCGCCGGCGAACGCCAGGCCACCGCCGTACGGCAGCGCGTGCCAGCGCAGGCCCTTCACCTGCGCGTCCACCACCGTGTCCACCGCCGTGTCCACCACCGTGTCCACCGCCTGGTCGCGAGAGTCGTCGGCCAGCGCGGCGATGATGCCCGCGCGGCCGGTGAACAGCCCCGGCTGGACGAAGAAGCCGGCACCGGCGACCAGCCGCAGCGCGGCCAGCGCGGTCGTGAGGCCGGGGTCGTCGCGGTGGGAGAGGTAGCGGGTGAGCACCAGCCCGATGCCGGCGGAGCCCTCGTCCAGGTAGGGCAGCACCCGCCAGCCCTGGTCCACCTGGAGGGAGCCGTCCTGCGCCGTGCGGCACCGGCGCAGGTCCTGCCGGAGCGCGACCTCGGCCAGGTCGAGCAGCGCCCGGTCGCCGGTGTGCTCGTAGGCGTGCAGGAAGAGCAGGGCCGGTCCGCTGGAGCCGTACATGAGCCCGGCCCGCGGGCCCGCTCCGCCGCTGGTCTCGGGGACGTCGCCGGGACCGCCGAGCCGTTCGGCGCAGATGTCGACCGCCCGCATGCCGGCCCGGGTCAGCTCGGACTCGCCGTGGCGCAGGCCGAGGTGGAGAAGGTTCAGGCCGATGCCGGACAGGCCCGAGTGGAGCGCCGACTCCAGGACCTCCCACTTCTCCCGCAGGCAGATGCCGGTCACGTCGAGCGCGTCCTGCCGGCGTCCCAGCCGGTCGAGGGCGTACGCGATGCCGTGCAGCCCGTCGTAGAGGCCGAGGCCGGAGCCCTGCACCGGGCGGAGCGCCCGCTCGCGCAGCCAGCCCTCGTACTCGGGTAAGCGACCGGCCCCGGTGGCGGCCAGCGCGTACAGGACGCCCGCCGCGCCGTGGGCGAGGTTCAGGCCGCCGCCGGGCCGGAACTGGGCCACGTCGCCGGGGAACAGCCGGTCGTCACGGCCGGGCGTGGCGGAGGCGAGGATGGCCCGGCGCATCGCGTCCCGCAGCTCGGGCCACGGCGCGACGCCCGGGACGGGCAGGTCCGCCATCTCCGCCGGACCGGATGCGGCCCGCTCCTCCGTCCGGCGCGACGCGCCGCCCGCGATGACGCCGACGGCGGCGCCCACCATGGCGGACGTGCCGGGGAAGGTCTCCGCGACCAGCTCGCCGAGCTGACCGGCCTTCCCCGCGTGCAACGGCAGCATGATCGTGCACTGCGGCGCGAACAGGCCCAGCCGGAGGCAGGCCATCGCGTACCTGTCGACGTCCAGCCCCTGCCGGTCGGGCGGCGCGATGAACGCCGGGTGGGCGAGCGCCGCCCTCTTCCCGTCGCCGTCGATCGTGGCCACCTCGTAGTCGATGAGCACCACCCGGCCGCTCTCCGTCAGCAGGACGTTGTCCGGATGCAGGTCGCCGAAGACGACCCCGCGCCCGTGCAGCGACTCGATCACCTGATCCACGTGGTCCAGGGTGTCGAGCGCCCAGCGCGTGTATTCGGCCACGTCCTCGGCGGTGCAGGTGGCGCGGGTGAGCGGGTAGCGGTGCACGAGGCGGCGCTGCAGCGGGGTGCCGTCAACGAACTCCTCAACGAGGAAGTGGTGCTCGCCGAGCGTGAAGTGGCCGAGCAGCGCGGGCACGGCGTCCAGCCCCGCCAGGCGCTCCAGGATCTCGCGCTCGTGGGTCAGCCGGGTGACCGCGTCGCGTCCCGCCGCGTCGAGTCCCGCGTGGGGCCTGGCCTCCTTCAGCACCACGCGCTCGCCGGTGTCCCGGTGCCGGGCGAGGTAGACGCCGCCGCCGTTGGAGAAGTGCAGGACCTGCTCGATCGCGTACGGCAGGCCGTTCGTGGTGACGGCGTTGCGGGCGGCCAGATGAGGCTCCAGGAACTCGGGCAGCGTCGTCCACGGCGGCACCGAGAACGTGGCGCCGCGCACGTCGGGCACCAGGCGCCCGTCGCCGTCCTCGACGGCCAGCGCCCGCTCGCCGGCGCCAGTCAGGCAGTGCCGCTCGGCGAAGCCCCCGTACCTGACGAACAGCGGCCCCTCGCCGTAGCGCAGGTCGCTGAGGATGTACGGGCCCCGGACGCCGCGCAGGAGCTCGTTCAGCTCCTTGAGCACGAGTTCGAGCTGGGCGTCGTCACGCGGGTAGACGGTGATCAGCTTGCCGCTGGACGCCCGCGAGGCGGCCTTGGAGTTGACCATGACGAGGACCGCGGTGCCGCGTAAGAACTTGAACGCGATACCCCGGGGCACGCAGTAGTCCCAGACGGCCTCGATCGCCTTCTCGGCGTCGTCGACGCGGGCGGAGACGTGGATTTTCCAGCCCTGCCGGGGCAGCGGCGGCTGCCCGCCGGCGGCGTAGTAGCACCAGGTGTCGGTGACCGCGTGGGACCAGCCCTCGGGCAGCGGCCGGCGCACGATGGGAAATTCGGCGTCCTCGGCGGCGCTGTGCTCGAGGCTGTCGTAGAAATGGCGATCCGCCAGGCAGTACAGCTCGTACTGGTCCATCCCATTCCCTCCCGGTGCGACCTCCATAAGATTCTCGACCGGGAGGGCTGACGTCTAGTAACACAACACATGACTCAAATGCGATGATCGCACCCGCATATATGCGTTATTCATCAATGGCGGCTGATGATGTCACTATTGGCCCGCGGCAGGTAAACGGTGAAGGCGAATTCACCGCCGTGAAAGGCCTTCGCCTCCAGCCAGCCACCGAGCAGCGCGACCCGTTCGGTGAGGTTCTTCAGCCCATGGCCGGCGTCGCCGGTGCGCCGCGGCGGGCGGGCGCCGTCGTTCCTGATGGACAGGCGGACGAGCCGGTCGCGCTCGAAGAGCTGGATCACGCAGCGGCGGGCCGTGGCGTGCCGCAGGATGTTCGTCACGCCCTCGCGCAGGGCGTGGGTGAGCGCCTCGCCGACCTCCGCAGGCAGGTCGCGGCACGACACCCGCACCTGGCAGCGCACCCCCGCCGACTCCAGCAGCGCGCGCGCCGAGCCCAGCTCCGCCTCCAGCGAGGAGCGCTGCCCGCCGTGGGCGACGGCGCGCACGTCCGAGGCCAGGGCGCGCAGCAGTTCGAGCGTCTCGCCCACCTCCAGCCGCGCCTTCTCGTCGCCCTCCTGCACCTGGCGCTGGATGAGCTGCGCCTTCAGCACCAGGACGGTGAGCCGGTGCCCCACCAGGTCGTGCAGGTCCCGGGTGAACCTGCGGCGTTCGAGGGCCACGGCCCGCCGGATGACCTCGTTGCGCGCGCCGGCCAGCCAGTGCGCCCGCGCCGCGAGGCTGACCAGGGCGTACTCGACCAGGCCGAGCAGCGGGGCGGCGAGCACCCAGCCGGAGTAGGACAGCATGTCCCGCGGGGCCCACAGCAGGACCGGCCCGCAGGCCATGGCCAGGCCCACCAGGACGACGGAGCGGATCCGGTACGCCACCATGAGCAGGGCGCCCGACAGCAGCCCGCAGACCGGCGTCCACGCCGCGCCGAAGAACGGCAGCGGGACGTACGTCAGCCACGCCTGGACGCCGACCAGCCACCACCGGCCGTCCCGCCGCGCCAGCATCCCCAGCACGAACCGCATGTGCGCCCCGAGCAGCACGAGCAGGACCCCCGTGCCCGCGAGCACCTGCCCCTTCTCCGCCAGCCCCGCCTGGACCGGCACCGCCACGGCCAGGATCCCGGCCATCACGGCGAACCCACCCGGCCACAACGGGGCCGGCGGAGCCGCGAACACCGAGCGCATCCGAGCGGCGAACCCGCCGTCTGTCCCGTACACCCATCCCCCGGCACTCGGTCGACCGACTCCCCGAGAGCGGACCCTCCGCCTCGCCCTCTAATCGACCCGATCGACCCGCCCGTGTAAAGCGCTTTACGGGCTTCGGGTAAGCGAAGTTCGTCCGCATTCCGTCGACGCCGGGCAACTCCTCGACCCATTTCGCCTCGATGATCTCCCGGGTCTCCATCGATCGCTGATGGCACGGAGGAGCGCGGTCTCCGGCATCACCCTCTGGGGCTTGCCGGGCCACTCCGGGTCACCCTGATCTTGACGTACCAGTACTCGCCGGTCTCCTCGGGAGCCCGCTCGGCGGTTTCGGCGGCGGCGAGGAGGATCTGCCGCCCGGACAGCGTGCCCGGGCCGCGGCCAGGCGGGGCCGCGCGCGCTCGGCGGCCACCGAGGCCG
>NZ_QNFZ01000783.1 GCF_003313395.1 Nonomuraea lactucae | reverse complement strand
GCCCACCTGATCCGCTGGGTGGCGCCCTGGCTCACCGCGCTGCTCGCCCTGGTCCCGGCCGGCCTGCTGGCCGCGGCCCTGTCGCCCCTGGCGCCCGTCTCCGAGGGCGTCGCCGTCTGGGTCGCGTACGGCGCCGCCGCGGCGGTGCTGCTCTACCGGTTCGTGCTCGCCCGCCGGGCCAGGGCTGAGCTGTCCACGCGCGAGCAGGAGCAGTTGCGCGTACGGGTGCGCGAGGGCCGGCCCGAGGCGCAGCAGGACCGCGCGGCGGGCCCGCCCAGCATCTCGGTGGAGGAGGCGCTCGGCGAGCTGGAGAGCATGATCGGTCTGGCCCCGGTCAAGGAGCAGGTGCGCTCGATCGCCGCCTCCATCGAGGCGTCCCGGCTGCGTGCCGAGGCGGGCTACACCTCCGAGAGGCCGACCAGGCACTTCGTGTTCGTGGGCCCGCCCGGCACCGGCAAGACCAGCGTGGCCCGCACGGTCGCGAAGATCTTCTACGCGTTCGGCCTGCTGGAGACGCCGTACGTGGTCGAGGCGCAGCGGGCCGACCTCGTGGGCGAGTTCCTCGGCGCGACCGCGATCAAGACCAACGAGCTGGTCGACCGCGCGCTGGGCGGCGTGCTGTTCATCGACGAGGCGTACGGGCTGGTCAACACCTCCGACGGGCAGCCCGACAGGTTCGGCGCCGAGGCTGTGCAGACGCTGCTCAAACGGGCGGAGGACGACCGCGACCGGCTGATCATCATCCTGGCCGGCTACGAGCAGGAGATGACCTCCTTCCTCACGTCCAACCCGGGCCTGGCCAGCAGGTTCGCCACCAGGGTGCGCTTCCCCAGCTACTCGCCGGCCGAGCTGGCCGAGATCACCGAGCTGCTCCAGCGGCGCAGGGGCGACACGATGTCCGCCGACACGAGGGCGGCGCTGCTCGGCCTGTTCGAGGACGTCCAGCGCCGCGGGCTGGTCGACGAGCTGGGCAACGCCAGGTTCGTGCGCAGCCTCGTGGAGGCGGCGGCGCAGGCCCGCGACGTGCGGGTGGTGGGCGCTGGCGGCACGCCGACCACCGAGGACCTGGTCACCACCACCGCGCCCGACGTGACCAAGGCGTTCAACGAGCTGACCGCCCGCTTCCGCGGCTACGAGGCGACGCCCACGCTGGAGGAGGCGCTGGCCGACCTCGACAGGATGGCCGGGCTCGCCCCGGTCAAGCGGCAGGTCCACGCCATCGCCGCGCAGCTCCAGGTGGCCCGGATGCGGCAGGAGCGCGGGCTGCCCACGCCGCCTCAGATGCGCCACTTCGTGTTCGTCGGCCCGCCCGGCACCGGCAAGACCACCGTCGCCCGCGTCGTCGGCCGGGTCTTCGCCGCGCTCGGCCTGCTGGCCCGGCCCGACGTGGTCGAGGCCCAGCGGGCCGACCTGGTGGGCCAGCACCTCGGCGCGACCGCGATCAAGACGAACGAGCTGGTCGACCGCGCGCTGGGCGGCGTGCTCTTCGTCGACGAGGCCTACAGCCTGGCCAACTCCGGCTACTCCGGCGGCGACGCGTTCGGCGCGGAGGCGGTGCAGACGCTGCTCAAGCGGGCCGAGGACGACCGCGACCGGCTCGTCGTCGTGCTGGCCGGCTACGAGCGCGAGATGGACGCCTTCCTGGCCACCAACCCCGGCCTGGCCAGCCGGTTCAACCAGCGCGTGGCGTTCCCCAGCTATTCGCCCGCCGAGCTGTCGGAGATCGCCGTGCTGCTCGCCGAGCGGTCGGGCGACCGCTTCGACGAGGCGGCGCTGCGCGACCTGGACGAGGTCTTCACCTGGGTCTGCGAAGAGCGGCTGATCGACGGGCTGGGCAACGGCCGGTTCGCCAGGTCGCTGTTCGAGCGGGCCGCCATGCGCCGCGACGTACGGCTGGCGGCCCTCGCGGCGCAGGGCGGCTCCGCCACCTCGGCCGAGCTGACCACGATCACCAGCGACGATGTGCGCACCGCGGTGGACGAACTCTCGGGACGTTGAACCTGCACTTGCGTGCGCCTCCCCCGTGCATGGTGTAGCTATATGACTACGCACGGTGCGCGGGAGGGGGGACGATGGCGGGGTTCCTGGCCCGCAGGCTGCTCAACTACCTCGTGCTCGTCGCCGTCGCAGGCAGCCTGGCCTACATGCTGGCCGCCACCGCGCTCGACCCGCGCTCCAACTACGCCGACCGCACCCCCAAGCCGCCGCCGGCGGTCGTCGACGCGCAGCTCACCGCGCTCAACCTCAACGACCGCACCCCGCTGATCCAGCGCTACGCGACGTGGGCCTCCGGGGTGCTGCACGGCGACTTCGGCAAGAGCGTGACGGGCTCGCCGGTCAACGACGACCTCAGCAGGCGTGCCGGCGTCACCTTCCGGCTGGTGCTGCTCGGGCTGGTCTTCGGCAGCCTGGCCGGGGTGCTCGCCGGCGCCCTGGCGGCGGTAGGCCAGTACGGCTGGTTCGACCGGCTGTCGGCGGGCCTGTCCTTCGTGGTGCTGGCGGTGCCCGTCGTCGTGCTGGCCAACATGCTGATCCTGGGCGGCACCTGGGCCAACGACAACATCTTCGGCCGCCAGGTCTTCCTGGTGAGCGGCGAATACAGCGACGGGCTCGAGGCCGGGTTCTGGGGGAGCGCGCTCGACCGGGTCCAGCACCTCATCCTGCCCACCGTCTCCCTTTCGGTCGGGCTCGTCGCGGTCTTCAGCCGCTACCAGCGCAACATGATGCTCGACGTGATCGGGGCGGACTTCGTCCGCACCGCCAGGGCCAAGGGGCTCAGCAGGCGCGCGGCACTGACGCGGCACGCGCTGCGCACGGCGCTGATCCCCGTCGTGACCTACTTCGCGTTCACGTTCGGCGTCCTGCTCACCGGCGCGACCTTCACGGAGAAGATCTTCGGCTGGCACGGGCTGGGCGAGCAGCTGATCAACTCGATCTTCACCAACGACGTCAACACCGTGGCCGCCATCAGCCTCCTCGCCGCGGTGGCCGTGCTGTGTGCCTCACTGGCCGCCGACCTGCTGCACGCCGCCCTCGACCCGCGGGTGAGGGCGGGATGACCCTGTCGGACGAGCAACTGGCCGAGGACCTGACCGGCGGCCAGGCCCCCCGGGCGCCGTCCAGGCTCCGGGTCGTCACCAGGCGCTTCCTGGCCTCCACGCAGGGCCGGATCGGCCTGGCCACGCTGGCGTCCCTGTTCCTGCTGGCCTTCCTGGGCCCGCTGTTCAGCCCGTGGTCCTACACCGACAGGGACTTCAGCGCGTTCCTGCAGCCGCCGTCGGCCTCCCACTGGCTCGGCACGCTGCAGACCGGCGCCGACGTCTACGCGGTGACGCTGCGCGGCATGCAGAAGTCGCTGATCGTCGGCCTGCTCGCGGCGCTGGTGTCCACCGCGCTGGCGGCGGCGGTGGGCGCGTTCGCCGGATACTTCCTCGGGTGGACCGACCGGGCGCTGACCTGGGTCACCGACCTGCTGCTGGTGCTGCCCGCGTTCCTCATCCTGGCGATCATGTCGCCGCTGTTCGGCACCGGGACGTGGCCGCTGTTCGTCATCATGCTGGCGCTGTTCCTCTGGATGGTCACCTCCAAGATCGTCAGGGGGATGACGATCTCGCTGAAGCAGCGGGAGTTCATCCAGGCCGCCCGGTTCATGGGCGTCCCGGCGGTGACGATCATCTTCCGGCACGTGCTGCCCAACCTGTCGTCGCTGCTGATCGTCGACGCCACCCTGAACGTCAGCGCGGCCATCCTCACCGAGACCTCCCTGTCCTACTTCGGCTTCGGCATCCAGCCGCCCGACGTCTCGTTCGGCACGCTGATCGCCGACGGCGCCAAGACCGCCGTCTACGCGCCGTGGACCTTCTGGTTCGTGGCCGGGCTGCTGGTGGCCACCGTGCTCGCAGTCAACCTCGTCGGCGACGCCCTGCGCGACGCGTTCGACCCCACCTCATCGAGGCCGCGATGAGCCCCCGCGCCGCGCCCGTGCCGGGTGACGCGCCCGTCCTCGAGGTACGCGACCTGTACGTCTCCTTCGGCGACGTGCACGCCGTACGCGGCCTGAGCTACGAGGTGCGGCCCGGCGAGGTTCTCGGCATCGTGGGCGAGTCCGGGTCCGGCAAGTCGGTCGCCTCGGCCGCGGTCATGGGCCTGCTGCCCTCCGGAGCCCGCGTCACCGGCTCGGTGCGGCTGCACGGCAGGGAACTGATCGGCGCGCGGGAGAAGGAGCTCACCGCGCTGCGCGGGCGGGCCATGTCGATGGTCTTCCAGGACCCGCTCTCCGCGCTCACCCCCGTCTACCGGGTCGGCGACCAGATCGCCGAGGCCGTACGCGTCCACCAGCGGGTCACCAAGGAGCAGGCCATGGTCAAGGCCGTCGCCCTGCTCGACCTGGTCGGCATACCCAACCCGGCGCAGCGGGCCCTGGCCTTCCCCCACGAGTTCTCCGGCGGCATGCGCCAGCGCGCCATGATCGCCATGGCCGTCGCGAACGACCCCGACGTGATCATCTGCGACGAGCCGACCACCGCGCTCGACGTGACCATCCAGGCGCAGGTCCTGGAGGTGCTGAAGAAGGCGCAGCGGGAGACGGGCGCCGCGATCATCATGATCACCCATGATCTCGGGGTGGTGGCCGGGTTCGCCGACCGGGTTCTGGTCATGTACGCGGGCCGGCCGGTCGAGGTGGGCGCCGTGGACGACGTCTACTACCGGGCGCGCATGCCGTACACGGTGGGGCTGCTCGGCTCGATCCCGCGCGTCGACCGGGGCGGGCGGCGGCCGCTGGCCCCGATCGAGGGTCACCCGCCCTCGCCCGCGGCGCTGCCGCCCGGCTGCCCGTTCGCGCCGCGCT
>NZ_QNFZ01000780.1 GCF_003313395.1 Nonomuraea lactucae | reverse complement strand
GGCAGCGGCGGCGAAGGCGCCGTCGAGGACGGGCCCGGCGTCGGGGCCCGCCACGACGAGACCCGACAGCCCCGAGCCGCCCGCCAGGCGGCCCAGCTCCGAGTTGAGCGCGTCGGTGTCGTCGCCCAGCTCGCGCAGCGCGGCGATCACGGCGAAGCGGCGCCGGCCCTTGCCGAGCACGGCGAGCGCCTCGAACGCGGCGCGCATCGAGTCGGGGTTGGCGTTGTAGGCGTCGTTGACGACCGTGATTCCGTCGGGCCGGTCGGTGACCTCCATGCGCCACCGGCTGCGCGGCGTGGCGTCCGACAGCTCCTCGGCGATGGTGGCGACGGGCAGGCCCAGCTCGTAGCCCGCCGCGGCGGCGGCCAGGGAGTTCTCGACCGCGGCCGTGCCGTACAGCTTGAGCTTGACGGGGGCGGCGCCCGACGGGGTGTGCAGCGTGTACGAGGCGCGCCCGCGCTCGTCCACGGTGACGCCCTCGGCTCGGATGGCGGCGCCGGGAGAGCGCCCGAACAGGGTGACGCGCGCGTTGGTGCGCGAGGCCATCGCGCGCACCAGTTCGTCGTCGGCGTTGAGCACCGCGACGCCGCCGCGTGGCAGCGACTCGACCAGCTCGCCCTTGGCCTGCGCGATGGCCTCCTTGCCGCCGAACGGCCCGAGGTGCGCGGTGCCGACGTTGAGCACCACGCCGATGCGGGGCGGCGCGATGCGGGTGAGGGCCTCGATGTGGCCGATGCCGCGGGCGCTCAGCTCCAGCACCATGAAACGGGTGTCGAGATCGGCCTTGAGCACGGTCAGGGGGTGGCCGATCTCGTTGTTGTGGGAGCCGTCGGGCGCGATGGTCGGCCCGATGCGCGCGGTGAGCCGGGCCAGCAGGTCCTTGGTCGTGGTCTTGCCGGCCGAGCCCGTCACGCCGATGACGGTCGCCCCCGGCAGCGAAGCGGCCTGCGCCGTGGCGAGGTCGGCGAGCGCGGCGGCCGTGTCGGGCACGATCACCGCCGGCCCCTCGACCGGCCTGCCCGCCAGCACCGCCACGGCTCCGCCCCGCACCGCCTGGGCCGCGTAGTCGTGCCCGTCGACCCGGGCGCCCTTGAAGGCGACGAACAGGGACCCCGGTCGGACCTCCCGCGAGTCGATCACGACGGGACCGCGTACCACGGCGCGGGGGTCGGCCATGCCCGACAGTGCGCCCGAGGTTATCTCGGCGATCCTGGCCAGAGGCAACGGGATCATTCGTGCTTCCTGCTTTCCTTGCATACGGCGATCGCCTCGGCGACCACCTTACGGTCGTCGAAGGGGATCACTTCGCCTGAGATGTACTGGCCCTGCTCGTGGCCCTTGCCTGCCACGACGATCACGTCGCCGCGCTCTGCCCGGCCGATCGCCAGATCGATCGCGGCCGCGCGGTCAGGCTCAATGATCACATGGGCGCGTTCGTGCCTCGGAACGCGTAGCGCACCCTCCATCATCGCGGCCAGGATGGCGAGCGGGTCCTCCGAGCGCGGATTGTCACTGGTGAAAACCGCCACATCCGCCAGCCGCGCCGCCGCCTCGCCCATGAGCGGACGTTTGCCTCTGTCGCGGTCGCCGCCGCAGCCCAGCACCACGGTGAGCCGGCCCGCGGTCACCTCGCGCAGCGCGCGCAGCACCGACTCGACCGCACCGGGCTTGTGGGAATAGTCGACGACCGCCTGGAACTCCTCGTCGGGGCCGGTCACCCGCTCCATCCGGCCGGGCACCCCGGTGGGCGTGCCGACGCCGTGGACGGCCGTCTGCAGCGGCACGCCCGCCTCGACCAGCGTCACGATCGCGCCGAGCGCGTTGGAGACGTTGAACGGTCCCGGCAGCGAGATCTGCGCGTCGGCCTCGACCCCGCCCGGCCCGACGACCCGGAACGTGCTGCCGTCGGCGCCCAGCCGGACGTCCAGCGCCCGCCAGGCCGCCTCCGGGTCGCCCAGCGCGGAGAAGGTGGTCATCGGCACCTTCGCCCGCGACAGCAGCTCGCGGCCGTGCGGGTCGTCGAGGTTGGTCACGCCGGCGCGGCTCATCTCGGGCTGGAACAGCCGCGCCTTGGCCGCGAAGTAGTCGTCGAGGTCCGTGTGGAAGTCGAGGTGGTCCTGCGACAGGTTGGTGAAGAGGGACACGTCGTAGAAGACGCCGTCGACCCGGCCGAGGGCGAGCGCGTGGCTGGAGACCTCCATGGCCGCCGCGGTCACGCCCCGCTCGCGCATGAGGGCGAACAGGCCGTGCAGCTCCGACGCCTCCGGCGTGGTCAGCCGGGCCGGGAAGCGCTCGCCGCCCACGTGGATCTCGACGCCGCCCACCAGCCCCGTGACGTGCCCGGCCGCGCGCAGCCCGGCCTCCAGCAGGAACGTGGTGGTCGACTTCCCGCTGGTGCCGGTGACGCCGAGCACCTGGATGTCGTGGGCCGGCTGGCCGTACACCCACGAGGCGACCTGCCCGAGCAGGGCGCGCGGGTCGGGCACGACCAGCACCGGCAGCCCGGTCGCGACCGCCTGGTCGCGGCCGTCGTGGTCGGTGAGGACGGCGACGGCGCCGCGGGCCAGCGCCTCCTGCGCGAAGCTCGCGCCGTGGACCTGCTGGCCGCGCACGGCCACGTACAGGTCTCCGCGCGCGACCTGGCGGGAGTCGATGGTGACGCCGGTCAGCGCGGCGTGGGGTGACCTCGACGAACCGGAGTCGGCGTCGAGCATGGTGGCCAGCCCGGTCAGCGGACGAGGCGGGCTAGTCGTGGGACGCATAGACGACGGGGGACGCACGGCGGCAGCGTACCTTCCCTGGTCACTGTCCCGCGCGCGTCCGCACCGGAGGCGCGGCCGAGCCCGTCGGCGGGATCTTCCTGCTCTTGATGGCGAACGTCATCACATCCTTGAACACGGGCGCGGCGATCTGCCCGCCGAAGTGCCCGTTCTTCGGGTTCTGCAGCACGGAGAGCACCACCAGCCGGGGCGCGTCCGCCGGGCTGAAGCCCGCGAAGGAGGCCGTGTAGCCGTCGTAACGGCCGAGTTGCTGATCGTAGCGGTCGGCCGTGCCGGTCTTGCCGGCGACCCGGTATCCGGGGATGGCGGCCAGCTCGCCGGTGCCCTGGGCACTCACCGCGGCCTCGAGCATGGTTGTGATCTCCTTGGCTGTCTTCTCGCTCACCACCCTGGTCTGCTTACCGGGAGGAGAGGGGACGAACCTGCCCGTCTCGTCGGTCGCACCCGCGACGATCTGCGGCTCGACCTTGACGCCGCCGTTGGCGATGGCCTGGTAGACGCTGGCCATCTGCAGCGCGGTCACCGACACGCCCTGGCCGTAGGCGATCGTGCAGTTCTGGCTGCCGGACCAGGTCTTGTGATCGGGCAGCAGCCCGGCTCCCGCGCCCGGCACGCCGCCGCCCGGCCTGGAGCCGAATCCGAACCCCCTGAGCATGTGGTAGAGACGCTCGCTGCCGACCCTGCGGGCGGCCATGACGTTGGCGACGTTGCTGGACTTGGCCATCGCCTCGCGGAACGTCATCGCCTCCAAGGGGTGCGGGTGCGAGTCGCGCAGCACCCGGTCGGCGCACCTGATGTTGTCCCTGACCTGGAAGACGGTGTCGGGCGTGAGCGCCCCCGCCTCCAGCGCGGCCGCCGCGGTGATCACCTTGTTCGTGCTGCCGGGCTCGAACACGTCGGAGGCGGCCCTGTTGACGTACAGGCTCGGGGAGGAGCGGCGCCAGTTGTTCAGGTCGAGCTCCGGGGCGTTGGCCATGGCGAGGATCTGGGCGGTGCGGACGTCCATGACGATGACGGTGCCACTGCTCGCGCCCGACTTCTGGGTCTGCTCGGCGATCGCGCGCTGGGCGGCCCACTGGATGTCGCGGTCGATGGTCAGCCTCAGGTCGCGGCCGTCGACCGGGGCGGTCCGCTGGCTGCTGGTCATGGGGATGCGCTGGCCGTCGCGGCCGGTCTCGACGCGCTGCTCGCCGTCGCGACCCGCGAGGAGGGCGTTCTTGGCTGCCTCCATGCCGCCGAGGCCCCTGTCCTCGTCGCCGACGAAGCCGATGAGGCTGCCGGCCAGGTCGCCCGCGGGGTAGAGACGGCGGTAGGTCTTCTTCTCTGCCAGACCGGGCACGCCCGCCTTGAGCAGGCGGCTCGCCACGACCGGCTCCACGTCCCTGGCCAGCAGCTGGTAGCGGGTGTCGACGCGGGCCAGCTTGGCGGACATCTCCTGCTCGGGCTTGCCGAGCTGGCCGGCGAGCAGGGTGGCGACGTTGGCCCGCACCTTCGGCGGCACCTTGGTGGGGTCGATGGCGATCTCCCGGGCCTCGACGGTCAGGGCCAGCTCGTGGCCGTTGGCGTCGGTGATCGTGCCGCGCTTGGCAGGGATGACCTCCTTCTGCAGGCGCTGGCCCGCGGCGGCGGCCTCGTAGACCTTGGAGTCGAGGCCCTGCATCTGGATGAGCCGCCCAGCGAAGATGGACAGGATGAAGGTCATGCCGATGAGGCCGATGTTGACGCGCCTGCGGGGGTTGCCCAGCCGGAGCATGAGCGGCGGCTTGGGCGGGCGCGGGGGCGCGGGGGGCCTCTGCGGCGGCCTGTTGGAGGGCCTGTGGGACGGCCTGGGGGACGGCCTTTGGGGGCCGTCGGCGAGGTTCTGCGGGGGGCGGGCCTCCCTTCCCCGGCCGGATGGGCCGTCCTGGCGTGCCCGGCCACGTGGTCCTTCGCCGTCGCTCTGGTCACGGTCTCGTGCCCGGTCGTGCCCGTCCTGCCGGGCCCGCCCGCGCGAGCCCCCGGCGGCCTCCTCACGTGCCCGGCTGGGAGCCTCCTCGCGTTCCTCGCGCCCCCGGCCCCGCACGGTGCC
>NZ_QNFZ01000781.1 GCF_003313395.1 Nonomuraea lactucae | reverse complement strand
GGCCGGCGCGCTCCAGGCCGTGATCGCGCTGCCCGCCGGGTCGGCGCCGCAGTCGACCGGCGCCGCCCATCTGTGGCTGCTGCGCCGGCCGGCCGCCGATGACCTGGTCCCGGCCCACCTGCTGGTGGTGGACGCCACCGAGGGGATGCCGGGCGGGACCGTACAGGGGCTCTGGCGGGCCTTCCGGCGCCGGACGCCGGTGGAGGACGGGGGCGGGCGGGCCGTACCGATCATCGAACTGCTCGACGAGGTGGTCGACGTCTCGCCCGCCGTCCACCTGCGGCGGCCCGCGACCGCGCGGGTCGAGTCGGTGGACGCGACGCTGGACCGCTTGAGGGAGCTCGCCGTACGGCTGGCGCGGAGCGTCCCCCAGGTACGGCCGGAGGAGCGCACGCGGGTCATGACGACCATCGGGGAGCTGACCAGGGCCGGGGCGGTGCTGCTGCAGCAGACACCGTCGCAGGCCGATCCGGGCGACGATGAGCTGCCGCTGCTGACCGTCAACGACGTCACCCTCGGCCGGCGGCCCACCGTGCGGGGCAGCGGCCCCATCGCGGCTCCGGGAGACATCGTGATGACGGTGGCGCCCCGGCAGGCGGCCACCCGGGTGCTGATCGAGAGGGTGGCGCTCGGCCCGCACCTGCACCTGATCAGGGTGGACGAGGAGAGCTTCGACCCCTACTTCGTCGCGGCCTTCCTGCGCGAGACCGGCAACTCCCGGGGCGAGATCAGGCGCACGCGGCTTCCCCGGCTGCCACTGGCCGAGCAGCGCCGGTACGGGCAGGCGTTCAGGGAGCTGGCCGAGTTCGAGGACACGCTCAGGGGGGTCGCCGAGACAGGGGAGCTCCTGGCGCGGGTCATCTCGCAGGGGCTGGTCCACGGCGGGTTACGTCCCGGCGAGCCAGGGGCATAGGCCAGGGAGATTTCTCCTGTTTTCCGGTGGGTTATGTTAGTTTGACGATCATGGCATTGTCTGTGGACGCCCTGTACGGCAGCGGGGACGAGGAGCTCGATCGGCTGCTCGACGAGTTCAAGGGTGAGGTCACGGCGCTCGACCAGCTCCAGGAGCAGATCGCCGGCCTGCGCGGGCGCGGCGAGGCCGTGGAGGGGCGCGTCGTGGCCGAGGTGACGCTGACGGGGACGCTCGCCGGACTCACGATCGACCCGCGCGCCATGCGGCTCGGCTCCGCCGACCTGGCCGAGGCCGTTCTCCTCGCCGCGCGCGAAGCCGCCGGCGACGCCGAGCGGAAGGCGCGGGATCTGGTCGGGCCGTTCGTCGCCGGCACCCCGCTGGATCCGCTCCCGCCGTTCCAGGGCTCCCCTTGAGCGTCAACCCCGCCCGCGCCTCCATCTACGGGGCCGGCACGCTGGGCATCGCGGCCTTCGTCTTCAAGATGCTCGCCGTCGAGTACCCGGACGGTGATCCTGCGCGCGCCCGCCAGGCCCGCGACGTCTGGGCGCGGCTCGCCGACCGCCTCGAGAAGAGCCCGCACAACACCTACCCGGCCGCGGAGGCCGTCTGGAAGCGGAACGGCGGCCCCGGCGTGGACGGCTTCAAGAAGGCGGTGACGACGGGGCTCTACCCGCCGCCGCCCGAGCTGGGCCTGCCCGCCCACCTCGCCCGCGCCTGCCGCCGCGCCGGCGCGGCGTGCGACGAGTACGCCGAGGTCGTCGAGAAGGCGCAGCACGCCTACTGGACGGCCGCCCTGGCGAACTTCGCCAGCTTCGTCTTCATCACCACCTTCCCGTGGCAGGCTGGGGCGGCCTACCAGCTGACGCAGTTCCTCATCCGGCGGGCCGAGGCGAAGCTGCTCTCCAAGCTGCTCGAACACGCCATCGCGAAGATCGTGCTGAGCAAGCTGACCGAGTACACGATCGGCAGCGCGTTCTTCGCCGCCGGAGACGTGGCGGTCGTGGCGGGCGTGCGCGCGCTGCGCGGGGACGACCCGGGCTCGCTCGGCGACAACGCGAGGCAGGCGCTGAAGGAGTTCGCCGCCTCGGTCGCGTTCTACGGGGCGTTCGACGCGGCCATGCCGGCCGCCCGGGCGCTCACCAAGAACGCCGACCTGCGATATTTCGCGGGCCGCATGGCCGGGGGGTCCGTCGGCTACGGCCCCACGTACGACGCCCTGAACGGGCAGAGCGGCGAGGACCTCGTTCCCACGTGGAAGGAGACGCTGGGCCGGATGCTGCTCTACTTCACCATGGCCCACAAACCCGCGGGCTGAGACGTCCCTCCGAGAACATTCGAGGACCCATGACCGTTACCCCGGATCCCACCGAACCGCCCGAGCCGCGGCCGGGCGCCGCCGCGCAGCCGCCGATGGAGGTCCACGCGCACCACCTGAGGGACGCCGCGGACGCCTACGACGTCGAGAGGGGCGAGCTCGCCACCCTCGTCGGCCAGGCCGCCGCGGAGCTGGCCGCCATCGGTGACTTCTGGGGCGGTGGCAAGGCCGGGAGCGCCTTCGCGAGGGGGGAGGGCGGCGGCGCGGGGTACGAGGCCGTGTCGGCCCAGGTCGTCGAGGGGCTGGGAGCGCTGCTGGAAGCCCACGGGTCCATCTCGACGCGGCTGCGCCTCATGGCCCGGCGGGTGGAGGTCGCGGACTGGGACACGGTCGCCGCGCTCCTGGCCCTTCCCGAGCCGCCCCCCTGAGGCCCTTCGGAATGGGCGGCATTCCGTACAAACAGGCATGATCAGTGTGATCCCCGTTGGTTTCTGCGAGCGAGAGGGCATCACGCTGCACATGAGCCGTTACATCGCGAAGTGGTGGGCCGTTGCCATACCCGGACTGGCCCTGCCGGCGCTCGTGCTGTCATGGGGGCGGCAGCTGCCCACCTTCGTGGTGATCGTCCTGGCGGTGCTGCTGGCCGGAGCCGTGCTGGCCGCGGTCCACCACGCCGAGGTGATCGCGCACCGGGTCGGCGAGCCGTTCGGATCGCTGGTGCTGGCGGTGGCGGTCACCGTGATCGAGGTGGCGCTCATCGTCAGCCTGATGATCTCCGGAGGCGAGCAGACGGCATCGCTGGCGCGCGACACCGTGTTCGCGGCCGTGATGATCACCTGTAACGGCATCGTCGGGCTCTCGCTGCTCACCGGCACGCTGCGGCGGCGGATCGCGGTGTTCAACGCCGAGGGGACGGGGGGCGCCCTGGCGACGGTGGCCACGCTGAGCACGCTCAGCCTCGTCCTGCCGACGTTCACGACCAGCGCGCGCGGGCCCGCCTTCTCGGGGCCGCAGCTCGTGTTCGCGGCGGTGGTGTCGCTCGCGCTGTACGGGCTGTTCGTGCTCACCCAGACCGTACGGCACCGCGACTACTTCCTGCCGGTCACCACGGGCGGCGAGCCGGCCGGCGAGGAGGGGCACGCCCGCCGGCCCACCGGGCGCAACGCGCTGGCCAGCCTCGCCATGCTCCTGGTGGGGCTCGTGTCGGTGGTCGGACTGGCCAAGGTGGAGTCGCCGGTGATCGAGACGGCGGTGACGGTGGCCGGGCTGCCCCAGGCCGTGGTCGGCGTGGTGATCGCGCTGCTGGTGCTGCTGCCGGAGACCCTGGCGGCCGTCCGGGCCGCCGGGCGCGACCACATCCAGGTGAGCCTCAACCTGGCGCTGGGCTCCGCGATGGCCAGCATCGGGCTGACGATCCCGGCCATCGCGGTGGCGTCGATCTGGCTGGAGGGGCCGCTGCTGCTCGGCCTGGGCGGCACGCACGTGGTGCTGCTGGGGCTGACGATCGCGGTGTCCACGCTGACCGTCGTGCCGGGGCGGGCCACGCTGCTGCAGAGCGGGGTCCACCTGGTGCTCTTCGCCGCGTACCTGTTCCTGGCGGTCAGCCCCTGATGCCCCTTGTCCGGGCTCACGTTGTGTGGGCTCACGTTGTGTGGGCTCACACGCCCTTGCGCATCGCCCGGTTGCCCAGGAGCAGGCCGATCGCGGCGATCAGGGCCGCGGCGGCGGTGCCGTACAGGACCGAGAGGTCGGCGAGGTGGCCGGAGAACAGGGCGCGCTGGGCCTCCACGACGTACGAGATCGGGTTGAACTGCCCGATCGCCCGCAGCCAGCCAGGCCCGGAGTCGATCGGCAGGAACACCCCCGACAGCAGGAGCAGCGGGAACAGCAGGGTCTGCGTCACGACGTAGAACAACGTGCCGCTCGGCGCCGACCTGAACGCCAGCACGAACGACAGCGCCCCCAGGCCGATCCCGAACAGGACCAGCAGGCCGAGCCCCGCCGGCACGCCGGCCGGGTGCGGCCGGAAGCCGAGTGGCAGGGCCAGCACGATGATCAGCACGGACTGGCAGAGCAGGATCGCCATCTCCTTCATGGCCCGGCCGACCAGCATGGCCGTGCGGTTGAGCGGCGTGACCATGAGCCGCTCCATCGAGCCGCCGATCAGCTCGATCAGCAGTGTGTAGCCCGCCGCCATCGGCCCGGACAGGCACATCATGACCAGGATGCCCGGCACGAACCACTGCCAGGACGACCCGACCGCCCCGTCCAGCAGCGAGCCGAACAGGAACAGGAACATCAGCGGCTGCCCCATCTCGAACAGCAGGCCGACGGGCTCGCGGAGAGAGGGCGTGAACTCGCGGGTGAAGACGGTGGCGGTGTCACGAAGGAAGGTCGTCATCGGTGAGGCTTCTCCCGGTGAGAGTGAGGAAGACGTCGTCGAGGGTCGGTCGGGTGGTCTCGGCGCTGGTGACCTTGATGCCGTTCTCCTCCAGCGCGCGCAGGTAGTCGGGCAGGGCCGCCGGGGCGTTGGCCGCGCGCAGCCGCACGGTCGTGCCCTCGGCCGTCGCGGTGGTCGCGCGGGCCGCCGCGG
>NZ_QNFZ01000779.1 GCF_003313395.1 Nonomuraea lactucae | reverse complement strand
CGGCCCGCTCCTGGTGGGCAGCACGGCCCGTCGGCGCCGCGTCGTGGCGGGCCGGTGGGCGGGGCGCCCGGTCCCGAGAGTGGCCCGCAACGGTGCCAGCGTGTCGCCCGACACCCGCCCGGACCACACCAGGTCCCACAGGGCCGTGGCGAGCGCCGCGTCGTCGAGCGAGCCGAGCCGGTCGGACAGCCCGCGGAAGAACAGCGCCCCTCCCCCGGCGAGCGCCTCCAGCACCTGATCGTGCAGCGCGGTCATGGTGATCTCGCCGGGCTCGGGCAGGAGCAGCGGAGCGGTGTCGGCGAAGTAGAGGGACACCCACCCGTCGCCGCCCGGCAGCGATCCCTGGCCCACCCACATGACCTCGCCGGACGAGGTCAGCTCGTCGAGCAGAGCCGGATGGTAGCCGGGCACCCGCGACGGCAGCACCAGAGTCTCCAGCGCCGAGGCGGGCACCGCCGCCCCCTGCAACTGCTCGATCGCGTGCACCAGAGCGTCCATCGCCCGCGCCGCACCGGCCGCGCCTCCGCGCGACGAACCGCCACCGGACACACCAGACCCGCCGAGAGCACCGGACATGCCCGTGATGCCGTGCCAGGCGGGCATGAACACGGCGAGCGTCTCGGGGGCGACCGGCTCCACCTCCTTGCGGAGCCTGGCCAGCGACCTGCGCCGCAGCATGCGCAGCACCCCGGCGTCGCACCACTCCTCGCCCCGGCCTCCCGGCCTGAACTCGCCGCTGACCACCCGCCCGGAGGCCGCCAGCCGGTGCAGCGTGTCGTTGACCACGGCCACACCGAGCCCGAACCTGGCCGCGGCGGTGCCCGCGTGGAACGGCCCACGCGTACGGGCATGCCTGGCGAGCAGGTCGGCCAGCGGGTCGGCCACCGGCTCCAGGAAGGCATGCGGCACCCCGACCGGCAGCGGCACGCCCAGCGCGTCACGCATCCGGGCGGCGTCCTCGATGGGCGCCCACTGCTCCTCCCCCGCGATGCGTACCCTGATCGCCCTGCGCGCTCGTTCGAGCTCTTCGAGCCAGGCGGGGTCGCCGCCGCGCACGCTCACGTCGGGGGCGAGCAGCGGGCCGTGGGAGCGCAGCAGGTCGGCGAGGTCCTCGACGTCGCGCAGCGGCCGGTCGAGCCTGGCCAGCTCTCGCTCGGCGTCGGAGATCACGTCGGGGTCGAGCAGCTCGCGCAGGTCGGCCTGGCCGAGCAGCTCCGCGAGAAGCGTGGTGTCGAGGGCCAGCGCCTGGGCCCGCCGCTCGGCGAGCGGCGCGTCGCCCTCGTACATGAACGCGCCCACGTAGTGGAACAGCAGCGAGGCCGCGAACGGCGAGGCCTGCGAGGTCTCGACCTCCACCACGCGCACCCTGCGCGCGGCGATGTCACGCATGAGCCGGACGAGCCCCGGCACGTCGAACACGTCCTGAAGGCACTCGCGCATCGTCTCCAGCACGATCGGGAACGACGCGTACTGCGAGGCCACCCCCAGCAGGTGGGCCGCCCGCTGCCGCTGCTGCCAGAGCGGGCTGCGCCTGCCCGGCGTGCGGCGGGGCAGCAGCAGCGCCCGGCCCGCGCACTCCCTGAACCGCGAGGCGAACATCGCCGACCCGCCGAGCTCCTCGGTGACGATCTGCTCGATCTCCTCCGCGTCGAACGCGGCCACGTCGGACGGCGGCTCGGCCAGCGTGTCGGGGATGCGCAGCACGATGCCGTCGTCGGAGTGGACGGCCTGCACGTCGACGCCGTAGCGCTCGCGCAGCCGCCGGTTGATCGCCAGCGCCCAGGGTGCGTGCACCCGCGCGCCGTACGGTGAGTGGATGACCACGCGCCAGTCGCCCAGCTCGTCGTGGAAGCGTTCGACCAGCAGCGTGCGGTCGTCGGGCACGTAGCCGGTGGCCTCGCGCTGCTCCGCCAGGTAGGAGAGCAGGTTGGCCGAGGCGTACTCGTCGAGGCCGGCCGCCCGCATGCGGTCGGTGGCCGCGCCCGCGGCCTGCTCGCGCAGGAAGGCCCCGATGGCCCTGCCCAGCTCGGCCGGGCGGCCGGGCGCGTCACCGTGCCAGAACGGCAGCTTGCCAGGCTGGCCCGGAGCCGGGGAGACCAGCACGCGGTCGGCGGTGATGTCCTCGATGCGCCAGGACGTGGCGCCGAGCACGAACACGTCGCCGACGCGCGACTCGTAGACCATCTCCTCGTCGAGCTCTCCCACCCTGGACGACTTCTCGCCCACCAGGAACACGCCGAACAGGCCACGGTCGGGGATCGTGCCGCCGTTGGTGACGGCCAGCCGCTGCGCCCCCGGCCGCCCGCGCAGGGTGCCAGTCACGCGGTCCCACACGATGCGCGGCCGCAGCTCGGCGAACTCCTCGCTCGGGTAGCGGCCCGCCAGCATGTCGAGCGTGGCCTCCAGCGCGGAGCGCGGCAGGGTGGCGTAGGGGGCGGCCCGTCTGACCACGGCCTCCAGGTCGTCGACGGTCCACTCGTCGAGCGCCGTCATCGCCACGATCTGCTGGGCGAGGACGTCGAGCGGGTTGCGCGGGTAGCGCAGCTCCTCGATCTCGCCGTTCTTCATGCGTTCGGCGACCACCGTCGTCTGCACCAGGTCGCCCCGGTATTTCGGGAAGATCACGCCCCTGGACACGGCTCCGACCTGGTGACCGGCCCGGCCGATCCGCTGCAGGCCGCTGGCCACGCTCGGCGGCGCCTCGACGCAGGCCACCAGGTCCACCGCGCCCATGTCGATGCCCAGCTCAAGGCTGGAGGTCGCGACCACGGCGGGCAACCTGCCCGACTTGAGCGCCTCCTCGATCTGGGCGCGCTCCTCCTTCGACACCGAGCCGTGGTGGGCGCGCACGATCTCGGTGATCACGCCCTTGCTGGCTCCGGCCTGCGCCATCATCTCGGCGGGCGTCCGCCGCACCGGCTCGGCTGACGTACGTCCGGCGGACTCGGGAGTGCTTGGAAGCGCACGTCCGGCGATGTCGGGAGGGTCGGCGGGCGCGCGTCCGGGAAGCTCCCCGGCGGGCATCTCCCAGATCGACAGGTCGACCGGCTCGGCGGCGTCCTGCCCCCGGTCGTAGGCCAGCTCGTTGAGACGGGTGCAGAGCCGCTCGGCCAGCCGCCTGGAGTTGGCGAACACGATGGTCGAGCCGTGCGCGCCGATGAGGTCGAACAGCCGCTCCTCCACATGCGGCCAGATCGACCGGTTGCCCGGCTCGGGCAGGAACTCCTCCCCGCCGGCCGGCCGCGGCGCCGCCTCGGTCTCCGTCATGTCCTCGACGGGGACGACGACCTCCACCTCGATGCGCTTGTCGGAGGGCGGCTGCACCACGGTCGCCGGCCGGCCGCCGCCCAGGAAGGCGGCGACCTCGCTCACCGGCCGGACGGTCGCGGAGAGCCCGATCCGCTGCGCGGGCCGGTCGAGCAGCGCGTCGAGCCGCTCCAGGCTGAGCGCCAGGTGGGCGCCGCGCTTGGTGGCCGCCACCGCGTGCACCTCGTCGACGATCACCGTGCGCACGCCGCGCAGCGCGTCGCGCGCCTGGCTCGTGAGCAGCAGGAACAGCGACTCGGGCGTCGTGATGAGGATGTCGGACGGCCTGGCGGCGAAGCGCCTGCGGTCCTCGGCGGGCGTGTCTCCGGAACGGATCGCCACCGAGATCTCCGGCACGGGCAGCCCCAGCCGCCTGGCCGTCTGCTTCAGCCCGGCCAGCGGAGCGCGCAGGTTGCGCTCGACGTCCACTGCCAGCGCCTTGAGCGGCGACACGTAGAGCACCTTGGTGCCCCTGCCTCGGGCAGGCTCGACGTCCGCGGACTCCCCCACGTCCTTCGGCTGGTCGGCATCCGAGAGGTGCCCGACGTTCGAGGGGCGCCCGACGTTCGAGGGACGCCCGACGTTGGGGCGCCCGACGTTCGAGGGGCGCCCGACGTCCGAGGGGTTCTCGGCAGCGGCCAGGCGGTCGAGCGACCACAGGAAGGCCGCCAGCGTCTTGCCGGAGCCCGTCGGCGCGACGACCAGCGTGTTGTCGCCGCGCGCGATGGACCGCCACGCGCCCTCCTGCGCGGCGGTGGGCGCGGCGAATGCTCCGGTGAACCATTGCCTGGTCACCTGGCTGAAGTGGTCGAGCGAGCTCACCTGCCCATAGTGCCTCGCCACACCGACAGAAAACGCATTGTCCCTCCTTGGGGCGGTTGAGCGGGGGCGCTGGCGGACATAGAGCGACCGTGGGCATTGACTACGCAGCCATCGAAGCTCGCCGCGAGGACATCAAGGGGCGCTACCTCTTACCGCACCGGCCTCCCAGCAGCGCTCGCGGCCTGCATCACTTCGCCCTGCTGTCGTCGGACGTGGAGCGGACGATCCGGTTCTACCAGGAGCTCCTGGAGTTCCCGCTCACGGAGATCTTCGAGAACCGCGACTACAAGGGTTCCAGCCACTTCTTCTTCGACATCGGCAACGGAAACCTGCTCGCGTTCTTCGACTTCCCGGGACTAGACCTCGGCCCGTACCAGGAGGTGCTCGGCGGGCTGCACCACATCGCGATCTCCGTCGACCCGGCCACCTGGGAGCGGCTGCGCGGGAAACTGGAGGTGGCCGGCGTGCCGCACCAGATCGAGAGCGGCGCCTCCATCTACTTCAGGGATCCTGACGGGGCCCGACTGGAGCTGCTCGCCGACCACCTGGGCGAGATGTACGGCTCCCGCGTGCTCTGACACGACTCGACGCGGCCGGCCGGGCCTGCCACCGGCCCGGCCGATCCCGCCTTGCCCTGCTCCGGCCGCCGGCTCGGGCCCGTCCGGGCTGCT
>NZ_QNFZ01000778.1 GCF_003313395.1 Nonomuraea lactucae | reverse complement strand
CGGCGCAGACGGCCGGGCGGCTGCCGATCCCGCCGGGCTGGTCGGTGCTGACGGCCAGCGCGCACAAGTGGGGCGGCCCGGCCGGGGTGGGGGTGCTGGCGGTGCGCAAGGGCACCCGGTTCCGCTCGTTCCTGCCGGAGGACGAGCGGGAGCGCCGCCGGGTCCCGGGTTTCGAGAACGTGCCCGCCGTCGTGGCGGCGGCGGCCGCCCTGCGCGCCGTGACGGCGGAGGCGCAGCGCGAGGGTGCCCGGCTGTCGGCGCTGGTCGACCGGATCAGGGAGACGGTGCCGAGGATCGTCCCGGACGTGGAGGTGATCGGCGACCCCGTCGAGCGCGCCCCGCACATCGTGACGTTCTCCTGCCTGTACGTGGACGGCGAGGCGCTGCTGACGGAGCTCGACAAGGCCGGTTTCGCCGTGTCGTCCGGAAGTTCGTGCACCGCTAGTACGCTTCGTCCATCACACGTCCTGGAAGCGATGGGCGTGCTGACGCATGGGAATGTCCGGGTCTCGCTGCCCAGGGGCGCTTCCGCGGCGGATGTCGACAGGTTTCTCGCCGTGCTGCCCGAGCTGGTGCGCCGGATCCGCCAGGACGCAGGAGTCGCATGACCGACGTTACTCAGCCCGCACTGACGATCGACGCGCTCGGGAAGAAGTGCCCGATCCCGATCATCATGCTCGCCGAGCAGATCAACTACGTGCCGCTCAACGCGGTGGTCGCCGTCCTTGCCGACGACCCGGCCGCCTACACCGACGTGCCCGCCTGGTGCCGTCTCAAGTCGCACCGTCACGTGGGCTCGTACGAGCTGCCCGGCGGTGGCTGGGCCATCCATGTGATGCGCAACTACTGACCGGCGGCACAGGCCATCCGATTTGCGCTGTGTGTGGCACTTCGTCCGATGTGGGTAGGGCCTCTCCGGAGCATCGTCTACCTCCGGAGGGATGAGACATGACCGAAGGACACCCGCACGAGACCGCCCGCGACGTCATGCACCCGGGCGCCGAGTGCCTGACGGCGCACGAGACCCTCGACAGGGCCGCCCAGATGATGCGCGACCTCGACGTGGGCGCCATGCCCGTCTGCGACGCGGACGACCGCGTCATGGGGATCATCACCGACCGCGACCTCGTGGTCAGATGCGTGGCCGAGGGCCTCGACCCGTCCAGGATAAGGGCCGGCGACCTGGTGGCCGGGCTGGTCGCCGTGACGCCCGACACCCCGATCGAGGAGGCGCTCTCGCGCATGGAGCGGCACCGGATCAAGCGGCTGGCCGTGGTCGAGGGCGACCGCATCGTCGGCATGATCAGCGAGGCCGACCTGGCCAGGCATCTGCCGGACGAGCAGCTGGCCGAGTTCGTCCACCGCATCTACGCGGGGGGCTGACCCGCCCGCACACGTCCCCGCCGCGCACCTCGCGCGGCGGGGACGCGCCCGTTCGGGGCGGTGGCGCCGCCGGCGGCACCACCGTCGGGGGTCAGGGGTGGTGGCAGCGGATGTGCGCGCTCACCTCGGCGGACGCGGCGGCCCCGTACGCGGCCCCGAACCGCTCCAGGAAGACCTTCTGCCCCAGCTCGTACTCCTGCCCGCCCACGCGCTCCAGCACGTGGGTGGCGGTCAGATTGCCGATCTGGCCGCAGCGCTCGAGCGGCAGCCCCCAGGCCAGCCCGGCCAGGAACCCGGCGCGGAAGGCGTCGCCGACGCCCGTGGGGTCGGCCTTGCCCAGCTCGGGAGCGGGCGCCACGTGGATGGGCGGCTCGCCCTTGCGGTCGATGACCGCGCCCTTGGGGCCGAGCGTGGTGACGCGGACGCCGACGCGGTCGAGGACCTCCTCGGCCGACCAGCCGGTCTTCTGCTCGATGAGCCCCTTCTCGTAGTCGTTCGAGAACAGGTAGGCGGCGCCGGCCACCAGCTCACGGATCTGGTCGTCGGCCATCCGGGCGAGCTGCTGGGACGGGTCGGCGGCGAACGCGATGCCCCGCTGGCGGCACTCGTCGGTGTGGCGCAGCATCGCGTCGGGGTCGTTGGGGCTGATCAGCACCAGGTCGAGCCCGCCCACGCGGTCGGCGACGGGCCGCAGCTCGATGAGCCGCGCCTCGGCCATCGCGCCGGTGTAGAAAGAGGCGATCTGGTTGTGGTGCTCGTCCGTGGTGCACAGGAAGCGGGCCGTGTGGTGGTGCTCCGAGACGTGCACGGACACGCAGTCGACGCCGTGGCGCTCCAGCCAGGAACGGTAGTCGGCGAAGTCGTTGCCCACCGCGCCCACGAGGATCGGCGTCAGGCCGAGGCATCCCATGCCGAACGAGATGTTCGCCGCGCACCCCCCGCGACGGATCTGCAGGTCGTCGACCAGAAACGAGAGTGACACCCGGTCGAGCTGCTCGGCGATGAGCTGATCGCCGAAGCTTCCCGGGAAGGTCATCAGTTGGTCTGTCGCGATGGAGCCGGTGACGGCGATGCGCACGGGATTCTTCTTCCTCGTTGTCGGCAAGCCAAATGAGCCCCACGAGAATACGCGAAGGTCCCGCGCGCACAAAGGCGAGCGGGACCGTGTCGTGACGACCCGTCAGGCGCTCGGTCGCGCCCAGGTGAAGTCGCGCCTAGTTGAAGGAATCGCCGCAGGCGCACGATCCGGTGGCGTTGGGGTTGTCGATGGTGAACCCCTGCTTCTCGATGGTGTCGACGAAGTCGATGGTCGCGCCCAGCAGGTAGGGGGCGCTCATCCTGTCGGTGACCACGCTCACGCCGCCGAAGTCCGACACGACGTCGCCGTCCATCGAGCGGTCGTCGAAGAAGAGCTGGTAGCGCAGGCCGGAGCAGCCGCCCGGCTGCACGGCCACGCGCAGCTGAAGGCCTTCCTCGCCCTGCTGCTCGAGCAGGCTCTTGACCTTGGCGGCGGCCGCGTCAGTCAGGATCAGGCCCTGCGTCGTGGTCTCGCTGCTCTCAACCGTCATCTGCTGACTCCCTAACCCGGCTGTCTGTTTCTGACGTCCTACTTAGAAGCTACCAACTCCTGCCGGGTGCCTCACATTCCCCCGGCCCGTCGGCCCCGGAACGGAACACCCCCGACCGTGTGCCATGATAAGTATCGTCACTTCGACGATAAGGGGGTGTGGCCATGGCCACCCAGACTGGGCTGCCGCTCTTCGTCCTCGGCCAGGGGGCCGATCCGCACGCGGAGCGGGGCGTCGACTGCCCGGGCGAGCTGCCGCCCGCGTCGGACCCCGGCCTGGTGGACCGCGCGCGCAGGGCCAAGGAGGCGCTCGGCGACCGGTTGTTCGTGCTGGGCCACCACTACCAGCGGGACGAGGTGATCCAGTTCGCCGACGTGACCGGAGACTCGTTCAAGCTGGCGCGGCTGGCGGCCGCCCGGCCGGAGGCGGAGTACATCGTCTTCTGCGGCGTGCACTTCATGGCCGAGTCGGCCGACATCCTGACGGGCGACGCCCAGAAGGTCGTCCTGCCGGACCTGGCCGCGGGCTGCTCGATGGCGGACATGGCCACGTTCGACCAGGTCGAGGAGTGCTGGGAGGCGCTGGAGGACGCCGGCCTGGCCGCCCAGGTGATCCCCGTCACGTACATGAACTCCAGCGCCGACATCAAGGCGTTCTGCGGCAGGAACGGCGGCGCGGTCTGCACCTCCTCCAACGCGCGCAGGGCCCTGGAGTGGGCCTTCGGGCGGGCCGGCAAGGTGCTCTTCCTGCCCGACCAGCACCTCGGCCGCAACACGGCGGTCCTGGAGATGGGCATGTCGCTCGACGACTGCGTCGTGTGGAACCCGCACCGCCCGAACGGCGGCCTCGCGCGGGAGCAGCTCGAGCGCGCCAGGATGATCCTGTGGAAGGGCCACTGCTCGGTGCACGGCCGTTTCACGGCCGAGTCGGTCGACGACGTACGGCGGCGCATCCCGGGCGTCAACGTGCTCGTCCACCCCGAGTGCCGGCACGAGGTGGTGCTGAAGGCCGACCACGTCGGCTCCACCGAGCACATCATCAAGACGCTGGAGGCGGCGCCCGCCGGGTCGAGCTGGGCCGTCGGCACCGAGCTGAACCTGGTCAAGCGGCTCGGCCAGATGTTCCCCGACAAGAGCGTCTCGTTCCTCGACCGCACGGTCTGCTACTGCTCCACCATGAACCGGATCGACCTGCCGCACCTGGTGTGGGCGCTGGAGTCGCTGGCGCTGGGCGAGGTGGTCAACCAGATCACGGTGGACGAGGACACCGCACACTGGGCCCGCGTGGCCCTCGACCGCATGCTGGCGCTCCCCTAGCGCTCCCTGACCGGGGCGCTACTCGGCGAAGGCGTAGACCACCCGGACGCCGACCGACAGGACCTGGCGCCCGGGGCTCACCGAGGCCTTGTCCTCCACGGCCATGGCCGCGTACGCCATCGGCTGCGGCCCGCCCCGCGCCTCCTCCGAGACCGAGACCACCCTGCCGAGGGGCCGCCCGGCGAGCCCGGCGTACTGGGCCGCCTTGGCGGCGGCGTCCTCGAACGCCCTGGTCCGGGCGGCGGCGAGCGCCCCCGACGGGTCGGACAGCTCGAACGCCACCCCGCCGAGCCGGGCCTCCTCCCCCACGCCGGCGACGGTGTCGATCACCCGGTCGGCCCGCGACAGGTCGCGCACCACGGCCTCGACGCCCTGCGCCGCCCGGTAGGCCGACACTCTGGGATAGGACTCGTACTCGGGCCCGAGTGACAGCTCCGTGGTGCGCAGGTCCTCCTCGGCGATCCCCGCGCCCCGGAGGGCGCCGGCCAGCCTCGCCGCGGCCTCCCTGGCCGCGGCGAACGCCTCG
>NZ_QNFZ01000776.1 GCF_003313395.1 Nonomuraea lactucae | reverse complement strand
GCCAGCGCCACCGGGGTCAGGACCGGGCCGAGGTCCTCGCCCGTCGGCGTCACCAGCCCTCCGCCGCCGCGCCCTCCCCCGGCCGGCACCTCGCTCACCCACGGCCGGGTCGCCGCGAACAGCACCAGCGCGCACCCGAACGCGGTCAAGCCCACCCACGCCGCCAACTCGCGTCCACCCCGCGACCGGCGCCGCCCGGCCTCCGCATCGTGCGCCGCCCCCGCCTGGGCGTGACGACCACCTGTCCCTGTGGCGTCGTCGCCAGGCTCCACGTCGCCGACGGGAGGCCCGCTCGCCTCCCTCGCCTCTGAGCGCCCGCCCCGAGCGGGGGCGGGGCCGGGAGCGGGGGCGGGAGCGGGGGCGGGACCGGGAGCGGGAGCGGGGGCGTCCGGTGCCTGCGCGGGGTCCTCCTGTGGCGTGGTGGAGGTGGGGTCCTCCGGTGCGCCGTCGGACCTGGTCATGGCGCCGCCGACACCTCCAGCGGGTCGGCGTCGAAGCAGGTGCGGTCGCCCGTGTGGCAGGCCGCGCCGACCTGGTCGACCCTGAGCAGCACCGTGTCGCCGTCGCAGTCGAGCGCGACCGACTTGACGTGCTGGACGTGCCCTGACGTGTCGCCCTTGACCCAGTATTCGCCCCGGCTGCGCGACCAGTAGGTCGCCCGGCCGGTGGTGAGGGTGCGGTGGAGGGCCTCGTCGTCCATCCAGGCGAGCATCAGCACCTCGCCCGTGTCGTGCTGCTGGACGATCGCGGGCACCAGCCCGTCGCCGTTGCGCCTGAGCCGCGCGGCGACCTTGGGATCCAGGGACATGACAGCATTCAACCAGCCCCGGAGGCCGCCCCCCACATCGGACGCGGCACGGTCAGCCGAGCGCCTGGGACAGGGTGTCGTAGATCGGGAACAGGGGCGCCAGGTTGGTCCTGCGCAGCCGCCGGAGCACCTGGCCGTCGGGGGGCCACGAGGGCCATGGTGCCCTCGCGCTCGCGCAGGTCGGCGCGGAGCCGCACCAGCACGCCGAGCCCGGTGGTGTCGATGAACCTCAGGTCGCTCAGGTCGACGACGAGCCGGGACCCGCGCGTCGCGGCGGCCTCGCCGAGGCACTTGCGCACCTGGCCGGCGTTGTCGACGTCGACCTCGCCCGCGAGGCTGACGACGACCATCTCCCCATGCCTGCGCCGTGTCATCTCCAGCACGTCCACGCCCGCTCCTCATGACCTGACACCGGCCCCCGCCCGAAAAGGTACACCGGCGGCATCCGTATCACGGTGGGTTTTGCGCAGAACGCGTTACGTGACCTCGTCGCGGAGAGTACCTTTCTCGCGACACACTGCGTGGAGGGGCATGGAGGGTCATCGTGGTGAAAGTCGCGGGCTCGCTCCTCGATCCGGATCTCGGAGATCACGTCTGCCTGCCGTTCCAGGGGGATCGTGAGCGGATCGCGACCACCCGGGCGTTCACGCGCAACGGGCTGCGGCGCCGCGCCAAGGTGCTGATCGTCACGCACACCCACACGCCCGAGCGGACGCGGGGGTGGCTGGCGCCGCTCGTGGCGGGGTTCGAGGAGGCCGAGGCGGCGGGGCGGATCGCGATCCTGGCGAGCGCCGACACGCACTTCACGGCCGGGCGGTTCGATCCGGTGCGGGCGCTGAGAGGGCTGTGCGCCGCGGGCGAGCAGGCGCTGCGGGAGGGGCACTCCGGGGTGTACGCGCTGGTGGACGCGGGGTGGGGAGTAGACGACGCGGCGGGGCAGACGGCGTTGGAGGCCGCGGCGAACGCCCTGTTCGGCCAGCGGTGGCTGGCGGCGGTGTGCCAGTACGACCGCGTGGCGTTCTCGCATGAGGCGCTGGAGCGGGTGGCGGCGGTCCACCCGATCGCGCCGGAGCGGGCGCTGCTGCGGTTCACCACCACGTGCGCGCCGCCGGGGCTACGCCTGTCGGGCGACATCGACCTGACCAACAGGCAGGCGTTCGCCTCGGTGCTGGCCCCGCTGGAGAAGGAGACCGACGAGGTGGTGATCGACGCGACCGGGGTCGGCTTCATGGACGCCGGGTCCGCCCAGTTGCTGACGGCCACGGCCCTGGCCAGGGGGGAGCGGCGCACGGTGGTGGTCTGTGACGACACGATCGCGCGCGTGCTGCGGCTGATCCGGGCCGACGAGCTGCTCACCGTCCAGCGGGCCGGCGATGTGTAGGCGGCTGCTCGCCGCCGACTTCGCGCGGGGCCGCATCACCGTGCTGCGCCGTGCGGTCACGGCGTGCGCGGCTGGCGAGGGGCTCGGCGGCAGGCGGCTGGAGGACTTCGTCCTCGCCGTGAACGAGATCACCACGAACGCGGTGCTGCACGGCGGGGGCGGCGGGCGGCTGCGGCTGTGGTCGCAAGCCGGCCGGCTCTGGTGCGAGGTCACCGACGAGGGGCCTGGGCTGCCGCCGGGGTGGATGGGCGCGGAGCGGACGCCGTCCAGGTACGACACGGGCGGACGGGGGCTCTGGCTGACCCGCCTGCTCTGCGACCAGGTCACCATCGTCTCGACGCCCGGCGGCGGCACCAGCGTGACCTTCTCGGCGAGCAGGGGGTAGGGGGTGACAGGGAGTCAGGATCGGGCGGCCGACACCCACGAGGCGTGCAGGTCCGCGTAGACGCCCGGCTGCGCCACCAGCTCCTCGTGGCTCCCGCGCTGGACGACGCGCCCGCCGTCGAACACCAGCACCTCGTCGGCGTTCTCGGCCGTGGACAGCCGGTGGGCGATCGAGACGGCGGTGCGGCCCCGGGTGACGCCGTCCAGCGCCCGCGCGAGCCGCACTTCCGTGGCCGGGTCCACCGCGGAGGTGGCCTCGTCGAGCAGCAGCAGGTCGGGGTCGGCCAGGTAGGCGCGGGCCAGCGCGACGAGCTGCCGCTCCCCCGCCGACAGCGACTCGCCGCGCTGCCCCACCGGGGTGTCGAGGCCCGAGGGCAGGCCGTCCACCCAGTCGGCGAGGCCGAGCTCCGTCATCGCGAGCGTGATCTCCTCACGGGTGGCGGCCGGGCGCCCGTACCTGACGTTCTCCTCCAGCGTGCCGTCGAACAGGAAGCCGTCCTGCGGCACCATCACGATGCGCTCGCGCAGCGAGGAGAAGCGCACGTCGCGCAGGTCGTGCCCGTCGACGGTGACGCGGCCCGACGCGGGATCCATGAGGCGGGTGAGCAGCTTGGCGAACGTGGTCTTGCCCGAGCCGGTCTCCCCGACGACCGCGATGCGCGAGCGCGGCGGGATCTCCAGCGACACCTCGCGCAGCACGGGCGCGCCGCCGGGGTAGGAGAAGTGGACGTCCTCGAACGCCACGGAGATCGGGCCGCGCGGCAGCTCCACGCCGCCGGCGCCCGGGTCGGCGACGTCGGGCGGGGTGTCGAGCACGCCGAGGATGCGCCGCCAGCCGGCGACGGCGTTCTGGGCCTCGTTCAGCACCTCGGTGGCGGTCTGCAGCGGCGCGACGAACAATGTCACGAGGAAGAGGAACGCGACCAGCCGGCCGGCCGTGATGTCGCCGGACATGCCGAGCCTGACGCCGAGCAGCACGATGCCTGAGATGGCCACGGCGGCCACGATCTCGGTCAGCGGGAAGACGAACGCGACGATGGTCTGCGCCTTGACCTGGGCGGCCTTGTTGGCGTCCACGGCGGCGTCGATGCGGTCGGAGGTGCGCCGCTCGGAGGCGTACGCCCTGATGACGGCCGCGCCCACGACCGACTCGCTGACCGCGGCCAGCATGTCGCCGGTGCGCTCGCGAACCCCCGTGTACGCGGCGGAGAGCCAGCGCTGGAAGCGCGGCAGCGCGATCATGAGCGGCAGGAAGCACGCCCACACCAGCAGCGTGAGCCGCCACGAGTAGACGAGCATGAGCACGCTGGCCACGAGGAGCTGGCCGAACGCCACGATGATCATCAACCCGCCCCACTGCATGAACGTGCTGATCTGGTCGACGTCGTTGGTGACGCGGGAGACCAGGGCGCCGCGGCGTTCGGTGTTCTGGGTGAGGACCGAGAGGTCGTGCACGTGGCGGAAGCCGCGCACGCGCAACGTGGCCAGCGAGGACTCGGTCGCCCTGTACAGGCGGACGTTCATGACGTATCCGGCGAGCGCCGTGAGCACCACCGCCAAGGCGCACACCAGGACCGCCCGCGTGATGTACGGGACGTCCGGCGCCGAGCCCTGCAGGCCGGTGTCGATGGTCTGCTGCACCGCGATCGGCACGATGATCTTGCCGGTGGTGGCGATGACGGCCAGGGCCAGGGTGCCGGCGAGCCCCTTGCGGAACTCCGGGGTCAGCGACAGCCCGTGGCGCACGGTGGCCAGCGCCGACCGTTCGGCGTTGCGGCCGATGACCCCGCGCGCGCCCCCGATGTCGCTCACGCGCTGACCCCTTCCTCTTCGGTCTCGTCCGCCGGCTCCCCGGCGGCGGCGATGGCGGCCCGTTCGGCCTCTTCACGCTCGTAGGCGGTGACCAGGTTGCGGTAGCCGGGGCAGCGCGCCAGCAGCTCGTCGTGCGCGCCGCGGTCGGCGACCCGGCCGCGCTCCAGGTAGACGACCTCGTCGGCGAGCGCGATCGTGGCCAGCCGGTATGCGACGACCACCACGGTCGCTGCCTCGGCCGCGTCGCGCAGCCCGTGCAGGATCCGGGCCTCGACCTGCGGGTCCACGCTGGAGGTCGCGTCGTCGAGAATGAGCAGGCGCGGGCGGCGCACGACGGCGCGGGCCAGCGCGAGCCGCTGGCGCTGGCCGCCCGACAGGGTC
>NZ_QNFZ01000777.1 GCF_003313395.1 Nonomuraea lactucae | reverse complement strand
GCCCTCGCCCGGTCGCCCCAGCGCGCCCACAGCGCGGCGCGCAGCACGCGCCCGCCGTCCAGCGGCGCGGCCGGAACGAGGTTGAACACGGCCAGGATCAGGTTCACCCCCGCCAGGTAGCCGAACACCCCGGCGAGCAGCGGCGCGCCTCCCGTCGCCGAGACCAGCAGCGAGATACCGCCGAAGATCCCCGCGCACACCAGGCTGGTCACCGGGCCCACGATCGCGATCTTCAGGTCCGCGCCCGGTGACCGGGGCTCGCCGCGCAGCTCCGCCACCCCGCCGAGCAGCCACAGCGTGATCCGCGACACCTCGATGCCGTTGCGCTTGGCCATCACGGCGTGCGCCAGCTCGTGGGCGAGCAGGGAGACCATGAAGAGCGTCGCCGCCGCCACCGCGGCCAGCAGGTAGAGCGCCGTCGGCAGGCCGGGGAAGACGGTGGGGAAGCGTCCGAAGGCCAGCCCGAACACCAGGATGGCGACGATGACCAGGACGCTGATGTTGAGCCCGACCGGCACTCCCGCGATCCGGCCCAGGCGGATCGAAGAGTCCATGTGACCCTCCCCGCGGTTGGAAGTCGTCGGGTCCGGCTACCCACGCAGTGGCGGAGGTCACGTGCGGAACGTCACGTTCTGGTCGCAAGGCGCGAACTTGGACCGGTCCGGCTTGACGCGAGCACCTGTGGGCCCTATAAACACATTAAAGCGACTGAATAAGTGGGAAATAGGGAGAAGCAATGAACGCTCGCAGGGCACGGCGGCTGGTGGCCACCATGGCCGCCCTGGCGCTCACGACCTTGGCTGCGGCCTGCGGGAGCGGCTCGACCCCCGGCGGTGCCACAGGCGCGGGCGGCGGCGCTCCGGCGGAGGTGCGGCTCGGCTTCTTCCCGAACATCACCCACGCCACCGCCCTGGTCGGGGTCGAGAAGGGCCTGTACGCCAAGCACCTCGGCAGCGGCACCACACTGAAGACGAGCACGTTCAACGCGGGCCCCGCGGCGATCGAGGCCGTCTTCTCCGGCGCCATCGACGCCACCTACGTCGGCCCGAACCCCGCGATCAACGCCTGGTCGAAGTCCAAGGGCCAGGCCATCAAGATCGTCGCCGGGGCGGCGTCCGGCGGCGTCTTCCTGGTGGTCAAGCCGGGCATCGACTCGCCCGAGGACCTCAAGGGCAAGAAGATCGCCACTCCCCAGCTCGGCAACACCCAGGACGTGGCGCTGCGCTACTGGCTGGCCGAGAAGGGCATCAAGGCCGACACCAAGGGCGGCGGCGAGGTCTCCATCGTCCCGCAGGAGAACTCCCAGACCGTCCAGACCTTCGCCACCGGCGACATCGACGGCGCGTGGGTGCCCGAGCCGTTCGCCAGCCGCCTGATCAAGGAGAGCGGCGGCAAGGTGCTGGTCGACGAGCGCGACCTGTGGCCGAACAAGCAGTTCGTGATCACCCACCTGATCGTCAGGCAGGAGTTCGCCAAGGAGCACCCGGACACCGTCAAGAAGCTCATCCAGGCGCACGTCGAGGCCAACGGCCTGATCGAGTCCGACCCCGCCGGGGCCGCGCAGACCGCCAACGGCGCCCTGCAGAAGCTCACCGGCAAGCCGCTCAAGCCCGAGGTGCTCGACGCCGCGTTCAAGAACATCACGTTCACCAACGACCCGATCGCCTCCTCGCTGGTGGGCAGCGCCGAGCACGCCACCAAGGTCGGCCTGCTCGACCCGGTCGACCTGAACGGCATCTACGACCTGAAGACCCTCAACGAGGTTCTCGCAGCCAGCGGCAAGTCCCCGATCTCGGACAAGTGACCGGAGGTCCAATGACGGCTCCACTCACGGAGCAGGCAGGCAGCCGGCTCGGCGGGCACGACCCCGCCGTCCGGCTGGACGCCGTCTCCAAGATGTACGGCCAGGGCAGGGCCGGCCTGCTCGCCCTCGACAACGTCGCCCTCGACGTGGCGCCGGGCGAGTTCGTCTGCCTGCTCGGCGCCTCCGGCTGCGGCAAGAGCACGTTGCTGTCGCTGGTCGCCGGCCTCGACGCGCCCAGCGCGGGACGGATCGACGTCGACCGCGACCGGGTCGCCCTGATGTTCCAGGAACCCGCGCTCTTCCCCTGGCTGACCGTCTCCGCCAACGTCGAGATGGCGCTCCGGGCCAAGGGCGTGGCCCGCAAGGAGCGCCGGTCCCGCGCGGCCGAGTTCCTGGAGATCGTGCACCTGGGCGGCTTCGGCGGCAAGCGCCCGCACGAGCTGTCCGGCGGCATGCGCCAGCGCGTCGCCCTGGCCAGGGCCCTCGCGCAGGACGCCGACGTGCTGCTGATGGACGAGCCGTTCGGCGCGCTGGACGCCATGACCCGCGACCTGCTCCACGACGAGCTGGAGCGCATCTGGCGCGAGCGCAACCTCGCCGTCCTGTTCGTCACCCACAACGTGCGCGAGGCCGTACGGCTCGGCGACCGCGTCGTGCTGCTGTCCAGCCGCCCCGGCCGGGTGGTCGAGGACTTCGCCGTCACGCTGCCCCGGCCGCGCCGCACCGACTCGGCGGAGGTCGCGCGGCAGGCCGCCGAGATCACCGACCGGCTGCGCCAGGAGGTCATGCGCCATGGCCGTTGACACCCACGCCAGGCAGATCGCCGGCCTCGACGCGCTCGAACTGACCACCAAGCAGCGCACGAGCCTGGCCAAGCGCGTCTGGGCGGCGGCGTGGCCGGTCGCCTCGGCGATAGCCATCGTCCTCGCCGCCTGGCAGCTCGTGGTGCTGGCCGGCTGGTGGCCCGAGTACGTCTTCGCCGGGCCGCTCACCACGCTCGCCGATCTCGGCAACCGGCTCGGCGAGGCCGAGTTCTACCAGGCGGTCCTGGTCACCATGCGCCGGGCCGTGGTCGGCTTCGCGCTCGCGATCGCCGTCGGCCTCGTCGTCGGGGCGCTGGTCTCGCGGATCCGGCCGCTGCGCAGGGCGGTCGGCTCGCTGATCACCGGCCTGCAGACGATGCCGTCGATCGCCTGGTTCCCCCTGGCCATCCTGCTGTTCGGGCTCTCCGAGAGCGCGATCCTGTTCGTCGTCGTGCTGGGCGCCGCCCCGTCGGTCGCCAACGGCCTGATCGCCGGCGTCGACTACACCCCGCCGATCCTGCTGCGGGCCGGGCACATGCTGGGCTTCCGCCGTCTGTCCCTGTACCGGCACGTGATACTGCCCGCCTCGCTGCCGTCCTTCCTGGCCGGGCTGAAGCAGGGCTGGGCGTTCGCCTGGCGCTCGCTGATGGCGGGCGAGCTGCTGGTCATCATCGCCAACCGGCCCTCGCTCGGAGAGCAGCTGCACTTCGCGCGCGAACTGGCCGACTCGGCCGGCCTGCTCGCCACGATGATCGTCATCCTCGTCATCGGCATCCTCATCGACCGGCTGTTCGGCGCCGCCGACGGCGCGCTACGCCGCCGGTGGGGTCTGCATCAGGTCACCAACTGACCGCTATGCGGATCTCCGCCCGAACCCAGTACGCCCTGCGCGCGGCGGCCGAGCTGGCCGCCGCGCCGCCGGGCCCCGTGCCCGCCGAGAAGATCGCGGCAGCCCAGGGCATCCCCCGCAAGTTCCTCGACAACATCCTGCTCCAGCTCCGGCGCGCCGGCCTGCTGCACAGCCAGCGCGGCCCGGACGGCGGCTACTGGCTGGCCCGTCCCACCGACCAGATCACCCTGGCCGACATCATCACCGTGGTCGAAGGTGTCTCGGAGGGCGGCGACCACGGCGGCTACCCGGGCGTGGCCGGCCCGCTCGCGGAGGTGTGGAGCGCGTTACGGGACCATGAGGAGACCCTTCTCGCCGAGATCACCCTCGCCCACGTCGCCCGCGGCTCCCTCCCGGAGACCTCCGAACACTGACCTCACGTGGTCTCGCGGCCCGGCCCGCCAAGCCCCAGGGTTTCGGGGGCGTGCGGCGTGGCACAGTCCGTACGTGGACGACGTCTGGGATCTCGTGGTCGTCGGCGGCGGCCCCGCTGGAGCGGCGGCGGCGCTGCGGGCGGCCCAGCTGCGGCCGCTCGGCAGGATCCTCCTGCTGGACAAGGCGGACTTCCCCCGCGACAAGGCGTGCGGTGACGGCATCGCGGCCCACGGCCGGGACGAGCTGGCCCTGCTCGGCGTGCCCGGCCTCATCGACGACTACCGGCCCACGCCCAACCTCTCGGTCGTCTCGCCGAGCGGCCTGCGCGTGTCGGCCAGGGCGGCGCGGCCCAGCCACGTCGTCCCGCGCAGGGTGTTCGACGCGCGCCTGGTGGAGGCGGCCCGCGTCCGGGGCGTCGAGGTGCGCAGGCACCGCGTACGTACCCTCCACGCGGGCGGCTCCCACGTCGTCGTGGACGGCTCCATGCGCGCCCGCGCCGTGGTGGCGGCCGACGGGGCCGGCTCGACGGTGAGGCGTCTCCTCGGCCTCCCGGCCACTCCGGGCAGGCACACCGCGATAGCCGTGCGCGGCTACGCCGACGTGCCCGCCACCGACGACGCGCAGCTCATAGCCATGCAGAAGGAGGGCTGGCCGGCGTACGCGTGGTCGTTCCCCATCGGCGACGGCACCGCGAACGTCGGGTTCGGGATGCTCCTGCCCCGGCTGCGCGCCGCCGGGCTGCCGGGACGGCAGATCCTGCACGGCCGCCTCGCCGAGCTGCTGCCCGACCGGCCCGCCCGCGACCTGCGCGCCCACCACCTGCCCCTTTCGCCCGGACGGCCGAGGCCGGG
>NZ_QNFZ01000775.1 GCF_003313395.1 Nonomuraea lactucae | reverse complement strand
CGCCGCCGACCACCGCGTAGCGGCCGGAGGCGGATCGCGGCACCTTCGACCGGCGAGGCCGGACCACGGCACCCGCCCGAGGCGGCGGCAGGCCGGGACCGGCCCGGAATCCGCCGGAGGGGTCATCCGGACCGGAACGGTTCTCCGGACCGGATGGGCGGGGAGCCGCATGCCCGGCGTCCAGGAAGGGCGTCGCCGCGCAGCCTCCCACCGCGAGAGCCAGGACCGGAAGCATCAACAGGACCAGCAGCGCCGACGGACGCAACGCCCCTCCCCACTCGATCACGGTGGGGAGGGGACGATCATACGCTCCCGGTCGGCCGCGCCCGGCCGTTTCGCGCAAGGAGCGGGAAGGGGGCGCTCGCCGGGCCCGCGAGCGCCGCCCCGGGGTCAACCGAGCGCCGCCCCGGGGTCAACCGGCGGACCAGCCGTGCAGTTTCATCAGCCGCGCCGCCACCCTGGCGAAGCGGGCCGCGTCCAGCACGGCGCCCTCACGCCTGATGTCGTGCTCGTCCAGCACGAACACGCGGTCGAGCCGCAGGTGGGACACCCTGCCGTCGCGGCCCCACGCCCCGATCTCCAGCCAGTCGGGGCCTTCCTCGCCCTTGCTCGACAGCATCATGCCGATCAGCCCGCGCCCGGTGCGGCCGACGACGAGGAGCGGCCGGTCCTTGCCGCGCGACGGATCCTCCTCGTACGGCACCCACGCCCAGACGATCTCCCCCGGGTCGGCCAGTCCGTCGAGGTCGGGGGAGTAGGCCAAGGTGGCCGCCTGGGCCACCGTACGGACCTCGCGCACGGCGCCTCGCGACGGCCGGGGGTCCTCACCTGGATCACTCATCCCAGGATCCTAGATCAGGCGGCAGGGACGGGTGTCCTGGACCGATCCGGAGCGGGGGAAGGCTCTCGTACCATGTTCAGGTGCTCGCCCTTCTGCGCTCCGTGTGGGACGAGCCCCGTCCCCCCGACCCGCCGCCGCGGGTGTGGCGCGACTGGGCGCTCGTGGCGCTGCTCGTGCCGATCGCGCTGCTCGAAGGTGTCCTGCGGCCGGATCTGCCGTGGCGGGCCGTCTCGGTGCTGCTCGCCGCCGGGCTCGCGCCCACGCTGCTGTGGCGCCGCACCAGACCCCTGCTGATGGTCGCCGTCGCCTTCGGCGTCACGGGCCTGGCCCAGTTGCTGATGGGCGGCGACGCTCCGGAGACGCACACGCTGGTCTACCTGCTGCTGCTGCCCTACTCGCTGTTCCGGTGGGGGTCCGGACGCGAGGCCGTGCTGGGGCTCGCGATCGTGCTCGCCCGAGCGGGCTCCTCGATGGTCTTCGACTACCCCGGCCTCGCCGACGCGGTCGGCGGGTTCGCCGTGGTGTTCTCGGCCGTCGCGCTCGGCGGGGCGTTCCGCTACCGGGCCCGGGCGAGGATGCGCGAGCTCGACCAGGTCAAGCTGCTCGAACGCGAACAGCTCGCCCGCGACCTGCACGACACCGTCGCCCATCACGTCTCGGCCATGGCGATCCGGGCGCAGGCGGGCCTCGCCACCGCGGCGTCGCGACCGGACGCCGCGACCGACGCGCTCCGCCTGATCGAGGCCGAGGCGGCGAGCGCCCTCGCCGAGATGCGCGCCATGGTCCGCGTCCTGCGCCGGGACCAGCCGGTGGAGCTGGCCCCGGGCCGGAGCATCACCGATCTCCAGGAGCTCGCGGGCCGCGGCCGCTCCGGCCCGTCCGTCGACGTGGAGGTCTCGGGTGACCTCGGCGGCCTCCCGCCGTCGGTCGGGGCCGCGATCTACCGCCTCGCCCAGGAGTCGGTCACCAACGCCAGACGGCACGCGCGTCACGCCACCCGCGTCGAGGTCCGCGTCGCCGTCGACGAGATGTCGGTGCGGCTACGCGTGAGCGACGACGGCGACACCGGCCTCGTACGCCCGGCCGCGCCGCCCGGATACGGGCTCATCGGCATGATCGAACGCGCCGACCTGCTCGGCGGCACCTGCGTGGCCGGCCCGGCCCCAGGTGGAGGCTGGACCGTGACAGCCGTGCTGCCCCGCACCGGGTCGGCGCCATGAGCCTCCGGGTGGTCGTCGCCGACGACCAGGAGATCGTCCGCGCCGGCCTCACCATGATCCTCGACGCCCAGCCGGGCATCGAGGTCGTCGGCCAGGCCGCCGACGGCAGGCGAGCGGTCGAGCTCGCGCGTCGGCTCCGCCCCGATGTGTGCCTGTTCGACATCCGCATGCCCGGCGTCGACGGCATCGAAGCCACTCGCTCCCTCGCCGGGCCGGCCGTAGAGGATCCCCTCGCCGTGGTGGTCATCACCACGTTCGACCTCGACGAGTACGTCTACGCCGCCCTGAGGGCGGGCGCCCGGGGGTTCCTGCTCAAGAACGCCGGCGCCGATCTGCTCTCCCAGGCCGTCCACGCCGCCGCCGGCGGTGAGGCGCTCATCGCCCCGAGCGTCACCGCACGGCTGCTCGGCGCGTTCGCCCGCCCCGGCCGCGCCTCACCGCCGGTGCGGCCCGTCGAGGCGCTCACGGACAGGGAGGAGGAGATCCTGGCCACCGTGGCACGCGGGCGCACCAACAACGAGATCGCCGGCGAGCTCTCCATCTCCCTCAGCACCGTCAAGTCCCACATCGCGAGCCTGATGGCCAAGCTCGGCGCCCGCAACCGCGTGGAGATCGTCATCTGGGCCTATGAGACCAACCGCGTCTGACGCCCCGGCCGATCGTCCGCGGATCGGGCGTACTTTCGGCTGATGAGCCCTTCTCGCCGGTTTTCTACGCTGATTCACGGCCCCCCGCGCATGATGCATGAGGAGAAGTGTGATGAAGGCGTTCGTCCTGCGCTCGTACGGCCCGCCCGACGTCCTTGATCTCAGGGACGTCGGCAAGCCCGTGCCCGGCGATGACGAGGTGCTGGTCCGGGTGCGCGCCACCTCCGTCCAGCCGTACGACTGGCACCTCATGAGAGGGGAGCCGTACGTCGCGCGCCTGATGGCGGGCGGCCCCGGGCTGCGCAGGCCGGACATCCGCGTCCTGGGCGCCGACATGGCGGGGCAGGTGGAGGCGGTCGGCAGGGACGTGACGGAGTTCAGCCCCGGTGACGAGGTGTTCGCGATGCTCCGGCAGGGCGGCTTCGCCGAGTACGTGTGCGTCCGGGAGGCCGAGCTGGCGCCCAAACCGGGGAACCTGTCGTTCGAGCAGGCGGCCGCGGTGCCGCTGGCGGCCTGCACCGCGCTGCTGGGCCTGCGCGACGAGGGCCGTATTCAGCAGGGACAGCGGGTCCTGGTCAACGGCGCTTCGGGCGGCGTGGGCACGTTCGCCGTGCAGATCGCCAAGGCGTTCGGCGCGGAGGTCACCGGCGTCTGCGGCCCCCGGAACGTGGACCTGGTCCGATCGATCGGCGCGGACGAGGTCGTCGACTACGCCAAGGAGGACTTCACGCGGAAGGGCCGGCGGTACGACCTGCTGCTCGACATCGCGGGCAGCCGCCCGGTGTCCGCGTGCCGCCGGGCGCTGACCCGCGAGGGGACGTACGTGGTCGTCGGCGGGCCGGGCGGCCGCTGGCTGCAACCGGTCGGCCACGTGTTCTCGGCGCTCGCGGTGGCGCCGTTCGTGTCCCAGCGGATACGCCTGGCGAACGTGGTCCGGTGCAAGCGGACCAAGCCGAACCTGCTGACGCTGACCGAGCTCATCGAGGACGGCAAGGTCGTTCCGGTCATCGACCGGTGTTACCCGTTCGAGGAGATCCCGGCGGCCATCGGCTACGTGGAGGAGGGGCACGCCGCGGGAAAGGTCGTCATCGCGCTCTGAAACCACGGCGCGACGGCCGGGCCACTAGAACTTCGTTCTAGGACATCCTAAAATCCCGTTCCGTGACATCAGCGTTCTTCACCCGCAAGCGGGACGAGTTCGTCCCCGCCCCGCACGCCCGCGGCCCCTGGGCGCCCGACATGCTCCATGGCCGCCTGGTCGGCGGGCTCGTGGCCCGCGCGCTGGAGGAGAGGCACGGCGACGCCGAGCTGCAGTTCGCCCGGCTCACCGTCGACCTGTTCCGCAACAGCCCGCTGCTGCCGGTGACCGTGGAGACGTCCCTGGCCAGGGACGGGCGCCGGATCCGGGTGGCCGACGCGACGGTCAGCACCGACCAGGGAGTGATCGCCCGGGCGAGCGCCGTACTCCTCAGGAAGGGCGAGCAGCCCGGCGGCGAGCTGCCGTTCACACCGGGCTGGGACGAGCCGCCCCCGCGCGAGGCCCCGCCACGGGACGGCGTGTGGAACCCGCCGTTCGACATGTGGCCGCTCACCGCCTGGGGCGGGCCGGAGCGCGACCGCGCCTGGATCCGCGAGTCGCGCCCGCTGGTGGACGGCGAGCCGCTGACGCCGTTCACGCGCGTCGCCCTGGCGGGCGACTTCGCCAGTCCGCTCAGCGCCATGAGCCCGGCCGGCGTGCAGTTCATCAACGGCGACTACACGCTCACCCTCACCCGCCTGCCCGAGGGCGAGCTGATCGGGATGGAGGCCACCGGCCACCTCAGCGCCGGCGGCGTCGCCACGGGTCACTGCACCCTGCACGACACCGCCGGGCCGATCGGCTTCTGCCTGGTGACCGCCGTGGCCAACCCCAGGCCCCTGAAATAGACGGGGCGGGACCGCGCCGCCCGGCCCCGCCCGGCGCGGGCGCTCGGCGCGCGGTCAGG
>NZ_QNFZ01000774.1 GCF_003313395.1 Nonomuraea lactucae | reverse complement strand
GGCGCAGGGCCACGGCGGTGCCCGCCGCCAGCACCAGGAGCGCGCCGACGATCCAGAGCACGGCCATGCCCGCCCCGCCGTTGGCGGCCGCCTCGACGGCCTCGGCTCGCTGGGCGGCCTCGGTTGCCTGGGCAGCCCCGGCTGGCTGGGCGGCGTCGGCTGGCCGGTTCTGGGACGGCTCGCTCTGGGATGGCTGGCTCTGGGACGGCTCGCTCTGGGCGGAGGGCGTCGCCGGACCGGCGGCCAGGGTGAAGGTGATCTTTCCGGTCACCGGATGCCCGTCGGCCGACAGGATCCGGTAGCCGACCAGGTACTCGCCGTTCGCCGCGAGTGGCTTGACCTTGACCGTCACCTTCTCGGCCACCACCACGGCCGCCCCGTCGGCGCGCGCCGTCCCGTCGGGCCCGGTCACGCCGACCTGGACGTAGCCCTGGCGTACCGGCTGGTCGAACACCAGCGTGATCCGCCCGGGCGCGGCCGGGAGCGTGGCCCCGTCCTTCGGGTCGCTGCCGATCAGCACGTTGTGCGCCAGGGCGGGGAGCGGGACCCCCACCGTGGCGCACGCGAGCAGCAGGACCGTGAGTAGCCGCCTCAACGCTCGGTACCTTCCCTCCAGCGTGTCGCAAACCTGTACATGGTCCCATCCACATGGACACGTTCGGCGGCGCGGTCCCGGGAAAGGCTCACAGATCCGCCGCGGCCACCCCCACTTCCGCCGCCGCGGCCGTACGCACCAGCTGGGCGGCGCGGCGCCTGGACAGCGCCTGGGGATGGACGTGGATCTGGATCGCCAGCCCGTCGATCAGCGCGAAGATCCGCCAGCTCGACGCCTCGGGGTCGGCGCAGGCGAACTCGCCGCCGGCCACGCCCTCCTCGATGATCCCGCGGAGCAGCAGCCTGCCCTGCTGGTCGAGCCGGCGTGAGATCTCCTCCAGGTGCTTGCTGCGGATCGACTCCGCCCAGGCGTCGATCCAGAGCCGCCAGCCCTCGGGCGCGGCCCCGGGGGAGCAGCGCCTCAGCAGCACGCGCAGGCGTTCGAGCGGTGGCCGTTCGAGCCGCTCGATGGAGTCCAGCGCGTTGCGGTGGAGCTGGGCCGCGTAACCGAATGCCTGTGCGAACAGCTGGTCCTTGGTCTCGAAGTGGTAGAAGAGCAGCGCCTGGCTCACGCCGGCGGCCCGGGCGATGTCGAGTGTTCTGGTGTGCCCGAATCCATGCGTCGCGATCACCTCGCACGCCGTCTTGAGCAAGTCCTCACGCCGTAATCGACTGAAACCTGGTGTCACAGCGGGCCACTCTAACTACTGGCCAGAACCGCATGTCGGACAAACCGGGCGGGGCTATGGGAGCGTTACCACAAGGTTCGGTTCAGATCTCTCTGATCGGCAGGCGCAGGACGAAGCGGGCCCCGGTGTCGGAGTCCTCCAGTGTGAGGGTTCCGTGGTGGTTCTGGGCGATGTCCCGGGCGATGGACAGGCCCAGTCCGGTGCCTCCAGCGTCGCGGCTGCGCGAGGCGTCGAGGCGGGTGAAGCGCTGGAAGACGAGCTCGCGCTGGTCGGGCGCGATGCCGCCGCCGTCGTCCAGGACCTCCAGCATGGCGTTGGCGTCGATGCGCCGGACGGTGACGATCACGTTGGACTCGGCGTGGCGCTCGGCGTTGTCGAGCAGGTTGGTCAGCAGGCGGGCGAGCTGCAGCCGGTCGCCCGTGACGAGCACGCCGGGCTGCAGCGTGGTGATCAGCTTCTTGGAGCGCTGCCGCATCGTCTCGGCGGCGACCAGCTCGGACAGGTCGAGCGGCTCCCGGGCCGTCGGCGCGCCGGCGTCGAGCTTGGCCAGCGTCAGCAGGTCGCTCACGATGGCCTGCAACCGGTCCAGGCTGGCCACCAGGGCCTGCCCGATCTCCTGCCAGTCGGCGTCGCCGGGATGCAGCATGGCCTCCTCGACCTGGGCGCGCATCGCCGTGATGGGGCTGCGCAGGTCGTGCGAGGCGTCGGAGGCGAACCGGCGCTGCTGCTCGACCGCCGCCTCCAGCCGGTCGAGCGTCTGGTTGGCGGTCTCGGCCAGCGACCGGATCTCGTTCGCCTTGCGCGGCACGGGCACCCGCTTGCCCAGATCGCTCGTGGTGATCTGGGCGAGCTTGTCGCGGATCTCCTCCACGGGGGCGAGGGTTCTGGCCACCACCCGTGACACGCCGAACGAGGCCAGCGCCACCAGCAGCACCGACGCGGCGACGAGGGCGGCGAGCACCCCTGGATGGACGTACCACGGCACCAGCGCGTCCACGGCGTAGACCAGCCAGTCGCCGTCCTGCTCGTACACCCTGAAGATGGCCAGGAACTCGCACGTCCCGGGGAAGTACGGCAGGTCGCAGACCTCGGCGGCCCGGTGGGCGCTGAACTCGCTGGGCAGCATGTCGGTCATGCGCGGCAGCCCGGCGAGGTTCGCGGTGGAGGCCACCACGCGCCCGCTCGCGTTGACGACCTGGATGCCGTCCAGGTTGCTGGAGATCACGGTGGGCAGCTCGCCGCGCTTCACCAGGTGCACGACGTGCAGGCCGGTGTTGATCACCTCGGTCTTGCGATAGTCGCTGGCGGCGCTGTGCAGGGCATACAGGACGAACCCGTTGACCACGACGCTGATCAGCGCCGTGGCGATGCCGGCGAGCAGTGCCAGCCGCGTCCGGACGGACCTGCCGTACCGTGTGATCACACCTTTCCCCCCGGTAATCAGATGATCACACTAGGTCGCCCTCGCTCTAATTCACGGAGATTCACTGACAAATCCGGTTAAAACGTGGCGACGGCTCCGGGTGCTAGGCGTCCCGCATCAGGCTCGTTAGAGTAAGTGAACACTGATGCCAAGGAGGCGACGTGAACCTCGACGCGTATCGGCACGCCGCCAGGGCCTGGCTCGAGGCGAACGCCCCCTCCGAGGCGTACCCCGAGGGCGAGGCCGTCGCGCGGGCCAAGGAGTTCATGGCCAGGCTGTACGACGCCGGATACTCGGGCATCACCTGGCCGGCGCGATGGGGCGGCCAGGGCCTGACGCAGGAGGAGGAGCGGGCGTTCGCCGCCGAGGCCCGCCGCTTCACGCTCCCCACGTACGTCTTCTCCATCGGGCTCGGCATGACCGGGCCGACGCTGGTCGAGCGGGGCACCGACCGGCAGCGCGAGCGCTTCGTCCGGCCGTTGCTGCGCGGCGAGGAGATCTGGTGCCAGCTCTTCTCCGAGCCGGGCGCGGGCAGCGACGTGGCGAGCCTGCAGACACGCGCCGTACGCGACGGCGACGGCTGGATCGTCAACGGCCAGAAGGTGTGGACGTCGGTCGCCCACCACGCCGACTGGGGGCTGCTGCTGGCCCGCACCGACGTCGAGGCGACCAAGCACAGGGGCCTGACCATGTTCGTGGTGGACATGCGCCATCCGGGCGTGACGGTCAGGCCGCTGAAGGACATGACGGGCCGCGCCAACTTCAACGAGGTGTTCTTCGACGACGTCCCCGTCCCCGACGAGCACCGGGTGGGCGAGGCGAACGACGGCTGGAGCGTCGCCGTCACGACCCTGCTGCACGAGCGGCTGTCGATCTCGGCGGGCGTCGGCATGGGCAACCGCAAGGAGGACCCGTCCTCGCTGGAGGCGTTGCGCCGCGCAGCCGACACGAGCGACCCGCTGGTCCGCGACGAGCTCGTCGAGCTGCACATCCGCACGCGCGCGCTGGCGCTGTTCAACCGGCGCCTGGCACAGGAGGCCGAGGCCGGCGTCTTCCCCGGAGCCCGGGGCAGCGCCGCCAAGCTGCTGCTGGCCGAGCTGACCATGTTCCAGGCGGACCTCGCGACCCGGCTGACCGGGCCCGCCTCGGTCGTCGGCGGCGACCCGCTCTCCCACGCGATCTCGCTGGCCCCGGCCATGTCGCTGGGCGGCGGCACCAACGAGATCATGCGCAACATCATCGGCGAGCGCGTGCTGGGCCTGCCGCCCGGGCCGCGCGTGGACAAGACCGTGCCCTTCAAGGACCTGAAGGTGGGGACGCAGGGGTGAAACTCGTACTCAGCGAGGAGCAGCGGGAGCTGCGCCGGGCCGTCCGCTCGTTCCTGGAGGCGGTCTCGCCGCTGCCCAAGGTCCGCGACGGCTACGACCCGGCGGTCCACGCCCGCCTCAACGGCGAGCTCGGGCTCTCCGGCCTGATCGTCCCCGAGGAGTACGGCGGGGCGGGCGCGGGCTTCGCCGAGCTGGCCGTCGTGCTGGAGGAGACCGGTGCGGCGCTGCTGCCCGGCCCCTTCCTGGCCACCGTGTTCGCCACGATCGCGCTCACCCGGGTGCCCGACAAGGAGTTGCTGACCGGCATCGCCGAGGGCCGGATCATCGCGACCCTCGCCCAGCCGCCCGCCGGCGCCGACGTGACCGCCGAGCACGTGCGGGGCGGCGGCGTGGCCGTACGGGGCACGCTCGCCCAGGTGCTGAGCGGCATGGAGGCCGGCGTGCTCGTGGTCCCCGCGCTGACCGGCGACGGCGTGGTCATGGTGGCCGTCGACCTCACAGCCGGCGAAGTCACGCGCACTCCTCTGGAGACGCTCGACCTCACGCGGGGCCAGGCGCGGGTGGAGCTCGCCGGCGCGCCCGGCCGGGTCCTCGGCCCGCCGCCGCACGAGGGCGGCATCGGCGACCGGCTG
>NZ_QNFZ01000772.1 GCF_003313395.1 Nonomuraea lactucae | reverse complement strand
CGAGGGGCGCGGCTGGCCGCCTCGTCCTCGCGGCGGGCAGGCTCCGCGACCACGCGGCCGACGGCAGGGCCGGAGCGTGCGGCCCGCTCCGTCACGAAAGGCGCCGTCGGCCGGGCAAACAAGACGCCCCCGGGCCGGGGCCCGGGGGCTCACACCGTGAGATGAAGTCAGGCGCTCTTGCGACGCTGGGCACGCAGAACGGCCAGCCTCTCGTTGAGCACCTCCTCCAGGTCCTCGATCGAACGACGCTCCAGGAGCATGTCCCAGTGCGTCCGCGGTGGCTTGGTCTTCTTCGACTCCGGCTGCTCGCCGTCCACCCGCACCGCGGTCGCGCCGCACATGCGGCACTCCCAGGTCGCGGGGATCTCTGCCTCAGCGGCGAGCGGGACCTCGAAGTTGTGGCCCTTCGGACAGGTGTAGGGCACCTCCTGGCGCGGGGCCAGATCCGTGTTACGGTCGTTCTCGTAGCTGGTTGCCCCGAGCCGGGTGCCACGAAGTGCGCGCTCGCCCATGTCTAAATGCCTCCTACAGGGCCCCCATGCGTGGGGGGTCTGTCTCCCACGGTGTCTAACGCTTGGTACCGTGATGGGATTCCCACCCGCGGGGTGATCCAATCGCCCAGGCCCCCAGGAGTTGCCCCGGCCGGCCACCCGGCCGCCCGTGGAGCGGGGCCCCGGTGCGGGCCGGGAGCGCGGCGAAGGGGCCGCACAGCCGGTCAGGCGCACCGGGGCTGCTCAGCGGGTCAGACCCAGCGGGCCGAACTCTGGGTCACGAGAACCAGCGCAGCCGCCACCTGTCGATGTGGCCGACGTCCTGCGCGGCGCGGTCGGTGACGCGCAGCTTCCAGGTGCCGTTGGCGTTGCCGTTGTTCGGGGTGGAGACCGTGAAGCTGCCGGTGATGTTGTCGTTGCCGTCGTTCCCCGATGGTGCGACGACCGGGTAGACGGTCCCGTTGGGCGCCACGAGCTCGACCTTCAGGTCACCGCGCCAGGTGTGCACGATGTTCAGGTCGACCTCCAGCGTGCCGGGGACGGCGCCGCTGGTGCCGCTGACCTGCAGGGGCGACTCGGCCGTGCCCGAGTCCGGTATCTGGACGTCGGCCTGGGACTCGAACTGCTTGCCCCCGCCGCCGCCGCCGACGATGCCCTCCACCCATGACTTGTGATAGGCCGCGTCGGTGTAGAACGACGGTCCCTGCCCGCAGACGGCGCTGGTGCCGCCGTGCGTGCCGCCCGCGAGCTGCCAGACGCCCGCGACCTTGATCAGGGCGGGCCCGCCCGAGTCGCCGTAGCAGGCGCCGCGCCAGCCGTTGGGGTTGTTCACGCAGAGCTCCCACTGGTTCCGGCCGCATGACTGGTCCGGCAGGATGCTGGTGTCGAGCTGCTGGAGGATGGTCGGGGGAGCGCAGGGGTTGGGGTCGCACACCGCGCCCCAGCCGAGCAGCCGGATCGGCGAGCCGATCGGGGTGCTGGAGGCCACTTCGAGCGGCTGGTACGAGACCGGGTTGGCCAGCCTGACCAGGGCCGCGTCGCTCGCGGAGCTGGGATGGAGGACGACCTGGGCGCTGCGGACCACGACGCCGCCGCTGGTGCGGTTGTGCGAGCCGATCCTCGCCTGGAAGGTGCCCGGCCCCTCGTCGTCGACGCAGTGCTTGGCCGTGTACAGCCACTGCGGCCTGATCAGCGCCGCGCCGCAGAAGTGGCCGCCGCCGAGAGACTGCAGCGACGCCATGTAGGGGTACGGCTCCGTGGCGTCGACCCCGCCGATGATCTGGGCCGAGGGGGTGGGGTCCGGAACGGGGTTGAAGACGGTGGTCGCGCGGGCCGCGAGGGCCTGCGAGACGAGCCCGAGGGTCACGACTGCCGTTAAAAGAATCTTGAGTACCGCGCGCATGGCTCTCCTTGGATGGGGGGTTGCAGCGGCTGTCAGTCAGTTTGATCTCGGATGTCAAACGTCATCAATTGGCGGAATTTCGAGGTATTGACAGATCCTCCGAACTCTGCTGCCGTATGACGATCAACCCTGACTCACAGGGAGGGCGGCCATGACTCGCAGCGTTCGCTCTGTTGAGGATCTGCTCGTCGTCGGCCCGTTCCACGAGGCGTTGCGAGCCGCGATCAGCAGGAGCGGACTGACCCTCGACCGCCTGCGCTGCAAGATCGCCCAGCGTGGCCGGCCGATCGCGATCTCCACACTGAGCGACTGGCAGAAGGGCCACCGCCGCCCGGGCACCGAGCACTCCCTGCTCGTGGTCGAGGCGCTGGAGGAGATCCTCGGCCTCCCGCCGAAGTCGCTGCGCAACCTGCTCCGGCACAACGCGGTCGGCCTCGACGAACATGACGGGCCGATCGCCGAGTTGCTGGACGGGTTCCCGCTCTCCCGCCGGCGTGATGTCGTGATCATCAGTCAGCAGCAGAAGGCGTTCGTCGATCGGCACGGCGTCACCTCGCGGATCTGGAGTCGCACGCTGATCCGCGCGCGGCGCGACGGCGTGGACCGTTACGTGATGCGTTACTTCGGCGACCCGGGCTGCAGCATCGCCGACGTCGAGCCGCGAGCCCTGGAGAACTGCCGGCTGGGCCGGGTGGAGCGGCATCCGAGCCAGCCGGTGCTGGTGGCGGAGCTGCTGCTGGACACCAGCTTGAAGGCCGGCGACACCTGGGTGTTCGAGGACGAGTGCCGCGACCGGACGGGCTCGCCGGGGACGGAGTACGGTCACGGCTTCCGCTGCCCGGTGGCGCACTTCCTGCTGGAGATCCGCTTCGACCCGGGCAGGCTGCCGTCTGCCTGCTACTCCTACGCCCGTTCCACGCTCACCGACGCCATGCACCGCACCGGCAGGCTCGTGCCCAACGGTGACCACGCCGTGCACCTCTCGGCCTCCAACGTCAAGGCCGGCGTGCTCGGCATCGAATGGGAGTGGCCGGACGGAGACCACGCCGGCGACTGAGGCGGACGCCCGCGCCGCGACCGTGAAATTCGACGGGCTCCATTACTCCTAGTCAGGAACTCCCAACAAACGCCAAACGTTCCTCCAACGCGACCCAAAGGAGGTCACATGGCGGGAACGTCGGCGACGATCGACCTGGGAGACCGTCGGCTGGGAAAGCTGCTGGTGAGGCTGGGTCTGTGTCTGCTCGCGGGCGTCGGGCTGGCGGTCTTCGCGGAAGGGCCCACATGGCGCGGCGTGGGACTCGCGGGCGTGCATGTCGTCGCCGGGTTCCTGATCGGCCTGCCCGCCGGGCGATACTTCGTGAGGTCCGGCGAGCCGCCGCAGCGCATGACGCCGGTCATAGTGATCAACGTCGCGCTCCAGGAGGTGCTGCGCCTCGGGCTGGTGACCTGGTCCGGCGCGGGGGCTGTCGAGGCCGCCTGGATCGGGCTGTGGACATGGATCCCCGTGCTGATCTTCGGGGTGTTACGGCTGCTGCGGGCCGGCACCGCGCCCGAGACCGGACCGGGCGAGAGCCCCGCACGCGCGCTCGGGCCGGAGACCGTGGTGGTCGGCGCGGGGGCGATCGCCAGGGAGGTCGCGCTCTGGCTGCTGGTGGCGTGGAGCCCGGTGCTGACGCTGCTCACGTTCGCGGTGGAGGCGGGTGCCGGCCTGCTCGAGTACGCGACGGCGAGGAGGCAGTGGCTGCAGGCGGCCGTCGGCTACCTGCTCATGGCCCTCGCGCTGACGCTCTGGCTCACCTGACCACCCCGCGCCGATTGAGCGTCCGCTCAAACTCCCGGTAGGGTGCGTTTGAGCACTCGCTCAACCCGGGAGGAGATGACGCCTCGTGGCCGCCGGCCGTCCAGTGGGCGACACCAAGGATCGACTCGTCGACGCCACGATCGAGACCCTGCGCACCCGCGGCATCACCGGCGTGTCGGCGCGGGCCATCGCGGCACGGGCCGAGGCGAACCAGGCGCTGATCTTCTACCACTTCGGCAGCGTCGACCGGTTGGTGGCCGTGTCCTGCACCACGGCGACCGCCCGGCGTGTGGAGGCCTTCCGCGAGCGGTTCGCGAAGGTGGGTTCGCTGCGCGAGCTTCTCGCCGCGGGCCGGGAGCTGCACGCCGCCGAGCGTGCCGCCGGGAACGTCGCGGTGCTCGCGCAACTGCTGGCCGGAGCGCAGCGCGACCCCGCGCTGGCGGAGGCGGCCGGCGCGGCGCTGGAGCTGTGGGTGCGCGAGGTCGAACACGTCCTCGCCCGGGTGCTGAGCGGCACGCTGCTGGCGGAGATCGCCGACATGCCGGGGCTCGCGCGCGCGGTGTCGGCGGCGTTCATCGGCATCGAGCTCTACGAGGGCGCCGATCCGCGGGCGGCCGGTGACGCGCTCGGCACGCTGGACCGCCTCGGCGCCGCCCTGGAGGTCCTCGACGACCTGGGTCCGCTCGCCACCCGCGCCGTGCGGGCCAAGATCCGGCGCTCCTGATGCCCGACTGGACCTATCACCCGCTGCGCCGGTTCGCGGGCGCCCTGCTGGGCGTACGGCGATCGCGACTGGCCGCCCTGCGGGCACTCGCGGCGCTGAGCTCGTTACCCGGTGGCCACCGCCTGATCCAGGGCGCGGCCGGTCACACGGCGCCTCCGGCGGCGCTGGCCGGGACCGTCGCGGGCGTCGGCGTGGCGACGCGGCTGGGCGCGGTGGT
>NZ_QNFZ01000770.1 GCF_003313395.1 Nonomuraea lactucae | reverse complement strand
CCGCCGGCCGACCCGCACCGGCCGCGCGAGGCGGCCCCGGGGCCCGACCGGATGCGGGATCTCCAGTCCGGCCCGCACCGGCTTGACGATTTCCCCTCGGGCCAGCACCCGCTCGACGACCTATCCTCAGGCGCGCACCGGCTCGACGACCTCCCTTCGGGCGCGCACCGGCCGGAGGGCCCGCCTTCGGGCGCGTACCGGCCGGAGGGCCCGCCCTCAGGCGCGCACCGGCCGCACGGCCTTCCCTCGGGTGCGCACCCGCTGCCCGACCGGCAGCGGAACCCCGCCCCGAACCTGCGGGCCGTCCCCGACCTGCCGCCCGACCAGGAAGGGGCGTCGCCGCCACCGATCCTGCCGCTGACCACCGACAGCCGCGCCGCGCTCTGGCCGCTCGCATCCGACGACGACCTTCGCAGCCACTCCCGCGACCTGTCACGGGACGTCTCCCAGAGCCGGCTGGCCGCGCTGCCGCCCGCCGGTGAACGCCCTCTCAAGGGCCGGCGCAGGCCGCCGGAGGAGGACGGCAACGGCTGGGTGCGCGAGGGGCGGCCCACGCCGCTGCTGATCCTCGCGGCGGTCGCCGCCGCGGGCGCGGTGACCGCGGCCGCGATCTTCTTCGGCTCGGGCGGCGACTCCACGCCGGTCGCGAACACCGCGGCCCCCGTCACGAGCACGCCCGCGGAGCAGGTGGAGGCTGCCGACGCCCCCGGGGGCTACAAGGAGCACTCCCCCGCGGGCTTCACCGCGGCGGTGCCGGACAGCTGGAAGGTGACGGCGTCGGGAGACGGGGCCACGTTCACCGGGCCGAAGGACTCGGGTGTGCGGATCGTGGTCGAGCATGCCACACCGCAGGCAGACGGCGGCCTGGCCGAGCTGACCCGCGCGGAGGCGGAGGGCACCGTCGAGGGCTACATCCAGGTGCAGCTGCAGGGCACGCGGTTCCGGGCCTGGAAGGCGGCCGACTGGGAGTACACGTACACGCAGACCAACGGCGTCCCCATGCACGCCATGACCCGATACGTGACGGTGGACGACAAGAGCGCGTTCAAGATCACGTTCGACATGCCCGAGCTGACGTGGGACGACCAGGCCGAGACCCGCAGGGTCTTCCTCGACACCTTCCGCCAGAGCAGCTGAGAGCCCACCCGGAACAGCCGCGCGGCACGGTGGGATACGGTCGCCGTATGAGGCTGGCGAGCATCTACTTCTACCCGGTCAAGTCCACCAGAGGGCATGATGTCCGGCAGGCCGAAGTAGAGCCGTGGGGGCTGGCCGGAGACCGGCGCTACGTCGTGACCGACGAGCACGGCGAGATGCTGACGGCACGGCGCCACCCGCGACTGCTGGCCTGCGTCGCTGTGATCAGCAGCGGGCCGGACGGCCGCACGCTCACCCTGACCGGCCCGCACGCCCCGCCCCTGCGCGTCGCGCCCACCTCCACCCGCACCATGGTCAGCGTGTGGAAGAGCGAGGTCGAGCTCACCGACTGCGGCGACGCCGCCGCCGCGTGGCTGACCTCACTGCTCGGCCGGCCCGCCCGGCTCGCCTGGCTGGACGACCCCACCCGCCGCCCGGTGGATCCGGCGTACGGGCGGCCGGGCGACCGGGTCAGCCTGGCCGACGCCTATCCGCTGCTGCTGACCACGACCGCCTCGCTGGCCCGGCTCGGCGACTGGATCCTGGAGACCGCCGCCGAACGCGGCGAGGAGCCGCCCGAGCCGCTGGACATGCGCCGCTTCCGCCCGAACGTGGTGGTGGACGGTGTGGAGACGCCCTTCGAGGAGGACACCTGGAAGCGGGTCAGGATCGGAGAGGTGGACTTCCGGGTGAGCAGGCGCTGCGACCGCTGCGTGCTGCCCACGATCGACCCGGACACGCTCGTCCCGGGCAAGGAGCCGACGCGCACGCTGGCCAGGCACCGCAGGTGGGACGGCAAGGTCTGGTTCGGCGTCAACCTCATCCCCGACGGACGCGGCACCATCGCCCAGGGCGACCCGGTCACCGTCCGCTGACCGCTCCGCCCCGGGACGGCGGGCGTCCGCGACATCGGGAAAGCCGCCTTGTCCTCTTTTGGGCGATCTAAGGGGCTATGGGAGACTTCACTGGTGACCAGCGTCCCTACGAAGCCCCTCGTCCTGTCCGACCACCGCGTCCGCATGGTCCAGCGCCGCACCCTGACCGTCCTGTCGTCCGCGCAGATCGTGGGAGGAGTGGGCGTCGCCGTGGGGCTGGCGCTCAGCTCCGTGGTCGTGGACGAGCTGTCCGGGTCCACGGTCATCAGCGGGTTCGCGGGCACCGCCATCGTGATGGGCGCGGCGCTGCTGGCGCTCCCCACCGCGAAGGCGTCCGGGCGGGGCGGGCGGCGGGCCGGGCTGGCCCTCGCGTACGCTGCGGCGCTCCTCGGCTGCGCGCTGTCGGTGGCCGCCATCTCGATCCACAACTGGCCGCTGCTGCTGGCCGGGCTGGTGCTGGTGGGCGGCGGCAGCGCGGGCAACCTGGCGGCGCGCTACTCCGCGACAGACCTGTCACCGAGGGGGCACGCCGCCCGGCACCTCTCGCTCGTCGTCTGGGCGGCGACCATCGGCTCCGTGGCGGGACCCAACCTGGCCAAGCCCGCCGACCAGATCGGCATGGACGCGGGGCTCGTGGAGAAGGCGGGGCCGTTCGCGTTCGCCGCGCTGGCGTTCGCGCTGGCCCTGCTGGTCATCCTGGCCGGGCTGCGGCCCGACCCCCTCAAGCTGGCGCGCCGGATCGACGGCGCGCCACCCGCCACGGCGGCGGGCAGCAGGACGACGAGGCGGGCGTGGGAGACGCTGCGCACCACCCCGATGGCCCGCAAGGCGCTGGTCATGATCGCGGTCAGCCACACGGCGATGGTGTCGGTCATGTCGATGACCCCGGTCAAGCTCCACCACGACGGCTCGAACCTGGACGTCATCGGCCTGGTGATCAGCCTGCACATCGCCGGCATGTACGTCATGTCGCCGGTGGTGGGCTGGCTGGCCGACAAGGCGGGGAGGGTGCCGGTGCTGCTGCTCGGCATGGCGCTGCTGCTCGCCGCCGCCACCCTGGCGGGGACGGCCGGGCACCGCGTCTGGCAGGTGACCACGGGGCTGGTGCTGCTGGGGCTCGGCTGGTCGTGCGGGCTGGTGGCGGGATCGGCGCTGGTCAGCGAGTCGGTGCCGGTCGGGGGCCGGCCCGCGGTGCAGGGCCTGTCGGACCTGCTGATGAACGTCTGCGGCGCCACCGGCACGGTCTTCGCGGGCGCCATCGTGGACCGGCTCTCGTACGGCACGCTCGGCCTGGTGGTCGGCGTGATGGTCGCGGCTGCCGGCCTGTGGCTGGCGGTCACCCGGCGGTCCGGCTCCCCCGGCGACCGGGATCACTTGGCGTCGGCGTAGCAGGTGACCGCGACGGCCTCCATCGGGAACCGCACCGGCGTGCGGCCGAACATCAGCCGTGTGGCCTCCGCGGCCGCGGCCGACACCGCCTCGACGACCGCCCCCGCCTGCTCCAGAGGGCAGTGCACCATGACCTCGTCGTGCTGGAAGAAGACCAGCCTCGCCGGGTCGGGCAGCAGCCCCCGCAGCACGCCCATCAGCGCCAGCGCCCACTCGGCGGCGGTCGCCTGGACGACGAAGTTGCGGGTGAAGCGGCCCCGGTCGCGCGCCGCCCGGCCGCCCTCGGGCCCGGACACGAGCTCCCTCCAGCGGCCGGACGGCGGCGGGCAGGTGCGGCCCAGCCACGAGCGCACGAGCCTGCCCTCCTCACCGGCCTTGGCCGCGTCCTCGACGAACCGGTAGGCCTGCGGGAAGCGCTGCCGCATCATCGCCAGCAGTTTGGGGGCGTCGCCGCTGGTGCCGCCGTACATGGCCGACAGCATCGCGATCTTGGCGTGGTCGCGCTCGCCGCCGAACGCCTGGGCCAGCGCCGAGTAGAGGTCGATCTCGCCGGCCGCCCGCGCCAGCCCGACGTCGCCGGCCATCGCGGCCAGCACCCGAGGCTCCAGCTGGGCGGCGTCGGCCACGATCAGCGTCCAGCCGTCGTCGGCCACCACCACGCGGCGCATCACCTTGGGGATCTGCAGCGCCCCACCGCCCGAGGTCGCCCAGCGCCCGGACACCACGCCGCCCACCACGTATTCAGGGCGGAACCGCCCGCCGCGCACCCACTGGTCGGCCCACGTCCAGCCGTGGAAGCTGTGCAGCCGGGCCAGCTCCTTGTAGGCCAGCAGCGGCGCCACCGCGGGGTGGTCGATCTGCTTGAGCTCCCACGACCGGGTCGACTTCAGCGCCACCCCGGCGCCCTTGAACGCCTTGACGAGCTGCTGCACCGAGTCGGGGTTGACCGGACGGCCGAAGGCCGCCGACACCTCGTCGGCCAGCGCCTGGAGCCTGGCCGGGCGCATGCCGTGCACCGGGCGCGGCCCGAGCAGCTCGGTGAGCAGCGCGTCGTGCGCGTCGCGCCGCCAGGGCATGCCGTCGTGACCCATCTCGGCGGCGATCAGCGCCCCGGCCGACTCGGCCGCGGCCAGCAGCCGGAACCGGCCGGGGTCGGGCAGCGCGTCGATGCGCCGCGACTGGTCGGCGAGCACCTCGGCGACGGCGTGCGCGTCGAGGGG
>NZ_QNFZ01000771.1 GCF_003313395.1 Nonomuraea lactucae | reverse complement strand
CTCCGCGCCGCCCAGCCGGCGGTCGCGGCGGCCGTGGTGGTCGCGGGGCTCGCGCCGGGCGTGCCGCTGCTCGTCGCTGCGCTGCTGGTGTTCGGCCTGGCCGTGGGCGCGGTGGACGCGGGCATCAACATGCAGGGCGTGGCCGTCGAGCGCAGGTACGGCAGGGCCGTGCTGAACGGCTTCCACTGCGTGTGGAGCGTGTTCAGCCTGCTCGGAGCGCTGTGGGCATCGGCCACGGCCTCGCTCGACCTGGCCGTGACCATGGGCGTGCCGATGGTCCTGGCCGTGGCGGCCTCCCTCTCCGCCGGGCCGAGACTCTGCACGGTCCAGGAGGAGAAGCCCGAGTCCACGGTCACCGCGGCCGGCCGCTACCCGTGGAGGCCGATCATCCCGCTCTGCCTCGCGATGGGCTTCCTGTACGTCGGCGACGCCGCGGTGTCGAACTTCAGCACGGTCTTCATGCAGGACGTCCTGGCCGCCGCCCCCGGCGTGGTCCCGCTCGCGTACGCCGCCTACCAGGCCACGACGCTCGCCGTGCGGCTCGGCGGGGACTTCGCGGTCAGGAGGTACGGCCCCGCCGCCATCGTCCGGATCGGCGGCGCCATCGCCACGCTGGGGTTCCTCGGCGTCGTCCTCGCACCCAGCCAGCCGCTCGCCATCGTGGCGTTCGGGCTGACCGGGGTGGGCCTGTCGGTGGTGGCCCCGCAGTCGTTCTCGGCGGCGGGACGGCTGGACCCGGCGGGCGCGGGCGTGGCCATCGCCCGGGTCAACCTGTTCAACTACATCGGCTTCATCGTGGGCGCGGCCCTGGTCGGCGGCGTCGCGGACGCCGCCGACATGCGGGTGGCGTTCGCGGCGCCGCTCGTCCTCGCGGCGGCGATCGTGGCGCTGGCCAGGGGCTTCGAGCCCGCCGTCGAGGCGCGCGGGCACAGCGCCGCCTAACCTGCCTGGGCCAGGGAGTCCAGGTAGGCGAGGCTCTGCCGGACGTTCTCCACCGGCCGGTCGTCCGGGCCGTCGAGGATCACGTCCTGCTCCATGACGTACCAGCCCCGGTAGCCGCCGGCGTCCAGGCCCGCGACGATGCCCGCGATGTCCACGTCGCCCTGCCCGAGCGGGCGGTAGACGCCCTCGCGCACGGCCTGGGTGTAGGTGAGCTCTCCCTTGGAGACCCGGGCGGCGAGCCCCGCGTCCACGTCCTTGAGGTGGACGTGCGTGACCCGGGCGGCGGCCTCCCGCACCAGGGCGGCCGGGTCGGTGCCGCCGATCAGCAGGTGCCCGGTGTCCAGGCAGAGCGGGACCGAGCTGCCGCCGAGCACCCTGCCGACCTCGTCGCGGGTCTCGACCATGGTGCCGACGTGCGGGTGCAGGGCCACGTCCGGGCCGCGCTCGGCGGTGATCCGGTCGAGGTTGGCCAGCATGGTGGCCCAGCCTGTCTCGTCGAGGACCGGGCGCGCGTCGTAACCGTCGCGCCCGGTGGCGGCGGCGAGGACCAGCATCCCCTCGACCTCGGGCAGGCCGGGCAGCGGGTCGTGCGACGGGTCGTGGAGCACCGCGGGCACGAAGGCGCCCACGTTGCCCAGGCCGTACGCCTCGATGAGGGCGGGCGTCAGGAAACCCTCGGGCCCGAGCTCGGTCGCGGTGAGACCGAGCTCGCGCATCTCGGCGAGCACCCGCTCGGCCGCCAGCTGGTGGCCCCAGCCGGGCACCTCGCACACGCCCCAGGAGATGGGCGCTCCTGCCAGCTTCATCGCCACACCTCCGCGAGCTGGACGGGACGGTCCTCGCGGCGCGAGAGCTCGGCGGCCTCGGCGATGTAGAGCGCCGCCAGGGCCTCCTCGACCGAGCACAGCCTCGGGTCGTCGCGCAGGAAGCCGTCGATCTCGTCGACGTACGCCTGCTCGAAGCGCGTCACGAAGTCGGGCCACGGCTCCCCCGGGGGCTGCAAGCCCTCGGTGGACCGCATCGGGGCGCGCGGGCCGAGACCGACGGCCCGCGTGCCCTTGCTGCCCGCGAGCTCCATGCGCACGTCGTAGCCGGCGCCGTTGTAGCGGGAGCCCTGCAGCGTGACCAGCGTGCCGTCGTCGAGGCCGAGCAGCGCGGCGCTGTTGTCCACGTCGCCGGCCTGCCGGAAGAAGTCGGCGCCCCGGTTCGCGCCGGCGGCGTAGACCCAGGCGACCTCCTGGCCGGTCACCCAGCGCAGGATGTCGAAGTCGTGGATGTGGCAGTCGCGGAAGATGCCTCCGGACAGCGGGATGTACTCGGCCGGCGGTGGCGCCGGATCCGCGGTGATCATGTGGATCCGGTGCAGCTCTCCCAGCTCGCCGTCACGCAGCGCGGTCGCCGCGCTCACGTATCCGGGGTCGAACCTGCGCTGGAACCCGATCCGCACCCGGTTGCCCCGGCTCGCGGCGAGCACCTCCAGTGTCTCCTTGACGCCGACGGCCGCGGGCTTCTCGCAGAACGCCGGGATACCCCGGCGGCACGCTTCGATCAGCAGCTCGGCGTGGGTGCTGGTCGGAGTGGCTATGACCACGGCGTCGGCCTCGAACGCGTCGCCCGGGCGGCCGTGCGGTGACGTACGCACGGGATCGGCGACGATCAGCTCGTCTACCAGCGGGTGCGCGGCCAGGGTGGCCGCGTGGAACGCTCCGATCCGGCCCAGGCCCAGCAGTCCCACACGCATGGTGCCTCCAAGGGATTGTGGGCTTTCTTTCTAAGCGAGACACTCTCGCTCAGTCAATATTTTGTCCTGACATTCTGACCTTTATGCCAAGGACCGCCTCCTCCGCCCGGTGCGCCGGGAGCCTGGCGAAGCCGACGGCCAGGGCGGGGCGGCCAGGCGCGAACCGCATCGGCGCCACCGGCTCGGCGGCCATCCCGCACTCCCGCGCCAGCCGGGCGACCCGGACCTCGTCCCAGCCGTCCGGCAGGTCGAGGTAGGCGTGCAGGCCCGCCTGGATGCCCCGGACGTGGATTTCGGGCAGGTGCTCCGCCAGGGCCCCGACCAGGGCGTCCCTGCGGCGGCGGTACTCCCGGCGCATCTGGCGCAGGTGCTTGTCGTAGCCGCCGGTGCGCAGGAAGTGGGCCAGCGCGTACTGCTCGATCACCGGGGAGCCGAGGTCGAGCTCGGATCTCGCCCGCCGCACGGCCGCGGCCAGGCCGGCCGGAGCCACGAGCCAGCCCAGCCGGAGGCCGGGTGCCAGGGCCTTGCTGACACTGCCCGACAGGATGACCTGGTCGGGGGCCAGCCCCTGCAGGCAGCCGACGGGGTCGCGGTCGAAGCGGAACTCGGCGTCGTAGTCGTCCTCCAGGACGAAGGCGCCCGTCGCCTGCGCCCACTCCACGAGCGCGGCCCGCCTGCCCGGGGAGAGGACGACGCCCGTCGGGTACTGGTGGGCGGGGGTGACCAGGACCGCCCGCGCCGGCCGCTCCCACAGCCCGGCCACGTCGAGGCCCTGATCGTCGACCGGGACCGGCATCAGGCGGGCGCCCGCCCGCCGCAGCAGAGGCACCTGCCGGTGGCTGGTCGGGTCCTCGACCGCCAGCGCCAGCCCGTCCGCCCGCTCCCGCGCCAGAACGTGGAGCACCAGGCTAAGGCCCAGGGCGACACCGCCCACGATCACCAGGTTGTCCGGGTCCACGTCCGCTGCCCTGACCCGCCTCAGGTATCCGGCCAGCTCCTCCCGGAGCTCGGGAACTCCGCCGGGGTCGCCGTAGTCGAGGGCGTCGGAGGGGACGGTGGTCAGCGCGTACCTGATGGAGGCCAGCCAGCGCTCGCGCGGGAAGCGGCTCAGGTCGGGCGAGGTGGCCCGGTGCTCGTAGTCCGGCCCGCCCACCTCACCCGCCGCCGCTGGAGGGCCGCCGGGCGCGAACGGCCGTACCGGTATCGGGGCCGGGAGGCGGGCGGCGGCGGGGGCCACCTGCGTTCCCGAGCCGACGCGGGAGACCAGGAACCCCTCCGCCACGAGCTGCTCGTACGCCTCCACGACCACCCCGCGGGACACCCCCAGATCGACGGCGAGGTCACGGGTGGCGGGCAGCCGGCAGCCGGGCGCGAGGCGGCCACCGCGGATGGCGTCGCGGAGCCCGGAGGCGATCTGCGCGGCGACGCCGCCCCGCGCATGGTCCAGCGGCACATACAGGTCGCCCACATTGGCCCTCTCAATCGGGATGGCATTGGACTGTTTGACAGAACCATTGTCTTCCTACCATCACCTTCCATGAGAAGCGGTGTCGTGGGCGCGGCGAGCGCGATGTTCCTCGTCGGCACGCTGGCCGGAGTTTCCGGCCTGGTCAAGGACTATCCCCTGTACGGCGGGCAGGCCGTGCGCTACCTGGCGGCGGCCGCCGTCCTGCTCGTCGTCACCCGGGCGGCGGGGCTGCGGTTCGTGCGGCTGTCCGCCAAGGAATGCGCCCTGCTCGGCGGCCTGACGCTCATGGGACTCGTGATCTTCAACGTGTGCGTGATCGAGTCCACCCGCGCCTCGGGTCCCGCTCTCGTCGGCACCGTGCTCGGCACCGTGCCGCTGGCCCTCGCGCTGGCCGGCGGGCGGCCCGCTCCCCGGCTGCTCGCGGGCGCGGGTGTGGTGGTGGCCGGGGCCACGCTG
>NZ_QNFZ01000773.1 GCF_003313395.1 Nonomuraea lactucae | reverse complement strand
TCTTCCACCACAGATCCGACGTGTAGGTCAGTCGCATCGGAGAATCCTCTCTGACCTGCTGGTACTCACATGCGCCTCAAATCGTGTTGCACGTTTTGTTGCAGTTGATCTACTCTGCCCGCCATGTCAGCACGAAACCGGGCACGCAACGGGCAGGGCACCATCAGCCCCCGCCAACTCAAGAACGGCACGACCGTCTACGACGCATGGACGCCTCCGCTCATCGCCCCAGAGACAGGCAAGAAGAGGCGCTACCCCAAGCGTGGCCTTCTGAACGAGAAAGAGGCGGCGAAGTGGATCGCGAAGACGATCTCTGATGTTGAGGCAGGCAACGCGGTCATCGAGAAACGCGGGGGCTTGACCGTCGATCAAATAGCCGAACGGTGGGCGACTTCCAGCGCTCTCAAGGCGAGCACAACCGCCGATCACGTCTACAACTACCGGAACATGGCCCGAGCCCGCATCGGCTCTGAGCCGATCGCCAGCCTCCGATCAACGCACATCGACGCCTTGTTCGCCTCCCTGAGCAAGAAGTACGCCCCTAGCGTGATGATCCTGCTCATTCGCGCGCTGTCGAACTTCTGGGACTACGCCGTCCGGGACGGCAAGGCTAGGAGCAACATCATCAAAGAGTCGCCGTGGCGGGCCAAGCTGTACCGCGAAGCAGAGGACCGCAAAGCCGAAAAGCTCGCGGAGCGCGAAGACGACGAAGACGGCATCATCAAGGTCTTCACGCCCGAACAGGTCCGGACCCTTGTGGAGATGGAGCGCAATGAGGGGTACCGCCTCCTGTGGCAGTTCATCGTCCTGACCGGCGCGCGGCGCGGCGAAGCGCTCGGGCTTCGCTGGTCTGAGGTGGACTTCGAAAAGCAGGTCATCTGGCTCAGCGACAACACGGTCAGGGCCGGGGGCCAGATCATGACCGTGGACACGCCCAAGGGGAACCGCAAGCGGCGCATCTACGCTTCCGATGACGTTCTTGAGGTGCTGCAAGAGCAGAAGCGGCACATTGAGCGTGCCCGCAAATGGTTCGACGACTGGCAGGAACACGACCTTGTGTTCCCGCGAGCGTTCCGGCACCGGATAGCCAAAGAGCCCGTGGGTGGACGCATGGACCCCAAGGCCGTCTCCGAGGTGTTTCTACGGCGCACCCGCAGCCTTCGGCTTCCTGAGATTGGTTTGCACGGCCTACGCCACACGTGCGCGAGCGCGATGTACGCCAACGGGGTGGACATCAAGACCATCCAAGACCATCTAGGCCACCGCGTGGACGTGACCACGCTCGTGTACGTCCACACAGACGCCGCCACGAAGCGGGAGGCGGTCACGCGGGTCGTGGACTACATCAATCGAACCAAGGAATAGAGAAAAGCCCCGGCCAAAGGCCGGGGCTTCGTCATGCCGCTAGCAGGCTCAAGGGGCAACCGCCTCGCGAAGCTTCAAGCCACAGATCCACCTCTGCCTGCCGGAACCGATACTCGCGGCCGACCCGAACATGCGGGATCTCGTGCGCGTTGTCGTACACCCAAGACTTAGGCGACCCCAGATAGGCAGCCAGGTCGTCAACAGTCCACAGCGGTTGGATCACGCTGCCCCCTTCTGCTCGGCCACCCACGGCTGATCTTCGGGCGTCCAGTCGGCCGGCTGTTTAAACACGACGGACAAGACGGTCTTGCTCTGCGGGTCCACCACCAGGGCCACACGCCCGGCCTGCCGGATGGTGCGGCCCTTGTACGGCCCTCCCTGGCCGTAGACAAGCGTCGGGCTCTCCAGACAAGCCCTGATCTCTTCGGGCTTCACAAGTCGATCCAGAGCCCGACCAAGGGCGTGCTTCGTGAACGTCCACTCAGTCACCACAAACCACCTTGTCCTAGTGCCTCTTCATTCCTGACTTCGTCCATCGCCATCACTAGGCCCCGGAAGTGCGGGCCAACCTTGCCGAGGATCACCCGCGTGTCGGGGATGCTCCGGAGGTGAACGCCCCGGCCTGTCGCGTCGGGCCTGACCTTGTTCCACAGGGCGAGATAGCCCGTGTTCACCAGCACGCCGCCGGGCCAGTCCACGGCCCTCTCTTCGGCCAGGGCGAACATGTCGCCCAATAGCGGCCACTCGGGACGGAAGCGGCCCCGGGTCGCGTCCAGCGCGGTCACGGGCTCGGCGTGCGGGTCGTCCGTCATGCCGTGCAGGATCACTCCGGCGTTCCGACTGGTCTCGATCGTGATCCGGCTGAACCCCTTCTTGGTCCCGTCAGCCCGTGCCCTCTTGGCCAAGGCCAGCAGGTCCGCCCGGCTGATCTCCACGGCTTCCTCGGGCTTGCCCCGATGGCCATCTACGGGGCAGGTTGCCTGCCCGGCCGAATAGGTGTCCGTCACGGTGATGACCAGTTCTTTCCGGTTCGCCGTGAGCAGGGCTACGGGAACCGGAGAGCGGGACGGCAGCCATCCTTCGGCGTTGGTGAGCGCCTTGGACAGCTCCCCCGTGGTGACGGTCAATTCTGCCATGTGCAAGACGGTAGCGCTTAGTACCGTCTTGCACAAATCCATTCCATGTGACACAGATCACACTGTCATGGGGTTCGCGAACCGGAAATGCGACACGGCATACCGTGTGCCCCAACGGGGGGATTAAGGGGGGCAGCTAGCTAACAAGCAAAGCTAGCTAGCTAAACCCGCTCAGCCGGGTTGCGAAGCCCAAGCGAAGCAACCCTTAGCTAACCACTAGCCAGCTAACAAGCTAGCTATACGCGCGTATGCGCGCAAGGAACCATGCCAAGGGCTAAGCAAGTCTGTTCCACTGCCGGATGTGTCCGGCCAGTCAAAGCTAGGGGCAAGTGCCCTAACCACGATCCTGGTCCATGGGCTACCTCCAACAGGCGGTCTCGACTTCCGTCGAACTGGTCCAGCCTCCGGCTGACCATTCTCCGGCGAGACCGGTTCACTTGCTACGTGTGCGGAGGCGAAGCCTCCGAAGTTGACCACGTTCAACGCGGGGATGACCACTCCCCCGCCAACCTCCGGGCCATTTGCCCGGAGTGTCACCAGCGCAAGACGCTGGCAGAGCGCCAGTACGGCCAATAGACAGCCGTGGCGCTCAACCCCATAAAGCGCTAGACCCCCTCCCTGGAGGGGGCCTAGCTTCAACCTGAAAGCCTTAGAGGCAAAGGGCTATCAAAAGTGGCGTCGCACCGCGACAACCCAAGCACGGCAGCCGGGGCAGTGCACCGTGGCGGAATCTGCCATAGGTGGGATCACAACCGTGATTACGCGCCTGCAGTCCCAGCATCCAGCGGATGCCGCATACGGCAGAGCCTTTGCCGTCTCGCCGATGGGAGGGATGTAAGCGTCCCACATAGCGCTTCCCCTTTCGGGATGGTTCTTGCTGACACCTGAAACCCTATCTCCCTTATACGCTTTGCGCAAGACGGTAGTCGGCACTGTGGCTTACAAAAAGGCCCCCGGCTGGTGGCCGGGGGCTTTGCCGCTATCGGTTAGCGGTTGGAGATGGTGACGCAGACATAACCAGTCTGCATGGCCAGCTCGATAGCGACGCGGTTCGCCTCCTCAATGGTGTCGCGGTTGGTGATCTCCCGCTTGCGGTTGTCGCCATAGACAACCTCAACGGCGTAGCCGTCCACCGTCAGGCTAACCACTGCGCGAGGCTTCTCCATTGCTAGTTCCTTCCTGAGTCCCGCGTTAGCGGGGGTTTTTGCTGACAGGAAGAACGCTAGCGGGTCTAAACGCTTTGTACAAGACGGTAGCGAGATAGACCAACATGACAGCAGAAAGCCCCCGGCTGGAGCCGGGGGCTTAGAGCTAACCCGCTAGTGGATCAGACCGCCCACCACAGGGACGCTCCGGAACGTAACCGGAAAGATGTCCCCGGCCGCGATGCGAGCAATGATGACATGAGTCACATTGCGCTCTTTGGCTGCCGCCTCGAACCCGGCGAAGATAGCTTCCGCCAGGTCCTCAAACTCGTTCGACGGGGAGTAGATGGTGCTACCACGAAGCTCCAGAACGAAGTGGAAAGTGTCCTCCGCGCGGATCGGCCGATAGACCGCTGCGAAGCGGTAGCCAATCTCAGCGGGGCGCTTAGGGGCGATGTCCATCTTGCTTCCCTTTCGGGTCGGTTTTGCTGACATGCAAGACGGTAGCACCGTCTAAGGAGTATGTGCAAGACGGTAGCGCGAGAGATGACAGGGGTAGCAGAAAGCCCCCTAGCTGGCAGCTAGGGGGCATTTGGTGTTGCTAGCTCATGAACTCGATTCGCTCGGTTCCGTCAGCGTGAACCGTGTTCTGAGCTTCCGGCTTAGCCGTCTCGTTGACCGGCTCCGCCAAAGGCAGCTCCGGCTTAGCGGATTCGGCCACTTCCGCCTTCCTGGCCTTCCGTGCGATCCGGCGTCCGATCCAAGCCGCCAGAGCGACCAGGAGGACCACCAGAACGACCGTGCCAACGATCTGCACGGGGAGGCTAGCCAGGGCTGGTTCCGGCCGGACGGTCGCCCCAATCTGAACCGTCTTGGTGACGGTCGGAGCCGGGGCCGCGACTTCCGGCATCTTCACGCCCGTCTCAGCGCTAGCGCT
>NZ_QNFZ01000769.1 GCF_003313395.1 Nonomuraea lactucae | reverse complement strand
GGCCGGCCGCGCCGCGGGCAGCGCGGGCAGCGCGGGCAGCGCGGAGGGGCCAGAACAACGGGGCAGCCCGTACGGTGAACGGGCGGCCTGACCGCACGTCGTGGGCTCCGGCGGCGGGACCCGGGGCGCCCTTGGGGCCTGGGTCAGCGGCGGCGGCAGATCATGAGCTCCGTGGTGGGACTCTCGCGCAGGGAGCGGACCAGGCGCCGCTCGAGCGGGTAGAGGAGCGCTCCGGCCAGCCAGCCGGTGATCTCGGTGAGGGTGACGGCCCTCAGGAGACCGCCCCAGAGTTTGCGCCAGACCGGGTTGGCGTCCACCTGGGCGTTCATCAGCACGAGCATAGGGACCCGGCGCACCACGTCGAACCCCGCCTCGTCGAGGGCCGCGGTGATCCACGGGAGGGTGTGGTTGACCTGGTAGTCGCCGCGCTGCTCGTGCCGGTGCAGGAAGTTCTCCGAGAGCACGAAGGCGCCGCCCGGCTTGACCGCCTCGCCTATCGCGCGCAGGGCCGCCTTGTAGCGGTCGTCGTCGGTGATGTGGAAGAGCATGTCCATGGCGGAGACCGCGTCGAAGGAGGCGGGTTCGAGGGCTCCGCCGGGCTCGGCGATGTCGAGCTGGAGGAAGCGGGCGCTCGGGAAGCGCTCCCGCAGGCGGCGTACGGCCGCGTCGGTGAGGTCGCTGCCTGTGATCGACTTGACGCCGAGCTCCTGCCACCGGCGGACGTAGAAACCGGTGCCGGAGCCGACGTCGAGCACCCGGGCACGGGGGAAGTCCAGCCCGAGCGTGGCGGCCTCGCGGTGGAAGCCCTCGGCGCGCACCCGGTACATCCAGATGTTGAACGCGCGGCCGAGGAGCTTGTATCCGACACCGCTCTCAGTCCAGTCGGCCTGCAGGCGGCTCTCCCAGAAGTCCTTCAGCTGGAGGTGCTCCTTCATCGCACCGACATTCGCAGCGGATCAACCCCGCGTCAAATGGACACGGCCAGAAATGGACACGGCCAGAAGCCGGGCATCCGGGAGGCGGCGCGTCATGCCACGGCGGCCAGGACGCGCTCGACGGCCTCGCTGAGGGGGATCTCGCTCCGCTCGCCCGTCGTCCGGTCGCGCAGCTCGACCACGCCCTGGGTGAGGCCGCGGCCCACCACCACGATGGTCGGCATCCCCAGCAGCTCGGCGTCCTTGAACTTGACCCCGGGAGAAACCCCGGCCCGGTCGTCCACGAGGACGCGGACCCCGCGCGCCTCCAGCTCGGCGGCGAGCTCCAGGGCGGCCTCCACCTGGTGCTCCTTGCCGGTGCCGACGATGTGGACGTCGGCCGGAGCGACCTCGCGCGGCCACACCAGGCCGAGGGAGTCGTGGAGCTGCTCGGCGATGACGGCGACCGCCCGCGAGACGCCGATGCCGTAGGAGCCCATGGTGACGCGGATCGGCTTGCCGTCGGGGCCGAGCGCGTCGAGCCCGGCGGCGTCGGCGTATTTGCGGCCGAGCTGGAAGATGTGGCCGATCTCGATGCCGCGGTCGATGGACAGCGGCGCGGCACAGCGCGGGCAGGGGTCGCCGGCGCGCACCTCGGCGGCCTCGATCGTGCCGTCGGGGGTGAAGTCGCGGCCCGCGACCACGTGTGCGGCGTGCTTGCCGGGCACGTTGGCGCCGGTCACCCAGGAGCTGCCCGTGACGACGCGAGGATCGACGAGGTAGCGGATGCCGAGGTCGCGCAGGACCTGCGGGCCGATGTAGCCGCGGACCAGGCCGGGGTGCTTCGCGAAGTCCTCGGCCTCGAAGATCGCGGGCTCGCCGGGGGCCAGCGCGGCCTCCAGCCGCTTGAAGTCGACCTCGCGGTCGCCGGGCACGCCGATGACCAGCGTCTCGACCTTGTCGGAGCCGGGGGTGGAGACCTTGACGACGACGTTCTTCAGCGTGTCGGCCGCGGTGACCGACAGGCCGTGGTGCTCGTTGACGTACGACACCAGCGTCTCGATCGTCGGGGTGTCGGGGGTGTCGAGGACGCGCAGCGGCTCCTGGTCCTCGACGGCGCGCGCGGGGGGCGGCGTCGTGGTGACGGCCTCGGCGTTGGCGGCGTAGCCGCACGAGTGGCAGGCGACGAACGCGTCCTCGCCTGTGGGGGTCGGCGCGAGGAACTCCTCCGAGGCGGAGCCGCCCATCGCGCCCGACGTGGCGAACACGATCTTGTAGGTGATGCCGAGCCGGTCGAAGGTCCTGATGTAGGTCTCGCGGTGCTGCTCGTAGGAGCGCTTGAGGCCGTCGTCGTCGAGGTCGAAGGAGTAGGAGTCCTTCATGAGGAACTCGCGGCCGCGCAGGATGCCCGCCCGGGGCCTGGCCTCGTCGCGGTATTTGGTCTGGATCTGATAGAGCGTGACCGGATAGTCCTTGTAGGAGCTGTATTCGCCCTTGACCATGTCGGTGAAGAGCTCCTCGTGCGTGGGCCCGAGGAGGTAGTCGGCGCCCTTGCGGTCCTTCAGGCGGAAGAGCGTGTCGCCGTACTCGGTCCAGCGGCCGGTCGCCTCGTAGTATTCGCGGGGCAGCAGGGCCGGGAAGAGGACCTCCTGGCCGCCCATGCGGTCCATCTCCTCGCGGACGATCCTGGCGACGTTTTCGAGCACGACCTTGCCCAGGGGCAGCCACGAATAGATGCCGGGGGCCACCCGGCGGACGTAGCCGGCGCGGACGAGGAGCTTGTGGCTCGGCACTTCCGCGTCTGCCGGGTCGTCCCGCAGGGTGCGAAGAAACAACGACGACATGCGCAGCAACACGGCTACTCCTTGCTCGAGCCCGGGTGTGGAGGATTACAGGCTATCGACTCCGGGCGGCGGGCCGCTCTGGTTGCCGGGCGGCTGTGGACGACGCTCCGGCCGGGAGGGCCGTCGGAGAGCCCGGGAGGGGCCGTCGGAGAGCCCGGGAGGGACCGTCGGAGAGCCCGGGAGGGACCGTCGGAGAGCCCGGGAGGGACCGTCGGGGAGCCCGGGACCCCAGAGAGCCGGGAGGAGCCGTCGCGGCGCCGTCAGGGGACGAGCGGGAACCAGGTGCCCAGGGACTCCGCCAGCACGATCACGAACAGCCCGGCGAGGAGGGCCGTCACCGCCAGGGCGCGCATCCGGCCGCCGGCGGTCCTGCGCAGGGCGAACACCAGCCCGACCGACAGGCTGCCGATGAACAGCGCGGGACCCGGCCAGAACGTCGCCTCACTGTCGATGAACCCGGGTGTGGCACGGTCCACGACGTCGGCCAGCAGCACGCCTCCCACGACCCCCGCGGCGATGTCGCCCCAGCGGTCCTGCCGGCGGGTCACGTACGCGAGCACGCCGAGGCCGACGAGCATGCCGAGCATCAGGTTGAGCCCGGCGGCACTGCCCCCGATGACGTCGAAGGTCATCCGCCCGCGCAGCGCGCTCGCGCCCATGGCGGCCACGAGCGTGGAGACGGCGGCGAGGAACGTGGTCAGCAGCGCCCAGCCCCACCCCGACGCGCTCGCCCCCACCACGAGGGCGAGGGCGAAGTACGCGTACGGGTCGTAGACCCTGTCGAGCCAGGCGGGGCCGATGCCGGACAGGAGCATGCCGGTGAGCCCGACGACCAGTCCCCCGAGGAAGGCCGCGAGCACGTGACGTTCGATGCGACGCTGCCGCCGGTCGTACTCGGCGAAGTCGGCGTAGTCGATCGCTGTCTTGTCCATCTCCATCCCAGGCCATCCCTCCCCCCTCGTATGCAGAGGAATGACCACTTCCACACTATGTGACCGTACAAAAAGCATAAATAGCGGAAAGCCATATGTCACCCAGCAATCGCTTGGTAGTCTACGGCCGTGACGGTCACCGACGAGCTCCGCGACGTGGTCCGCTCCTACCTCGCCGAACGTCCCGGCGCGCCGTGGCTGGAGTTCGCGGGCGAGCTGGGGGCCGCCGGGCTGGCCGTTCCGGAGGCGTACGGCGGCGCGGGCTGCGGCGCGGTCGAGATCGCCGTGGTGGCGGAGGAGCTGGGCAGGGCGCTGTCCCCGCACCCCTTCCTGCAGACCGCGGTCCTGGCCGTGGAGGCGCTCAAGGCGGGTGATGACGAGGCCGCCATGTCGCGGCTGCTGCCGGCGCTGGCCGCGGGCGAGCTGACCGCCACCGTGGTCCTGCCCGGTGACGGCGAGCTGCGCCTGGAGGGCGACCTCCTCACGGGCACGGTCCCGTACGCGCTGGAGGGCGAGCTGGTCCTGGTGTTCGCCGGAGGGCTGCTGCTGGAGGCGGCTCCGACGCTGCGCGTGCCACACGTGACGATGGACGAGAGCCGGCCGCTGACCGCGCTGTCGTTCGAGCGGGTCCCGGTACGGCAAGCGGGCGGCGGCACGGCGTGGACCCGGGTGCGCGACCTCGGGATCGCGGCGCTGGCGGCGGAGCAGGTCGGCGGGGCGGCGCGCTGCCTCGAGGCGGCGACCGACTACGCGAAGAGCCGCCGGCAGTTCGGGCGGCCGATCGGCTCGTTCCAGGCCGTCAAGCACAAGCTGGCCGACCTGCTGCTGCTCGTGGAGTCGGCCCGGTCGGCGGCGCTCGCGGCGGCGACCGCGGGCGCGCCAACAG
>NZ_QNFZ01000768.1 GCF_003313395.1 Nonomuraea lactucae | reverse complement strand
GGCCACTCCCCGCGCGTCCAGCAGGGCCGTCGCCTCCGCCGTGCCGAGGTCGCGCAGCGCCGTCACGCGCAGCGCCTGCGTCCAGCCCTCGTCGGCCTGCCAGCGCAGGTCGGGCGGGGTCCGGCCGGCCACCACGACCAGCGCCCCGAGCGGCACCCGGGGCAGGAACTGCTCGCGTAGCCAGCCCTCCAGACCCTGGCACCGTTCGAAGGTGTCGACCAGCAGCACCGCCCGCTCGTCACCGAGCACCGCCGCGGCCTCCGCCTCGAACGCGGCGGGCGACGGCTCGATGGTGCGCCCGTCGACGTGCACCACACTCCGCCCCGCGGCCCGCGCCTCGATCTCGAACCGGCGCAGCAGCGCCGACTTGCCGATGCCGCCCGGCCCGTGGACGTACAGCACCGACCAGGAGTCGGCGCGCAGGGCCGAACGGAAGAGCGCCAGCTCCTCTTCCCTTCCCACGAAAGCACGGCTCCGCGCCTCGTGGAGGCGTCGCTGCAACGAGGGGGAATCACCGTCATGGCCGAGCGACATGTCGCAGTCTCCTGGTTCCACTCACCGCCGTTCCACGACAAGTATGGTTCGCTCCGCGTGCGCCCGGGCTCTTATCGGGGAGCCGGCCTGACCACCAGCGCGCTGCCGCCGCCGCGCCTGGTCGGCTCGGCCACGGCCTGCACCCTGCCCCGGCCCAGGAGCTCCAGGGCGGTGGCGGCGCCGATCTCCGCCGTCACGGCGAAGCTGTGCCCACGGCTCTCCAGCTCCGTGCGGTGGGCGTCGAGGAACGCCTGCTCGGCCTGGGTCTGGGCGCCGTTGCGCTGCGACGCCCGGGGGGCCACCAGCGCCTCGGGCAGGGTCATGCCCCACTCGTAGCGGTTGACGAGGATCTGCAGCACGGTCGTGATGATGGTCGCCCCGCCGGGGGACCCGACCGCGAGCACCGGGCGGCCGTCGTCGAACACGATCGTGGGCGCCATCGACGAGCGCGGACGCTTGCCGGGGCCGGGCAGGTTGGGGTCCCCCGGAGCCGGGCCGAAGGTGAAGTCGGTCAGCTCGTTGTTGAGCAGGACCCCGCGTCCGGGCACCACGATGCCGTTGCCGCCGGTCGACTCGATCGTAAGGTTGTAGGCGACGACGTCGCCCCAGCGGTCGGCCACGACGAGGTGGGTGGTCTCCGGCCCCTCGGCCACGGTCGGCCTGGAGGCGCCGGTCGGGTTCGCGCACGGGTCGTAGTCGCCGTCCGGCTCACCAGGGGCGGCCGGGTGCGCCAGCGCGCGGTCGCCGATCAGGCAGGCGCGTTCCTTGGCGAAGCCGTCGGACAGCAGTGCCTTCAGCGGAACGCCGGGCAGATCACCGACGTACTTGTTGCGGTCGGCGAAGGCCAGGCGCGACGCCTCCAGGTACTCGTGCAGCCCGACCTGGGGCAGCGCGTCAAGGATGTTCAGCGCCTCCCCCACGGTCGAGCCGCCGGACGACGGGGGCGCCATGCCGTAGACCCGCAGGCCCTGGAAGTCGACGCGCGTCGGCTCGCGCATCAGCGCCCGGTAGGACCGCAGGTCCGCCTCCTCCATCAGGCCGGGCCTGACCTTGCGGGTGGCGCCCGGGACGACCGGCGGCTGCTTGACCGTGGCGACGATCTCCCTGCCGAGCTGCCCTCCGTACAGCCAGGCGGGGCCGCGCCTGGCAAGCTCGCGGTAGGTGTCGGCGAGCTCGGGGTTCTTGAAGACGGAGCCGACGGGCGGCGGCGCGCCGCCCGGCAGGTAGAGCTTGGCGGTCGAGGTGAAGTCCTTGAACCTGGCCTGGTTCAGCCTGGTCTGGTCGGCGAACGTCTGGTCGACGACGAAGCCCTGGTCGGCGACCTGGATGGCCGGTTGGAGCGCCTGCTTCAGCGAGATCGTGCCGAACCTGCGCAGCGCGAGGTCCCACTGCGCGACCGTGCCCGGCACGCCCGCCGACAGGCCGCTGGTGACGCCCTCCTCGAACGGGATGCCCTCGAACGTGGACGCCGTCATGGCCTTCGGCGCGGTCTCGCGGCCGTCGATGGTGTGGACCTTACGGTTCCTGGCGTCGTAGTGGACGAGGAAACCGCCGCCCGCCAGGCCCGCGGAGTAGGGCTCGGTGACGCCGAGCACGGCTCCGGCGGCGACCGCGGCGTCGATGGCGTTGCCGCCCTCCCTGAGCACGGCGATGGCCGCCCTGCTCGCGTCGAGGTCGACGGTGGCGACCGCGCCGCCGTACCCCTCGGCGACGGGGACCTTCGGTCTGTTCTGCTCGGACGGGTGACGCTGGGCCGTCGCCGGCGAGGTGAGGGCCGGCGTGACGAGGATTGCTGCTGTGAGGGCAATCACACTCCGCATAGTGTCCACCATGGCCCAGCTACGCCCATCGTGGTAGGGCCCCCTCCTCCAGCCGGGGGATGCGCAGGTCAAAGGGGGTGATCTAGCGTGGCCACGTGCGCGTGAAGCCCGGGTTCGACCCTTACGCCGCCGCCGGCGTGGCGCTGGCGCAGGTGGTGCTGTCGCAGGGGGCCGCCTATGGGCAGCAGGCGTTCAGGGAGCCGCTGGATTCGCTGGGGTACGGGCTGCTGCTGGTGGGGCCGGCGGCGCTGGCAGTGCGACGGAAATTTCCCCTTATATCGGCTGCCGTCGCCTTGCTGGCGACTTATGCGTACACGTGGCTCGGCTACCCCCTCGGGCCGGTCTACCTGGCGCCGGTCGTCGTGCTGTTCTCGCTGGTGCTGGGGGGACGGCGGCTGGCCGCGTGGTGCCTGGCCGGGGTCACCTGGGCGGTCTTCCTGGCGTACGGCTACCTGGGCAACCCGCGGCCGGTCGGTATCTTCCACGACCTGGCCATCACCGCGTTCATCCTGCTCGTCATGGTGATGGCCGAGCTGGCCGCGATCGTCCGCGAACGGCGCGCGCAGCAGCAGCGGGCGGCGGAGGAGGAGACGAGGCGGCAGGCCAGCGAGGAGCGCCTGACCATGGCCCGGGAACTGCACGACGTGCTCGCGCACAACATCTCGCTCATCCACGTCCAGGCCTCCACCGCGCTCCACCTCATCGATGACAACCACGACCAGGCCCGCACCGCGCTGGCCACGATCAAGTCGGCCTCCAAGGAGGTGCTCGGCGAGATGCGCTCGGTCCTGGACGTCCTGCGGGAGGGCGCCCCGCGCCACCCGACGGCCGGTCTCGACCGCCTCGACGAGCTGACCGAACGCTCCGGCCTGGACGTCACACTGGAACGCGCCGGTCCGGACGGGACACCGGGGAGCGCCGCCTCACGGCCGTTGCCGCCGCAGGTGGAGCGGGCCGCCTACCGCATCGTCCAGGAGTCGCTCACGAACGCCGCCCGCCATGCCCCCGGCTCCCGGGTGCGGGTCCGGCTGGAGTACGGCCCCCGGGAGCTGGCCGTCCAGGTCACCGACACCGGCGCGACCACGCCGGCCGTGCTGTCCGGGCAGGGCAGCGGCAACGGCATCGCCGGCATGCGCGAACGCGCCTCCGCCCTGGGCGGCACGCTGTCCGCCGGCCCCTCCGGCACCGGCTTCCAGGTCTCGGCCCGCCTCCCCCTCCCCAAGGAGACCCCGTGACCCTCCCCAAGGAGACCCCGTGACCCTCCCCAAGGAGACGCCGTGATCCTCCCGAAGGAGACGCCGTGATCAACGTACTGCTGGCCGACGACCAGGCCCTCGTCCGCGCCGGTTTCAAGGCCCTGCTCGACGCCCAGCCGGACATGACCGTGGTCGCCGAGGCCGCCGACGGGGCCGAGGCGGTGCGCCTGTGTTGCGAGCTGCGGCCCGACGTGGTGCTGATGGACATCCGCATGCCGGGCACCGACGGTCTCAAGGCCACCCGCCGGATGCCCGAGGGGCCGCGCGTCATCATCCTGACCACGTTCGAGCTCGACGAGTACGTCTTCGAGGCCCTGCGCGGCGGCGCCAGCGGCTTCCTGGTCAAGGACACCGAGCCCGCCGAGCTGATCCAGGCGGTGCGGGTCGTGGCGGCGGGCGAGGCACTGCTCTCCCCGAGCGTGACACGCCGCCTGATCGCCGAGTACGCCTCGCGCGCCAAGGAGCCGCTCTCGGCCCACGCCCTGGACCAGCTCACCGACCGCGAACGCGAGGTCCTGGCCCTGGTGGGCGCGGGCCTGACGAACGACGAGATCGCGGCCCGGCTCTTCATGTCGCCGGCGACGGCCAAGACCCACGTGAGCAGGGCCATGACCAAGCTCCAGGCCCGCGACCGCGCCCAGCTCGTCGTCGTCGCCTACGAGACCGGCCTCGTCCGCCCGGGCTGGCTCTGACAGGCGGACGACCCCGTTGGTCGCGACATGAACGGCACAGGAGGTGAAGACACTGTTACTGGCCGCATCCGGCGGGCGACGTTAGGTTGCGCGTAAGGACGTCGTCGAGAGGGGCGCGGCTGTTGAGCGTGGAGGCGGCCACTCTGCTCGCCACGGGCCTCGCCGCCGGGCTGGTGGCGGGCAGCGCGTCGTGCACGGCGGTGCAGGGCGGCCTGCTCGCCGGCCTGACCGGCAGAGGCCCGGAACCCGGCGCGGGGGGCG
>NZ_QNFZ01000767.1 GCF_003313395.1 Nonomuraea lactucae | reverse complement strand
CGCCTCCGAGCGCCGGCGCGGGCGGGCGCTCGGGCCGAGCGCCCCGTACGGCGGCTCGCCGCGCTCGCGGCCGGGAGTCAGAGGTTGAAGTACTTCATCGCCGTGCCCATGTCCTTGTCGCCGCGCCCGGAGAGGTTGACCAGGAGGGTGGCCTCGGGGCCGAGCTCGCGGCCCAGCTCCAGCGCGCCCGCCAGGGCGTGGGACGACTCGATCGCCGGGATGATGCCCTCGGTCCTGGCCAGCAGCGAGAACGCGGCCATGGCCTGGTCGTCGGTGACGCCGTGGTAGACGGCCCGGCCGGTGTCCTTGAGCCAGGCGTGCTCGGGGCCGACGCCGGGGTAGTCGAGGCCGGCCGAGATCGAGTGGGAGTCGATCGTCTGGCCCTCGTCGTCCTGAAGGACGTAGGTGCGCGAGCCGTGGAGCACTCCGACCGAGCCGGCGGTGAGCGTGAGCGCGTGCTCGCCGCTCTCCAGGCCGTGGCCGGCCGCCTCGTAGCCGTGCAGCTGGACGCCCTCGTCGCCGATGAACGCGTGGAAGATGCCGATCGCGTTGCTGCCGCCGCCGACCGCGGCGCAGACCGCGTCGGGCAGTCTGCCGGTCAGCTCCAGCATCTGGCGGCGCGCCTCGACGCCGATGATGCGCGCGAAGTCGCGGACGATCTCGGGGAACGGGTGCGGCCCGGCGACGGTGCCGAACAGGTAGTGGGTGGTGTCGACGTTGGTGACCCAGTCGCGGAACGCCTCGTTGATGGCGTCCTTGAGGGTCTTGGAGCCGTTGTGCACCGGGACCACGGTGGCGCCGAGCAGCTTCATCCTGGCCACGTTGAGCGCCTGGCGCTCGCAGTCGACGGCGCCCATGTAGATGACGCACTCCAGGCCGAGCAGGGCGGCGGCGGTGGCCGTTGCCACGCCGTGCTGGCCGGCGCCGGTCTCGGCGATGACCCGCTTCTTGCCGAGCCGCTTGGTCAGCAGCGCCTGGCCGATCACGTTGTTGATCTTGTGGGCGCCGGTGTGGGTGAGGTCCTCGCGCTTGAGCACGACCCGCGCGCCGCCGGCCTGCTCGCTGAAGCGCGGCACGTCGGTCAGCGTGGTCGGCCTGCCCGCGTACGTGCGCAGAAGGTGGTCGAACTCGCGCAGGAACTGCACGTCGCCCCGGGCCTTCTCGTAGACCGAGGCGACCTCGTCGAGCGCCGGGATGAGCGCCTCCGGGACGTAGCGCCCGCCGAAGATGCCGAACTTGCCGCGCACGTCGGGGTCGTCGCCGTGGACGCCGTGGCCCGCCAGGTCGGCGGCGGTGATGATGGAGCCCTCTTGTGTCACTGCTATCCCTCTGCTCCGTGGTCTGGGCGCGTCGCCGGGTGTGCGCCGGCGGTCACCAGCGCCTCCACGGCCCTGCGCGGGTCCTTGCCGGTGACCAGGCTCTCGCCCACCAGCACGGCGTCGGCGCCGGCCCTGGCATAGGCGAGCAGATCATGCGGCCCGCGCACGCCCGACTCCGCGATCTTGATGACATTGTCGGGGATCTTCGGCGCGATCTTCGAGAAGACGTCGCGGTCGACCTCAAGTGTCTTCAGGTTACGCGCGTTGACCCCGATGACGCGGGCGCCCGCCGCCACCGCGCGGTCGAGTTCGTCCTCGGTGTGCACCTCGACCAGCGGGGTGAGCCCGATGGACTCGGCCCGCTCGATCAGCGACACCAGCGCCTCCTGCTCGAGGCAGACGACCATGAGCAGCGCCAGGTCGGCTCCGTGGGCGCGCGCCTCCCAGAGCTGGTAGGAGGTGACGATGAAGTCCTTGCGCAGGATCGGGACGTCGACCCGCGCCCGGACCGCCGCGAGGTCGTCGAGGCTGCCGCCGAACTTGCGCCGCTCGGTCAGCACGCTGATGACGTGGGCGCCGCCCTCCTCGTAGTCGGCGGCGAGGGCCGCGGGGTCGGCGATCGCGGCGAGCGCGCCCTTGGACGGGCTGGAACGCTTGACCTCGGCGATCACCGAGACCCGGTCGCCGCCGAGCGCGGCGAGCGCGTCACGGGGGGCCGGTGCCCGCTCGGCGCGCTGCTTGAGCTCGTCGAGCGACACGGCCTGCTGGCGTGCGGCGAGGTCGGCGCGCACCCCGTCGAGGATGTCGTCGAGGACACTCGGTCCTTCGGTACGCTCACTCACGCGCTTGGGATCCCTCCGGTCGGCAGTAGGGGACGGCAGAGAGTTCGCGTCGCGTCCGCTCCCAGCCTGTCCTGCGATGGTATCGGCCCCACCGGCCTCGCCCGGCCACAGGCCCCCGGCTACGGAGCGAGAAAGGCCCCGAAAGGCAGATTGCGGACGACCCAATAGACGAGGACGACGCCGAGGAAGGCCCACAGCCATGCCGGGTGCGCGAGCTTCGTCCTGCTGGGCCTGCCCTGCCAGGCGCGGACCAGCCAGCGCCCCCACCAGAACACCAGGAAGGGGATCATGACCACGGCGAGGGGGTTGAGGCCCAGCGCGGCCACCGGGTCGAGGTGGGCCAGCGCGTGGATGGTGCGCAGCGTGCCGCAGCCCGGACAGTAGAGACCGGTGGCCCACAGGAACGGGCACGTCGGGTAGTGACCCGGTTCGTTGGGGTCGACGGAGCCGACGAAGGCGAAGACCGCGCCCGTGGCCGCAGCGACGCCGAGCGGCGCCAGCACCGACCGCAACCGTTCGGTGCCGTGCCGCTCGATGTTCGCGATGCCCATCAGGCGTTGCCTGCCCGTCAGTAGTAGCCCGGGGAGTTGGCCACCAGGACCACGGCCAGCAGGATGTAGCCCACGACGATGACGATGTTGACGATCGCGCCGACGATCAGCGCGCGCTTCCACCACGTCTTCGCCTCCTCCGAGGCCAGCACCGCGCCCTGGTAGTCGCCGGCCGCCCACTTGGAGTTCACCTGCGACGACTTGACGATCGACACGATGCCGAACGGGAGGCAGCAGAACAGCGTGGTCAGGATTGCCGGCACCAGGTGGTTGTCCGGCGGGTTCTGCGGGGCGCCATAACCGCCGGGCTGGCCGTAGCCGCCGCCGCTCGGGGGCTGCTGGCCATAACCACCACCGTAACCGCCACCACTCGGCGGCTGCTGACCGTACCCGCCACCGCTGGGAGGCTGCTGGCCGTAACCGCCTCCGCTCGGGGGCTGCTGGCCGTACCCGCCGCCACTCGGAGGCTGCTGGCCGTAACCACCGCCGGGCGGCTGGGCGCCGTACCCGCCGTCGCCCTGGTTTCCGTAGCTCATGCTCGTTGACTCCTTATGTGGTCATTCTCTGCCGAGTTGCGCGCGGCAGCCTAGCGACAAACCGCAATCGACGTGGAATAACACTCACTTTGCGGACATTTTGTGATCGGACTGCAACGGCCCGCCACCTGGGCGGTGCGGGAGGCCGTTCCCCGCTCAGTAAGGGCTGGTCGAACCGGCGGTCGCGAGGCCGATGACCGCGAGCCACATGCCGCCGAATATCAGCCAGAGGATCAGCCACAGCACGATCGTGATGTACGAGGTGACCAGACCCCCCATCGCCATGCTCTGGCCCTCCTCTCCCGTGCGCTTGATCCTGTTGAGGGCGATGTGCCCGACGATGGCGCCGGGGATGCTCGTGAGACCACAGAAGATCAGGCCGACGATGCCCAGGACCAGCGACGTGACGGCTAAGCCGTTGGTCGACCGGGGTGAGGCAGGCGGCCCGTATGGGGCGTATCCGGCCTGCCCGTATCCGGCCTGCCCGTATGCGCCCTGGTTGTAGCCGCCCGGGTTGTAGCCGCCCGGGTTGTAGGGCTGGTTGTAGCCGGGCTGGCTGTAGGAGCCCTGGCCGTAGCCCTGCTGACCGTAGTCGGGCTGTCCGTAGCCCTGCTGGCCGTAGTCGCTCGACGGCTGCTGCCCGTAGCCGCCCCCCTGGCCGTCGTACCCGCCACCGCTCGGCGGCTGCTGCCCGTAACCGCCTGGCGGCGGCGAGCCGTAGCCCCCGCTGCCGCCCTGCTCCCCGTACGTCATGCCTCTCGCTCCTCCATGGTCGTGGCGAGTAACCGGGTCAGCTTATTGAGCCGACCGCCCGGCGGGTCCGGGTTCGGGGCAGACCGACGGCCATTCGTAATCTGCGGCGACTCGCCGCGATCGGGACGGGCGCCGACCCGGTCAGGTGGGGTCGTCGCCGCGGTCGAGGGCGTCCCACAGGGCGCGGTCGCCGGTCGCCCGGGGGCGTCGCCCGGCCGCGTCCCTCTCGTAACGGTCCGACATGCCCGCCCACCGGCCGCCGCGCACCACGGCGATCACGCCGGCCGCCGCCATCAGCGCCGCGCCGAGCCCAGACAGGGCGGGCCACAGGGCCACGATCCGCCACTGGAGGTCGGCCGCTCCGCGCAGCACGTTGCGCTCCCGCAGCCAGCTCAGCGTCGCCTCGTCGCCGATCGCCAGCCACGTGGCGGCCGCCGCCACCAGCCCGCACAGCGCCAGCAGCACGCCGATCGCGCGGCGCCCGGCACCCTTGGCGGCCAGGGCGG
>NZ_QNFZ01000765.1 GCF_003313395.1 Nonomuraea lactucae | reverse complement strand
GCCACCTTCCTGCGCCACCTCTGACCCGCCGCCCCGCGGGCCGTCACGCAGGCCGGCGGGGCGGCGGGGGCCGGGGCGCGGGGATCAGGTCAGGAAGCGGCTCACCTCCTCGGCGACCCGTCCGGGGCGACCGCCCATGGCGGTGTTGCAGGTGGCCTCGTGGCCCAGGCCGCGCAGCTCCACCCGCCGCGCGTGCGGCAGCAGGCCCTCCAGCGCGGTGAGCGCCCTCTTGATGGGGGCGGCGCTGCGGGAGCCGCCCATCAGCAGCACCTCGGCCCGCACCCCGCGCAGGCGCTCCAGGGAGCCGATCGCCTCGGTCACCAACCGGATGTCGTAGTGCAGCGTCGGCGCCAGCTCCCGGAAGCGCGGCTCCTCCCCGGCCCCCTGCCGCTCCTGGCGGGCCATGAACGCGGTGGTGAGCCGCTCCAGCAGCCACCGGGGCAGCACCTGGAGGACCGGTGGTCCCAGGTGGGCGGCGAGCATCCCGGTGACCAGCGCCCTCGCCACCCTCCCTTCGGCGATCTCCCGGTCGAACCGCTCCAGCAAGCCCGTCGGGTCAGTGTCGCCGAGGTTCAGGGGCGGCTCGAACGCGACCACCCGGCGCAGGTCAGGGCGTGCGAGCGCGGTGCTCAGCGCTATGACGGCCCCCGAGCTGACCCCGATCACGTCGCGGGCGCCGGTGGCGGTGAGCAGCGCGTCGAGGTCCTCGACCTCCCTCTGGAGGCCGTAGCCGGCGCCGCACGGGCCGCTGGCGCCGCGCCCGCGCCGGTCGGGCACGTAACAGGTGTAGGCGCCGGCCAGCGCCCGGGCCAGCTCGACGTTGCTCGGCCCGGCCTGCATGGCGCCGTGCAGCAGGACGACCCCAGGTCTGGGGCCGGGGCCGCCGACGACCCGGTAGGCGATGGTGGTGCCGTCCCTGGACGTCACGGAACGGGCGGTGGTCTGGACATGTGTCATGGTCGTTTCCCCTCAGGCGTGTCGGCCCGCGCGGGGGAAGCCCGGCTATCCTTGCCAGTGCCATCTCGTGGCCGGGATCCGCTCCGCGGGTGTTCGGTTTCGAGGTCGAGGGCTCCGGCGGCGGTGTTGCAGCACCCCCGCCGGGGCCTTTTCGCGCGCGTCAGTCCGTGACGGATCTCCTTTCGGCGAGGCCGGCCACGTCCGGGGGCAGGCGGCCGGTGCGATGGAATTCGCGCCACTGGTCCAGGCCGGGGAACGAGCCGCCGGCCAGCTCGCCGAGCAGCGACCGGGTCCACTCGGCCTCCGCCTCGCGCATGGCCAGGCCGTACTCAGACTCCAGGAGGAACAGCCGCGGAAGCCCGGCCCGGTCGCGTTCCAGCTCGGCGCGCCGCGCGGCGATCTCGCGTCGCAGCACGTCGAGCCGCCGCCGCAGCAGGTCCGTGACCTCGTCGGGCGGGAGCCCGCCCATCACCGACAGCCCCGCCTCGAACCTCGGCCGCTCCTCCTCGGGCTCGGACAGCAGCTCGCGCGTCCAGTCGTCGAGCTCGGCCCGGCCGGCGCCGGTGATGCGGTAGACGGTCCGCTCGGGGCGGCCCCCCTCCCTGGCGCTCCCCGCCGCCTCGATCAGGCCGTGCCTGTCGAGGTTGTGCACGACGGTGTAGAGGGAGCCCCATTTGACGGCCATGTCCCGGTCCTTGCCGCGGGCGCGTATGACGGAGGCCATCTCGTACGCGTGCATCGGGCGCTCCGCCACGACGGACAGCACGGCGAGCGCCAGCAGGTTGCCGACCCGCCGCCGTCTCGCCACCCGGACCACCCCTGCTTATTCGCACACGATTACTCGTATGCGAGCATACGCCTGCGAGTAGACACGGGGCAATGCCCGCGGCGGGAATGCGGGGAGCGTCAGCGCGCTTGAAGCGTAATGATGTAAGCACGTGCCCCGGCAGGGCATCGCGTGGCTTCTCCCGAGGAGGCTGGCATGGACTCCTACTCGCAGATCGTCTCGTCCGTGGCGGCCGAGCTGCTGCCCAAGGTGGCCGCCGTGCGCGCCGGACGGGGCAGCGGCTCGGCCGTCGTGTTCTCCTCCGACGGCTTACTGCTGACGAACGCGCACGTGGTCGGCTCGGCGACGTCGGGCACGGTGGCGTTCGCGGACGGGTCGTCGGGCGGCTTCCGGGTGGTGGGGCGGGATCCGCTGTCGGACCTGGCGGTGATCAGGGCGGACGGGCCGACGCCGGAGCCGGCCGTGCTCGGCGACAGCGACGAGCTGGTGGTCGGGCAGCTGGTGGTGGCCGTCGGCAACCCCCTCGGGCTGGCCGGGTCGGTGACCGCGGGGGTGGTGTCGGGACTGGGCCGTTCGCTGCCCGCGCGCAGCGGCTCCGCCATACGGCTGATCGAGGACGTGATCCAGACCGACGCCGCGCTGAACCCGGGCAACTCCGGCGGGGCGCTCGCCGACGCGCGGGCACGGGTGGTGGGCGTCAACACCGCGGTGGCCGGAGTCGGCGTGGGGCTGGCCGTGCCGGTGAACGGCACGACCCGCTCCATCATCGCCACCTTGATCAGGGACGGCCGGGTGCGGCGGGCCTACCTGGGGCTGGTGACGTCGCCGGCGCCGCTGCCCGAGGCGCTGCGGCGGCGCACCGGGCAGGACAACGCGCTACGCGTGATGGAGGTGGTGCCCGGCTCGCCCGCCGGCAGGGCGGGGCTGCGGGCGGGGGACCTCGTGCTGAGCGCGGACCGCAAACCGGTGGGAGACGCGCAGGACCTGCAGCGGCTGATGTTCGCCGAGGCGATCGGCAGGCCGCTGCCGGTCACCGTCTACCGCAACGGCGCGCTGGTCGACGTCATCGCCGAACCGGTGGAGCTGTCGGGGTCTGAGGTTTGACCCAGGTGCCGTTGCGGCGGGCGAGCAACTCCTCCAGCAGGCCGTCCCACTGGGCGCCGACCGCGTCGACATCGTAGGAACGGGCGGTCTCCAGCGCGCCGGCGGCGAGCCGGCGGCGCAGCTGCTCGTCCTCGATGACGCGCAGGAGGGCGGCGGCGAGGTTGGCGTTGGTACGCGGCTTGACCAGCAGCCCGTCGACCTCGTCGGTGATCATCTCCTTGGGGCCGTGCGGGCTGTTGAAGCTCACGATGGCCAGCCCCTTGGCCATGGCCTCGAGGACGGTCATGGGGAAGCCCTCATGGCGGGAGCTGAGCACGAAGAGGGATGCCTTCTCCAGCTCGGCGCCCACGTCGGAGGTGGCGCCGGGCAGCACGACCTTGCCTTCGAGACCGGCCTCGGCGATCTGGGCGCGCAGGTTGTCCTCCTGGGGTCCGGCGCCGAAGATGCGCAGCTGCCAGTCGGGGTGGTGCTGGACGACCTGCTCCCAGGCGGCGATCAGCCGGTGGAAGCCCTTGATGCGGGTCATGCGGCCGATGGCGATGGCGACCTTGGCGTCCAGCTTGGACACGTCACCGGTCATCGGCGGCACGGCGTTCGGGATCCGGGCCAGGCGCCGGGGCTTCTTGGGCAGCGTCTCGCGGTAGTCGCGCAGATCGGCCTTGGTGAGGGTGACGAGGGCGTCCATGCGGCGGTAGCGCCACTTGATGAGCTCCTGCAGCGGCTCGGCCTGGGTGCGCAGGGCCACGTGCTCCTGGCCCACGGTGATGACGCCGGGCGGCGCCAGCTGCGCCATGGCCAGGTTGAGACCGGGCCGGGTGGCCATCAGCACGCCGGTGTCGAGGGAGCGGATGAATCGGGCCAGCTTGAGGTCGGTCCACAGGTTGAAGCGGTGGTAGGCCGACTCCTCCTTGGGGATCAGCCTGCTCGGCATCTTCGACAGCATCGCCCGCAACGGGTCCGGGCCGGGGTCGAGCCGGTCGTCGAGGAACCGGAACCTGACCCGCGGGTCGATGGGGAAGAACGGCTCCTCGGCCTCCTTGATGATGCTCACGATCTCGACGTCGTGGTCGCGCGCCAGGTAGCCGGCGAGGTTGAACACGGTCCGGATCGTGCCGCCCATGCCGTTGGCGTGGAGCAGCAGGATCCTGACGCGGTCGATCGACGGAGGAGGCGCGTTGCGTGCCCTGCGCCGGTTGTACCCCCTGTACAGCCGGACCATCGCCGACCTGCCCTTGCGTGCCAGTGCGCGCACCTGCGGAATCCCCCTTGGCTCGAGAGTGTCGGACAACACGCGTCACCGGCGGCGAGGGCGCGCCTCACCGCCGGAAGAAGATTGTCTCGCTTAGGCGGAGTGCACCGTTCATCCCCGTGGAACTATCCCCACCTATGATCATTAGACGCGGCAAAAGGGCCTAAGGTTGCATCCTTTGCTGGGGGACTCGCGAAGTCCGCGCAGCTTCGCCCACCAGCGCCCTTCTCGCCGAGAAAGGCGGTAACACGCCCAGAAGACGATGAGCCGCCCGTTGCGGGTGACTTTCTCCCCGCCTCGGGACCGGGCGCGGTTGGTCAGAGGATCGTGAGCTGCTCGGGCCCGGCTCCCCCGCCGGCGCCCGCGCCCGGGGGGCCACTCGTCCGCCGGGGCGGCAGCCGGCGG